>NZ_JBEOVL010000051.1:0-49499 GCF_040295485.1 Streptomyces sp. NPDC002793 | reverse complement strand
GCCGAACCCCGCACCACCGCCAACACCCGACGCCCCGCCCGCCGCGCATCCGACAACCGCTCCACCACCAACACACCAACACCCTCACCCCAACCAGTACCATCCGCCCCCTCAGCAAACGACTTACACCGACCATCCCCAGCCAACCCACCCTGACGGGACATCTCCACAAACACACCCGGAGTCGACATCACCGTCACCCCACCCGCCAACGCCAGATCACACTCACCCGAACGCAACGACTGAACAGCCAGATGCAACGCCACCAACGACGACGAACACGCCGTATCCACCGTCACCGCAGGACCCTCAAGACCCAACACATACGACACCCGCCCTGACAACACACTGCCCGCGACCCCCGTGCTGAGGTAGCCCTCCAGCTCGTCGGGAACGGTCGTGGGATCGCCGGCGTAGTCGTGGTACATCAGGCCGCTGAAGACGCCGGTGCGGCTGCCCTTCAGCGATTCCGCCGGTAGGCCTGCGTTCTCCACCGCCTCCCAGGACACTTCCAGCAACAACCGGTGCTGCGGGTCCATCGCGAGCGCTTCCCGGGGCGAGATCCCGAAGAACCCCGCGTCGAAGCTGGCCGCGTCGTCGAGAAAAGCGCCTTCCGCGCTGTCGAAGGTGCCGCGCCGATCCGATCCGGGGGCGTGCCGACCCGCGACGTCCCAGCCGCGGTCCTCCGGCATGGCCGACACCGCGTCGCGGCCGTCCCGCACGAGTTCCCAGAGCTGCTCGGGGGTGGTGACCCCGCCCGGGTAGCGGCAGGCCATCCCGACGATCGCGATCGGCTCCGACCGCGCGTCCTCCAACTGCCGGATCCTGCGGTGGGCGCTCCGCAAGTCCGTCGTCATCCGCTTGAGGTAGTCGACAAGCTGCTTTTCGTTGGTCACGGGTCACCTCGCCGCTCGGCCGGTCGCGCACTTCAGTCCGGACCCTAGACAGGCCCGCCCGCGACAGCCCCCTTAACGGCGGGCCGCCGCCCCCTAACCACGCCCGCGGTCAGGCGGTCACAGGCCACACCGAGTACGCGGAGAAACCCGCGCCGGTGCCCAGCCCGAGTCGTCCTGCATGTGCTCGACCAGCCCGGGACGGGCGGCCTCTTCCCAGATGAGGTGTCGCGGCTTCGGCGTCAGGAAGCCGAAGGCTGGCATCGGCTCGAAGATCGACCACACGGTGCTGCAGAGGGAGCAGCCAGGCCATGGCGGCGACGAGCATTCGTCCAGGCCAACGGCAGGCGTCGGCACATGCTCCACGTATATGGACTTCGCGGCTCTTCGTTCGGGTGGCGATGACGTCGAACAGGACGGCTCCTTCGGCGTGGGCCGGTGCGCCGAAGGAGCTGTCGGGAACCGGCGGCGAAGCGAACGCGGTCGGTGCGGACCTCCCGGAAACGATCGCTTCGACGGTGTCCTGCATGCACCCCCCCCGAGAGTCGGCGAGGCCACTCCCGCCGACGGTGGGGAAACTAGCCTTGTCGGCCCCGTCCCCGTACCCCGAATCGGAGCAGCACACCCCCTACGACTGCCCCTCCGACCTGCGTACGATCGACCCGCGGCGGCGATCGGCTGGGCACCGCAGGATGGATACGCCCACCGCTTTCCGTCCCCGCCTGATGTTCGGTGGGGAAGTCTTTGCCCCACAGCCTTGACCCCGGGTTTTGGGCACCGAAGACACTCGAATCCTGATGGTCCAGGACAACGGAATCCCCGTGGGATCCGCTAGCTGGAGGAAGAGCGCGACATCCTGCGCAAAGACTACGTCGGCGACATCACTTACCTGCCGGTCAACGGCGCGAGGCCGCTCTACCTCGCGACCGTCATCGACCTGTGTTCCCGGAGGCTGGCCAGGGTCTTTGAAGAGTGTCCTTGTGTCCGAGTTCGTCAGGTGAGTCCGAGGGCGGTGAGGGGTCGCAAGTGGTCGCGGGCAGTGCGGCGGAGGGCTGCGGCGATGACGGTGTGGCCGTTTTGGCGATGGGTGCCGATGGTGAGGTTACGTAGGCCGGCCATGACGCGGGGAAGGTTGCGGGTGCGGACCTTCGAGGCGTCCTCGTGGAAGGTGCGGTCGCGGACATGGTGCAGCTGGTTCTCGATGCGCCATTGGCCTCGGATCCAGGCCGCGAGTTCGCTGCCCTCGGCCGCTCCGGGCGGCAGGCTCGTGACCAGGTAGATCCGCTCGTTCGTCAACTTGCCCGGCCCAGGTCACGTCTCGAGCGGACGACTTGGAGGACCTGGCGTGCGTGCCGTCGAGGTGGGCGAACGATGCCGTCTTCAGACGGCGGATCTCGTCGCGGTGGTGGCCCCGTCCGCGTTCGTAGTGGTCCAGGCGGATGCCACGCCAGGGCGGGCGGCGGACCTTCTCATGGAGAGCGGGGTGGCTCCGCTTCAGGACGGCCAGATGGTGAGCCCCGCGTTCGTGTAGGTAGGCGGCGTGGTCGTGCTGGGCGTGCAGGGCGTCCGCCGTGATGACGGCACCGGTCAGGTCGATGCCGTCCAGGAGCGGGGCGAAGGCCGGGATCCCGTTGCTCTTGCCGTCAATCTGTCGTTCGGAGAACCTGCCCGCTGTGAGTCATGGCGGCGATCAGGGCGGTGGCCGTCCGCCCGGTGGTGCGGGAGCCGCGGAGTGTCTTGCCGTCGACGGCGATGACTTTTCGTCCCGAGACCGGGGCCTTGCGTTGCTGGTATGCGATCCATGCTCTATTTGTTGTTCAAGGATGCCCCTCATCCGGCCTCTGGCGCGCCGTAGGAGAACTTGTACCCGGCGAAGTCGGCGACGTGGACATAGCCAATGCGTTGGTAAAGCGCGTTGCTTGTGGGATTGTCCGGGTCCGTGAACAGGACAACGTCCGTTGCCCCCGAGGCGAGCGCGCCCCTGCTCGCCTCGACCGTCACAGCTCCCGCGTAGCCGCAGCCGCGGAGGTGGGCCGGGGTATAGACGGGGTCGATCCGAACCATGCCGCCGATGACCGAGGTCGCGGCTGCCATCGAGACTGGGGCGCCGTCCTGGGTTTCCCAGAACGTGAAGTGCCTGTCGCCGAAACGAGAGTCGTCCCATGCACCGGCGTCGATCAAGTCGATGGAGCGCTGCTCCCCGACGTCGACACAGAATTCACGGCACCAGCGCACGACTTGCTCACGGTCCTTCCCGTCCGTGAGGCGCCCCTGGCCTTTCGGTCGCGGCTGCGGTGGGGTGAGCGTGCCGAGACGGTAGAGATGCGTTCTCCAGAACCCTTCCGGGGCCGCGCCCGTGTGCTGCTGCCATGACTCGGCGAAGGCACCAGCGGTGTCGCGGTCCGCGATGACGTGGGCGGGTGAGTAGCCGAGGCCAGCCAGGTGCGCAGCGAGGGTGTCAGTTTCCGCGACGGAGAGAGGCGTGAGGCCCAGGCGTCCTCGGAGAGTGAGATAGAAGATCGCGCGAATTTCGCTCTGTGACTCCAGTCGGCCGAAAACGGCGCCGTGCCCGTCGTGATCGGTCGCCCTCTGTATCCGCAACTTCTCGATGTCCGTCAGCGGCGTGTTGTGCAGGGCGGCGCGCGAGGACAGGAAGTCCCCGGCTTGAGTGAGGAAGTCGTCGACGTCTTGGGTGAGGTGCCAGTCATCCAGGAGCATGCTTCATGATCCCGGACAACCTCGACCCGGGACCGCTTCCTCAACGCTTTTCCGCCACGAACCGCCCCCCTCGTCCAGCGCGGGCATGTACGAGTCCTGCAGCGGGCTGGTCCGAGGTCGAACAGATCGGCGACGACGATGGGCGGGAGCGTGGTGACGGCCTCGATCATGGCTGTGTTTCTGGCGCTGAGGACCGGCAAGCCGTGCTGTCTGAGTAGGTGGTCCACCCCGTGGGGGGTTGCGGGGCTGATGGGGGAACCCAGGCAGGGTGCAGAGGACGCGGCAAGAAATACGACAGAAGATGTCGAGTTTTGTGGAGACAGTGGGGGCGCCGGTCGGTGTCGTGGTGGCGCGGGCCGGGACGACTAACAGACAAGGACCCTCATGCGTGAGACATCCGACGATCTCCACCGGCTCCAAGCCCTTCTCGACGCCTCGCTCGCCCGCTCCACGGCGCACCTACGATCGATCATCAGCAGCGAGCGCACGCTCACCGCCGAGCAGCTCACCGGTGTGCTTACTGGCATGTGCACGCTTGCGCTGTCCACGGTGACGGCAAAGGGCGAGCCGCGGGTCAGCGGCGTGGACGGGCACTTCTTGCACGGCAAATGGCACTTCGGCACTGCGCGCAGCGCCGCCAAGGCCCGGCACCTCGCCGCCCGGCCCGCCGTCAGCGCCGCGCACATGCGCGGGGAGGACTTGGGCGTGTTCACCCACGGCACCGCGGAGGTCCTCAACCCCCGAGACGGCGAGCAGGCCGCCGACTGGCCGGACTTGCTCGCCTACTTCCGGGACTTCTATGGCGACGACGCCTTCGACTGGGAAAACGACGTGGTCTTCTACCGACTGCACCCCCAGTGGATGGCCGTGTTCGCCCCCGACCTCGCCAAGCTCGGCGGGAAGGCGGACAAGGCGTGACCCCGCCCGTACCAGACACGCGCATGCCGGCCCCACACGCTGCCGGGGCAGGCAAGACGCGCGACACCATCGACGTCGTGGGCGCCCGCACCAACAACCTGTGCGACGTGTCCGTCAGCATCCCCAAAGGCCGCCTCGTCGCCTTCACCGGCGTCAGCGGCAGTGGCAAGACCTCACTCGCCATCGACACCCTGCACAGCGAGGCCCAACTGCGGTATCTGGAGGGCCTTTCGCCGTTCGTACGCCAATACATCACCCAGCGCAACCGCCCCAAGGTCGACCGCATCCTCGGCCTCAGCGCCACACTCGCGGTCGACCAGCGCCGCCTGAACCGCAACCCCCGCTCCACGATCGCCACCATCACCGGGATCGATGGCCACCTCGGACTGCTCTACTCGCGCCTCCCGCGGATCGGCACGGACACGACCCCGGCCGCGGACGCCGGCACCCTGACCACTGCGCACTTCGACCGCCACACCCCCGAAGGCAGCTGCCCGGACTGCCACGGCGCCGGCGGACGCTGGCATGCCCAGGAAGACCTCGTCATCACCCGCCCGGACCTCCCCCTCTTCGAAGGCGCCTCCCCCTGGTACGCCAAATGGCGGTCCGGGGAGCACGTGTTCGTCCCCGCACTCGCCGCCAAACGCGGCGTGGACCTCGACCGCCCCTGGCAGTCGCTGCCCGCAGCTTTCCAACACGAAGTCCTGTACGGCACCGGCGAGGAGGCGGTCGAGGCCACCATCGACATCCCGAACAAGAACGAGACAGCTCGTACGACCTACACCTCCAGCCAACCGCTGCGCGGAGCTCTCGCCGAGGTGGAACGGGTGTTCGTCAACGCTCAGACGGCCGACGCCAAGCAGCGCTACCTCCCGTACATGCGCAAGCAGCCCTGCGGAATCTGCCACGGCAGCGGATTCGATCGGGTCGCCCGGTCCGTACGTCTCGGCGGCCTGACCTACCCCGAGCTGCTGGACGTGGATGTACGCGAGCTCCGCCGCTGGGCTGGGCACGTCGCCGACTCCCTCGACACTCGGCAGCGCACCGTCGGCGAGCCCCTGCTGCAAGACCTCGGACGCCGGATCCGCCTCCTGGACCGGCTCGGTCTGGCCCACCTGCAGCTGTCCCGCAGCGCTGCCACACTGTCCGGCGGTGAGTTGCAGCGCACCCGGCTCGTCGCTCAGCTCGGCACCGAGCTGAGCGACGTCATCTTCGTCCTGGACGAACCCGGCGCCGGGCTGCACCCGGCGGACAAGAATCACCTCCTCGACATCGCCCTGGAGTTGCGCGAAGCCGGCAACACCGTCCTCCTCGTCGAACACGACCCCGAACTGATCGCCCGAGCCGACTGGATCGTCGATATGGGCCCCGGCGCGGGCCGCCTTGGCGGCGAGGTCCTGGTCTCTGGCTCACCCGCCCTGGTCGCAGCCAACCCCACCTCGGCCACTGGCCGCTACCTGGCCGGCAACGGGCCGCGGCTGCGCCGTACCCCCCGTCCGGTCCGCGATGACGCCGACTGGGTGGAACTGCACGGCCTGCGCGCTCACAACACGGCCGCGGAGCTGCTGCGCCTCCCTGCCGGGCGGCTCACCTGCCTGACCGGGGTCAGCGGCAGCGGCAAGAGCAGCGTCCTGGGCGCACTCGCTGCGGGCGCGGCGGCCGCCCTCAAAGGCACGGCCGCCGACACCGTGCGCGAGGTGACTGGACTCGACGGATTCGGCTGGGTCGCCGTGGTCGACCAGGAACCCCTCGGGCGCACGCCGCGATCCAACCCGGCCACGTACAGCAAGGCGTTCGACATCGTCCGCAAACTGTTCGCCGCCACCGATACGGCACGCGCACGCGGCGTCGACGCATCCTGGTTCAGCTTCAACACCACCGGCGGCCGCTGCGAGACCTGCACCGGCTACGGCCGCAGGCTCGTCGACATGCACTTCCTCCCCGACATGTGGGTGGTGTGCGACACGTGCGACGGCCGGCGCTACGGAACCGAGGCCCTGGAGGTCACCTACCGGGGGCTGTCCGTCGACCAGGTGCTGGACCTGACCGTCGCCGAGGCCGGGGAGGTCTTCACCGAACCCCGGCAGCTCGCGGAGACCCTCACTGCGCTCGACCGGGTCGGGCTCGGCTACCTCCGACTCGGCCAGAGCGCCACCGAGCTGTCCGGCGGCGAGGCCCAGCGCCTCAAACTCGCGTCCGCGATCCAGCGCGGCGCGGCGAGCCGCAAGGCCGGCCTCGTCATCCTCGATGAACCCGTCTCGGGCCTGCACCCGTCCGACATCCAGCGGGTCGTCGACGCGCTCGACATGCTGCTCGACTCCGGCAACACCGTCGTCGTGGCCGAACACGACATCCCCGTCGCCGCGTCCGCGGACTGGGTCATCGACCTCGGACCGGGAGCCGGCCCCAACGGAGGCGCAGTGGTCGCGCAGGGCAGCCCCGACACCGTCGCCGGCGCGGACACTCCCACCTCGCGATACCTGCGCCGGTACGCGGCCGGCCTGCCACTCCTGGATGCCTCGGAGGACGCTCGGCGCTGACTCACGGCGTGCCGGCACTACCGGCAGGGTCGCATGCGTGGTCCGCGGCGGCTGTTCGTTCGCCACGGGCCACGCATGGCTTGCACCGGGACCGGGGCAAGCCCGAGCCGCCGCGTATCTTCGTGTGTCCTGTCGGAGTGAAGTTGACCGTGGATCTCGTGCTGAGCTGCGGCTTTGCCAGTTGGAGTGAGACAGCATGCGCCTCGGGATTCTCACTGCGCCGGTCGTCCTCGCCTGGCTGAAGGAGACCGGCGCCGACCCGGACAAGGTGACGTCAACGGCGGCGCCATCGCACTCGGTCATCCCCTGGGCGCCACCGGCACCAAACTGATGACGACCCTCCTGCACGAACTGGAACGCACCGGCGGCCGCTACGGCCTCCAGACCTTGTGCGAGGGCGGCGGCCAGGCCGACGTCACCATCATCGAACGCCTCTGAGAGCCGGGTGCTCACCGAGTGTGCGTCAACCGAGCTCGGAGATGTCCTCCGGGCTCAACCTCGGGTCCTCATCCCGCCGGTACAGGTTGTAGTGGTTCTGGACGCAGGCGATCGGCGCGATTCTGACCGCCTCCTCGGCGAACTCCGCCGCGGTGACGTCGGAGACACCCAGATGACGGATCAGGCCCTCCTCGCGCAGCGCGAGGAGGGCCTCCAGAGTGCGGCCAAGGCGTCCCGGCGCGGTCGAGGTCGCCCATCCGCACATTCACCACGTCCAGGCGATCCAGGCCGAGCGTACGAAGGTTCCCCTCGACGCCACGGCGTAGGTTGCCGGGGGCGAGACCGGTCTTCTCCTCGGCGGGCGGGGCGGCATCGGAGCCCTCGACCAGCGCTCCCACTTTGGTCACGATCATCAGGTCTTCCGGGTAGGGACGCAGCGCCTCGCGGATCAGTTCGTTGGCCGCCACCCCGTCACGCGCGTGGTAGTGCGAGGTGTCGATGTGGTTCACTCCGTGTTCCACGGCCGGCGCAGAATGGTCAGCGCCGCTTCCCGGCCGGGCGGGTCGCCCTTCGGCCAGCCGGTCAGCCTCATCGTGCCGTGCCCGATCCTCACGACGCGTAACTCGCCGCCCAGGGGCGTTCAGTGGTTGCGGCCAACACCCTCTGGCCCGGCTCCCGCCCGGCGGGAGCCGGGCTCGCCGACGTGCCTTCACTACCGGTCCGTACCGCTGTCGCGGGTGCATGTACCTGGGGCGCGTTGTGCGACGGAGAATGCGCCGCGGCGTACGCGGTGGGCACTTTTGGGAGTGCGTATCGATTCCAGCGTGCGCAATATTCATACTAATTAGCTCACATTGGCGAATGTGGACCAGTGCTATTCCCTTCGCGGGTGAGGTGCGGTTTCAATGGATGCCGTGCGCCGGACGCGGTGCCCGTATTCCGGATTGCGCGGTCCCGGAGGGGGAAGCTGAGGGGGCGGAAGAACAGAGAAGTTGGCGTAGCAGGATCGACGGGGCGGGGGTCTCGGTCCTGGCTCCGATCGGTGCCACCGGGCCGGGTTCGGGGACGTCATGCGAATGCGGCCCCCGTTGTCCGAGGCCGCAACGCATCGCGGTGGCCTCTCACCAGGGAAGACGTGCCCGTCTCCCCTCTCTCCTGAGTCACAGCCGTGTGGGGGTGTCATGCATGAGCGGGGCCGAGTACGAGTCTGAGGGCGCGCCCGGTGATGGGTGCGGACGTTACGCCGATGACGGAATTCCGGCGGATTCACCTTCTGTCGTACAGAAGAGGGCGGGCAGGAATGTGACGGCCGAAATTCTTTCCGTCACCGCTTACCCCGTTCTTCTTCTGTCGGTGTTCTCGGTGAGCGTCGCAGCCCTGTCCCTGGGCTGGAATCCGGAATGGGTCAGTCCGATTTTTCTCGGCGGGACCATCCTGTATCTGGCCCTTCTCGAACGGCTTATTCCGTACGCCAGGGAATGGCATCCCCGGCGCGAGGAATGGCGCTGGTACGGCGTTTACTTCCTGCTCACCATGGCCGGAAGCGGTGTCGCGCAGTGGCTGGTCGCCCTTGTCGTCGGGTGGATCGCACCCCCCGAGCCCGGGCACCGGCTCTGGGTGGAGATTCCAGGTGCTCTCCTCGTCGGGTCACTGGTCAGCTATCTCGTGCACCGGCTGAGCCACGGAAACCCGGTGCTCTGGAGGCTGCACGGGGTGCATCACGTCCCGGACAAGGTCAACGTCGCCAACAACGGTGTCAACCACGTGCTCGACATCGTCCTTGCCCAGGGGCTCGTCCAACTCTCCCTCGCCTTCATGGGGTTCTCGCGGCCCGCACTTCTGGTGGTGGGACTCTTCGTGGCCGCCCAGGGCTACTTCGTCCACGCCAACATCGATGTGGGCCTCGGCCGGCTCAACCATGTACTCGCCAGTCCCGAGCAGCACCGCCTGCACCACAGCACCGATCTCTCAGAGGCGGGCCACTACGGCTCCGACCTGTCGTGCTGGGACCACTTCTTCGGCAGCTTCACATGGCGGCCCGGTCGCGCGCCCGAAGCCGTAGGGCTGGACACCCCCTCCGCGTTCCCCGGCACCGGCGAGATCCTCGCCGGCCTCCTCCACCCCTGGAGGGGCCGGCCTGCCCCTGACAGTGGTCCGAACTGAGCGGTGGAGTTGCGCCGCCCACCGCGGCCGCCCGGCTGCGGCACAGCCGCGAAACAGGGCCGCGGCACGGCCATCACCGTGGTCCCGGGCGCAGCCGTGAACACAGCACCCTCGTGCCGGCCTCGGGTCGCTCCCCGCCCACCGCCCGGTACCCACCGATCAGGCCCGTCACCCGGCAGGCCGCACACGGCGACACCGCACGGCCCCACCCGGCGGGCCGGTATTCCCACAGAGGTCCCGGCTCCTGTCACGCAACACCCGCTTCCGCCGCAGCGACCCGTCCCCAGGCGCCTTCGACACGAACCTATGAGGAGTCCGACATGACCGAAGCGATGAACAGCCCGATACGGAACAAGGTGGCGATCATCGGCATTGGCTGCCGGATGCCCGGCGGGGCGTCGGACCACCGGTCCTTCTGGCGTAACCTCGCGGCGGGCAAGGACTGCATCACCCCCACCCCGCCCGACCGGTACGACGTCCGTACTCTCGGCAGCCGTCACCGGGACAAGCCGGGACGTCTGGTCGGAGGCCGGGGCGGATACATCGACGGCTTCGACGAGTTCGATCCCGAGTTCTTCGGCATCAGCCCCCGCGAGGCCGACCACATGGACCCCCAGCAGCGCAAGCTGCTGGAAGTCGCGTGGGAGGCCCTGGAGGACGGCGGCCAGCGGCCGGCCGATCTCGCCGGCAGTGATGTCGCGGTGTACGTGGGCGCGTTCACGCTTGACTACAAGATCCTCCAGTTCGCCGACCTGGGTTTCACCTCGCTGGCCGCGCACACCGCGACCGGGACGATGATGACCATGGTGTCGAACCGGATCTCGCACTGCTTCGACTTCCGCGGACCCAGCCTCTCGATCGACACGGCGTGCAGTTCGTCCCTGGTCGCGGTCCACCTCGCGTGCCAGGCGCTGAACCGGAGGGAGACCGGCCTCGCGCTGGCCGGCGGCACCCTTCTCCACATGGCTCCGCAGTACACCGTCGCCGAGACGAAAGGGGGATTCCTGTCGCCCGGGGGTCACTCCCGCACCTTCGACGCCGCGGCGGACGGGTACGTACGCGCCGAGGGGGTCGGCCTGGTCGCGCTGAAGCGGCTGGAGGACGCCGTCCGGGACGGCGACCCCGTCCATGCCGTGATCATCGGCAGCGGCGTCAACCAGGACGGCCGCACCAACGGCATCACCGTGCCCAACGGCGAGGCGCAGATCGCCCTCGTCCGACGGGTCTGCGCCGAGGCGGGTATCACCCCCGGTCAGCTCCAGTACATGGAGGCGCACGGTACCTCGACCCCCGTCGGTGACCCCGTCGAGGCCAACGCGCTGGCCCGTGTCCTCGCCGAAGGGCGGGCCCCCGGGGCCCGCTGCTATGCCGGCTCGGTGAAGACCAACATCGGGCACACCGAGTCCGCCGCCGGTATCGCCGGGCTCATCAAGACGGCGCTGAGCATCGAACACCGGGAGATCCCGCCGCACATCAACCTTGAGCGCCTCAATCCCGCCATCGACGCGGCGGCCCTCCCCTACACGATCCCCTCCCGCCTCACCCCGTGGCCCGAGCACGAGGGACCGGCCCGCGCGGGCGTGAACTCCTTCGGGTTCGGCGGGACCAACGCCCATGTCCTGCTGGAGGAGGCACCGCCGCCTTCGCCCGGTGCAGGCTCAGAGGAGGCCCGAAACGCCACCCCGATGCGTGTGACCGCCCCCGCGCGTACGACCGGGCCTGAGGCGACCGGGCCCGGGGCGACCGGGCGCCGCTGGAGCATCCTGCCGCTCAGCGCCCGGCACGCGGACGTCCTGCACGAACGGGCCGAGAGCATCCGGACCGAGCTGGCCGGCACGGCGGACCGGCCCGCGGTGGCGCTGGACGACCTCGGCCACACCCTGGCCCACCGCCGACAGCACCTGCCCGAGCGGCTGTCCGTCGTCTACTCCTCGCGCGAGAGCCTCGACGAGGCACTCGCCGTGTACGGGCAGGGCACACCCCACCCCCGAGTCGTACGGGACCGTCTGCGCGGCGCCGACGAACGCCGGCTCGTCTGGGTCTTCACCGGCATGGGACCCCAATGGTGGGGTATGGGACGCCAGTTGCTCCGCGAGGAACCTGTCTTCGCCGAAGCCGTCACCCGGTGCGACCGCGCCCTGCGCGAACACACCGGCTGGTCCCTCCTCGCGGAGATGTCCGCGGACGAGAGAACCTCCCGGATGGGCGAGACCTGGCTCGCCCAGCCCGCCAACTTCGCCGTACAGATCGGTCTGGCCGCCCTGTGGCGCGCGTACGGGGTGCGACCGGACGCCGTGACCGGACACAGCACCGGCGAGATCGCCGCCTTCTACGAGGCCGGCGTCTACTCCCTGGAGGACGCGGCCAGGATCGTCGCGTGCCGCAGCCGCCTCCAGCACACCCTGGCCGGCACCGGAACCATGCTCGCCGTCAGCCTCACCGAGGAGGAGGCCGAGCGCCGCGTACGCCCGTACCGGGACCGCGTGTCGATCGCCGCGGTCAACAGTCCTACCGCAATCACTCTCTCCGGGGAGAGGGAAGCCCTGACCCTGCTCGCCGAAGAGCTGAGGGCCGAGCAGCTCTTCGCCAAGTTCCTCTCCGTCCAGGTCCCCTACCACAGCGTCGGCATGGACCGCATCAAGAACGAACTCCTGCATGACCTAGCTAAACTGACACCACGTCAGGCGAAGCTGCCGCTCTACCTCACCGGCCGGGAAGGAATCGCGGACGGGCGCGAACTCGACGCGGCGTACTGGTGGGAGAACGTACGCCGCCGGGTGCGCTTCCGGGCGGCGGTCGACCGGGTGGCCGACGACGGCCACCAGGTCTTCCTGGAGATCGGACCCCACCCCGTGCTCGCCCACTCCATCCGTGAGTGCCTCGCCCCCCGGAAGGACGGCTGCCTGACCCTGTCCTCCCTCCGCCGGGAGGAGGACGAGAGTGAGCGGTTCGCCGTCTCGCTCGCCTCGCTCCACAACCTCGGCGCCGGTATCGACTGGCACACGCTCCAGCCCACCGGACACCCCGTCACCCTGCCCCGCTACCCCTTCCGGCGTGACCGTCACTGGACGGAGCCGTCGGCCGTGGCACAGGTGCGGCTCGGCGACATGGACCACCCGCTCCTCGGCCGCCGGACCGGCCACACCGAACCGGCGTGGGAATCCCGTCTGAACACCGAGGTCCTGCCCTACCTGGCCGACCACCGGATCCAGGACACCGTGGTCTTCCCCGCCGCCGGTTACCTGGAGATGGCCGCCCAGGCCGTCCTCCGGCTCACCGGCCGGAAGCATGTCGTCCTCGCCGACATAGATCTGCGCAAGGCGCTGTTCCTGCCTGACGGGGAGGACCGCACGGTGCGCCTCTCGCTGTCTCTGGAGGATGCCGCCTTCACGGTCGCCTCCCCGGCCGGCGCGGACGGGGAACGAGCCGTACACGTCAGTGGAGTCGTCCGCACCGGACAGCACCAGGCACTCCGCCGGCCGCTCGACGCCGACGCCGTCCGCGCGCGCACCGCACGGCACCTCGACGGCCCCACCTGCTACACCGCGCTGGCCGGCCTCGGCTACCAGTACGGCCCCGCCTTCCAGGCCATCGAGGAGGTCTGGGTCGGCTCCACCGACGTCCTCGCCCGGATCAGCCCACCCCCGGGCCTCGGTGACGATGCCGCGCGCCATCATCTCCACCCCGCTCTGCTCGACGCCTGCTTCCAGTCCATGCTCACCCCGCAACTGCTGGCCGGGCGCACAGAACCGGGCACCGGCATCAGGCTGCCGCTCTCCCTCGACGAGGTGGCCCTGGACCCGGTCGGCGACCAGCCCTTCTGGGCCCACGCCACCCTCCACCCAGGTGACAGCGGCGGCGACACCACCCTCGGGGACATCGCCCTGTACGCGGACGACAGCACCCCGCTGGGCCACATCAGCGGGTTCAAGGCCACCGATGTCGAGAAGGCGGCCGCCACCGTCGCCCGGAGCACCATCGACTCCTGGCTCGTCGAGACCGTCTGGACGGATGCCGCCGCCCTGACGCACGAGGCCACCGCCGTCACCGGGCCCGCCGTCGCCGTCACCGCGCTGCCCACCGCCGCCACCGGGCCGTCCGCCATGGCACGGGACCACGGTTGGCTGGTCCTCGCCGACGGCCAGGGGGTCGCCGAGGCCTTCGCCGCCCTCGTGGAGGCCAGGGGCGAACGCTGCCACCTGGTCCGTCCCGGCGCCGCCTACGCCGAGACCGGCGGGACGTTCACCGTCGCCCCGGACTCCGAGGCCGACCTACGCAGGCTCCTCACCGCGCTGGACCGCGACGGCGGCACCTTCCGCGGGGCCGTCCTCCACCTGTGGAACCTCGACCGGCCCGCCCTCGACGGGTGCGATCTGTCCGCACTCACCGCGCACACCGGCCCCGGCAGCTACGCGCTGACCGTACTCGCCCGTGTACTGCTCGCCCGGGGCGGCGGCGGAACCCTGCACATCGTGACCCGGGGCGCCCAGTCCGTCCTGCCCGGCGAGCACGTCGAACCCCTCGGGGCACCCGCCTGGGGCGTCGGCCGCGTACTGCGCCACCAGGAGCTCACCGGCCACCCCGGCAAACTCATCGACCTCGACCCGCAACAGGACCCCGGGCCGGACGGGGCCCGCGCTGACGCCGAAGCACTGTTGAACGAAGCGCTGCTGCACGAGGCGCTGACCGAGGACGAGGAGGAGATCGCCCTGCGCGGCGACAGCAGGCTCACCAGCCGCCTGCGCCCCGCCGAGGGCCTCACGCGTCCGCTGCCGCTCAGGCTCCGGCCCGACGGCAGCTACCTGGTCACGGGTGCCTTCGGGGCGCTCGGCCGCCTTCTGTGCCGCACCCTCGTCCGCCGGGGAGCCCGCAGGCTCGTCCTGGTGGGCCGCACCCCCGTACCGGCCAGGGAGAAATGGGGTGGCATAGACCCGGCCACCGCCGAAGGACGCGCCGTCGCTCTCGTCCGCGAACTGGAGTCCCTGGGCGCCCAGACCGTCCTCGCCCCGCTCGACATCACCGACGAGGAGGCCTTGACCGGCTGGCTCGACGCCTACCGGCGCACCGGGCCACCGCCGGTACGCGGCGTCTTCCACCTCGCCGGCCGAGTCCGCGACACCCTGGTCACCGAGCTGGACCGGCCGTCCTTCGACGCCGTCCACGACCCGAAGACCGTCGGTGCCTGGCTGCTGCACCGGCACCTGCGGGACGAACCCCTGGACCACTTCGTCCTCTTCGCCTCGATCGCCTCCCTGCTGACCACGGCCGGCCAGACCAACTACGCCGCCGGCAACGCCTTCCTCGACGCCCTCGCCCACCACCGCCGTGCCCAGGGGCTGCCCGCGCTGAGCCTCGACTGGGGGCCCTGGGCCACCGGAATGATCGAGGAACTAGGCCTCGTCGAGCACTACCTGCACAGCCGCGGGATGAGTTCGCTCGCCCCCGAGGCCGGGATGAGTGTCCTGGAGCGCGTCATCGGCCAGGACCACGCCCAGCTCGTGGTGGCCACCGTCGTGGACTGGCCGACCTTCTCGTCCTGGTACACCGCACCGCCGCCGCTGGTTGCCGAGCTCGCCGCAGCAGCCGCACCGCAGGCGGGCAGCGGTGTCGGTGGCACCTTCCTCGATGCCTTCACTGCCGCCGGACCGGAAGCCCGCCGCACCTTGGTGCTGGAGCGGTTCGCCGCGCTCTCCGCCGCTGTGCTCCGCACCGGCGCCGACCGCATCGACCCCGCCGAAGGGCTCGGCGTCCTCGGCCTCGACTCCCTCCTCGCCATGGAACTCCGCGCACGTATCCAGGCGGAACTCGGGGTGTCCATGCCCGTCGTCGCCCTGCTGAGCGGCAGCTCCGCGGGAGAGCTCGCCGCCCAGCTCCACGATGCGCTGGCCGCACTGGCCGCGGCGGACGGCACCGCCGGTACGGCCCGGAACGCCGAGGTCCACCACGACGAGCGGGAATACCCGCTCACCCAGAACCAGAAGGCCCTCTGGTTCCTGAAGCACCTCAACCCCGACGCCTACGCCTACAACATCGGCGGGGCCGTCGAGGTGACCGTCGCCCTCGAACCGGAGCTGATGTTCGAGGCCGTCCGCAGGCTGATCGCACGCCATCCCGCCCTGCGCACCAACTTCCTCCTGGCGGACGGCCGGGCCGTGCAGCGGGTCTCCCCGGACCCGGAGCCCGATTTCGCGTTCTTCGACGTCCAGGGCCAGGACTGGGAGACCATCCACCGGACCGTCGTGGCCGAGTACCGCAAACCCTACGACCTCGCGCGCGACCCCCTCGTCCGCTTCCGCCTCTTCAAGCGCGGTCCCGAACGCTGGGTGATCATGAAGGCCGTCCACCACATCGTCTCCGACGCCATCTCGACGTTCACCTTCATCGAAGAACTCTTCGCCGTGTACGAAGCACTGCGCCAGGGCGGGGAGCCCCAGCTCCCACCGGTGCGGGCTCGCTACCTCGACTTCCTCAACGAGCAGAACCAGTTCCTCGCCGGGCCCGAGGCCGCACGGATGCTCGACTACTGGCGTACCCACCTGCCCGCCGAGGTACCACTCCTGGACCTCCCGACCGACCTGCCGCGCCCGGCCGTGCAGACACACAACGGCGCCTCCGCCTTCTTCACCCTGGACGCCGATCTCAGCGCCCGGGTCCACGCCCTGGCACTCGCCCACCAGGTCACGCCGTACATGGTGCTGCTCAGCGCCTACTACCTCCTCCTGCACCGCTACTCGGGACAGGACCACATCGTCGTCGGCAGCCCCGTGACCGGGCGTACCCAGCAGGACTTCGCCTCCGTCTACGGGTACTTCGTCAATCCGCTGCCGCTGTACGCCGACCTGACGGACGACCCGACGGTCGCCGACCTGCTGCAGCAGGTGCGTACGACGGTGCTGGGCGGCCTGGACAACCAGGAGTACCCCTTCGTCCTGCTCGTCGAGGAGCTCGGCCTGCAACACGACCCCAGCCGCTCCGCGGTGTTCCAGGCCATGTTCATCCTGCTCACCCACAAGGTGGCCACCGAAAAGTTCGGCTACCGGCTGAAGTACATCGAACTGCCCGAGGAAGAAGGGCAGTTCGACCTGACACTCTCCGCCTACGAGGACGAGGCCGAACGCCGCTTCCACTGTGTGTTCAAGTACAACACCGACCTCTTCCTTCCCGGCACCGTCCGCCGGATGGCCTCCCACTACACCCGGCTGCTCGACCGGATGACCCGGGCCGGGGGCGAGACGCCCGGGTCACGGCTGGAGATGCTCGATGACCGGGAACGCGGGCAACTCCTCCAGGAGTGGAGCCGCCCCACCGTGCTGCCGGCGCCCAGGGACGGCCGGTCGCGCGAGACGGAGCGTCACCTGGCCACCGTCCGTCCCGCCGCGGGCCGCTCCGTCACCGTCCGCCCCCTCCCCGGTGGCGGGAGCGCCGGCCCGGTCCCGGAGGGCTTCGTGCCGGTGCACCTGCGGATCAGCCGTATGGCTGCCGCCCGGCCCGAGGCCGTGGCCCTCGTCGCACCCCGCCCCGACGGCAGGGGCAGCCCGTACCGGATGACGTACGCGACCCTGGAGCACCAGGCCGCGGACCGGGCCCGCCGCCTGCGGGAGCTCGGAGCGGGCGCCGGGTCGGTGGTCGCCGTCCGTCTGGAGAAGTCCCCCGAACTGTTCGTCACCCTGCTCGCCGTGCTGAAGACGGGCGCGGCCTATCTGCCGGTCCAGCCCGATCAGCCGCCGGAGCGCCTCGCACGCCTCCTGCGCATCACCGGCGCCAGGCTCGCCGTCACCGACGACGCCTGGCCGCAGCACGGCGCCACACACGCCGTCCGAGTGGTCACCCTGGACGAGCTGCGGACGGCCGGGACCCCCGGGAACAGCACGCCGGACCCGGCGACCGGCACCACCGCCCCCGGCCCGGCTCTCCCGCCCACGCCGTATCTCCCGGCCGACGCGGGCACGGACGTGGGGCCGGACACCCCCGCCTACGTCATCACCACCTCCGGATCCACCGGCGCCCCCAAGGCGGTCCGGGTCTCCCACGGCAACCTCTCAGCGGCCTACGCGGCCTGGCGCCGGACGTACCGACTGGAGCAGGACGTGCAGGTGCATCTCCAGATGGCCGGCCCCGCGTTCGACGTGTTCACCGGCGACCTCGTACGTGCGCTCTGCTCGGGCGGCACCCTCGTCCTGGCCGACCGTGACCTCGTCTTCGACACCCCAAGGCTGTACCTGACGATGCGTCAGGAGGACGTGGACTGTGTCGAGTTCGTACCGGCCGTGGTCCGCGGCCTGATGGACCACTGCACCCGGGAAGGGCTGCGCCTGGACTTCCTGCGGCTGCTCGTCGTCGGCTCCGATGCCTGGAGCGTGGGGGAGTACCGGCGTCTGGGCGAGCTCTGCGGACCGGGCACCCGCCTGGTCAACTCCTACGGCCTGACCGAGGCGACCATCGACAGCGCGTACTTCGAAGGGCCCACCGACGACCTCGAACCCGGCCGCATGGTGCCGATCGGCCGCCCCCTGCCCCACAGCACCCTTCATGTCCTCGACGTCCACGGCGAACCGGTGCCACCGGGCGTCCCCGGCGAACTGTGGATCGGCGGTGAGGGCGTGGCGCTCGGATACGCCGCGGACCCGGAACAGACCGCCCAACGCTTCGTCACACGCACCCTCGGCCGCGAACCCGGGGCCGTACCGGAACGGCTCTACCGCACGGGCGACCTGGCGCGCTGGGACACTCACGGCCGGGTGCACCTGCTCGGCCGCACCGACGGCCAGGTGAAGTTGCGCGGCCACCGGATCGAGACCGGTGAGGTAGAGGCACACCTCGACAGCTGGCCCGCACTCGCCGGGGCCGCGGTCACGGTCCGCACCGACACCCAGGGGGAGCCCGCGCTCTGCGCCTACTGCGTGCCGGCTCCCGGCAGCACGCTCGACGAGCGGGCCCTGCGCCGGCACCTGGCCGGCTGCCTGCCCTCGTACATGATCCCGGCCCACTTCGTCGCCGTGCCCCGGCTGCCGCTGACAGCCAACGGCAAGGTCGACCTCGCCGTGCTCCCCGCTCCCACGGCCCGGGCGGGGCAGCGGCCCCACGAGGCGCCGGTGACGCTCTACGAGAAGAGCGTGGCCCAGCACTGGCAGACGCTGCTCGGCCTCGAACAGGCCGGTCTGGAGGACGACTTCTTCGAAGTCGGCGGCAGCTCGGTCAAGCTCATCGAACTCCTCCACCTCCTGCGCACCGAGTTCGGTGTCACCGTCCCCGTCAGCCGGCTGTACCGCACCACCACCCTGCACGGCATGGCCGCGGCCGTGCGGGACGTGCTGCACGGCACGGCCGCCGAGGAACTTCCCTACCTCACCTTCAACGGCGGACGGGCCCCGCACCTCTTCGCCTTCCCGCCGGCCGGCGGGCACGGCCTCGTCTACCGGGGACTGGCCACCCACCTCCCGGAGTACACCGTCATCGGCTTCAACTACCTGCCCGGTGACGACAAGGTGGCCCGGTACGCGGATCTCGTCGCGTCCGCCCGGCCGGAGGGCCCCTGTCTGCTCCTCGGCTACTCACTGGGCGGCAACCTCGCCTTCGAGACGGCCAAGGAGCTCGAACGCCGCGGACGCCAGGTGGCCCATGTGGTCGTCCTCGACTCACATCGCATCGTGCAGACCTACGAACCGGGTGACGACGGCGTCCAGGCCTTCGAGGCAGAGCTCACCGACCACCTGCGCAAGCACACCGGATCCGACGCCGTCACCGCGGAGACACTCGCCCATGCCGCGGAGTACCTGACCTTCTGCGGACGTACCCCCAACACCGGAAGGATCGCCGGCCACATCAGCGTCATCACCGACGAGGAGAAGGAATCACTCCATGCCCCCGACGCGCCGGGCACCTGGCACGGCAGCTCCGTCGCCGACACGCTCGTGCTGCGGGGCTCCGGCCGGCACGCCGACATGCTCGACCCCGGACATCTCGCACGGAACGCGGACCTGGTCCGCACCCTCCTCGCCGGAGGCGCACTCGATGACGACTGACGAGGACACCGCCACCGACGAGTGGAGCCGCCCGGAGCGCCGGCCCGGCACACCACCCCGTGTCCTCGTGATCGGCGCGGGCGTGGCCGGCCTCTCGACTGCCTGCTACGCGCAGATGAGCGGCGCCAGGGCCCGTGTGCTCGAGAAACACGTGCTGCCCGGCGGCTGCTGCACCGCGTGGTCACGCGAGGGGTACCTCTTCGACTACTGCATCGAGTGGCTGATCGGCACCGCCCCCGGGAACGACGCCCATCAGGTGTGGCGTGAACTCGGCGCGTTCGACGGCAAGACGATGACCAACTTCGAGGTGTTCAACACGGTCGAGGACGAGCACGGCCGCTCGGTGCACTTCTACAACGACCCGGACCGGCTCGAATCCCACCTGCTGGAGGTCTCGCCCCTCGACTCGCTGCCCATCCGGGCGTTCACCCGGGACCTGAGACGGTTCACCCGGATCGAGCTGTACCCCTTTCTGACGGCACCGGCCCTGCGCACCGTCAGGGAGCGGGCGGCGTTGCTACGGACGGTGCTCCCCGCCTTCCGGCTGTTCTGGCGGACCGCCGCGGCCCCGATGAGCGTCTTCGCCGACACCTTCCAGGACCCGCTGCTGCGGAAGGCCTTCCGCAACATTTTCTTCCAGGACCCGGAAGGCTTCCCCCTCCTGCCCTACCTGTTCAACATGGCGGCGGCCCACCACGGCAACGCCGGCTTCCCCCAGGGCGGATCGCTCGGCCTCGCCCGCTCCGTCGAGGACCGCTGCCTGGGCCTGGGCGGCCGGGTGGACTACCGGGCACGCGCCGAGAAGATCCTGATCGACAGCGGCGGCGGGGACCGTGGGGGCGACCGGGCCGTCGGGGTCGAACTCCGCAACGGCCGGCGGTACTACGCCGACCACGTCGTCTCCGCCTGCGACGGGCGCACCACCCTCCACGGGCTGCTGGACGGCCGGTACACCAGCCCGCGCATCGAGCAGTTGTACACCGACCTGCTCCAGCGCCCCGGCACGCTCTTCCCCGCGGTCGTCTCCGCCTTCGCGGGCATCAAGGGCTCCTACGACCCCCGGCAGTCGCACAGCACCACGCACCTCCTGCCGCCCGAGGACGCCGCCAGGCTGCCCGGCGCCCTCCAGGAGAGTCTGGTGGTGCAGGTGCGTTCCCGGTACTCCGACGGTTTCGCCCCGCCCGGCCACTCGGTCGTGCACTGCACCTACTTCAGCGACTACGCCTACTGGAAGGAACTCCGCACCCGCGACCGCAGGGAGTACCGGGCGCGTAAACGCCAGGTGGCCGACTTCGTCCGCACCTTCCTGGAACGCCGTACGCCGGGGCTCGCGGGCCGTATCGAACTCGTCGACGTGGCCACGCCGGCGACGACCCACCGGTACACCGGTAACCACGACGGTTCCATCCTCGCGTGGAAGGCCTTCTCGGACGCCGATGACGTGGCGTCCCGGCTGGTCGGCAAGGACCGGATGCGGCTGCCCGGCCTCAGCGGCTTCTCCATGGCCGGCCAGTGGGTGGGCATGGGCGGCCTGATCCGTGCCGCCTCCACCGGCCGCTTCGCCGCCCAGTACCTCTGCCAGGAGCTCGGCCTGGACTTCCGGGCCTGGGAGAGTGAGGGCGCCGAACCCTGGCACCCGGGGAAGCTGGGCAGCCTGCCGCAGCTCGACCGATGGTCCGCACGGGAGGAGACCGGCTCATGAACGACCGCAGGAAGAGGGCGGCACAGGACACCCCGGTCCGCCCCAGAGAGACGATGATCATCATCGGGGCGGGTCTCGGCGGGCTCTCCACCGGCTGCTACGCGCAGATGAACGGCTACCGCACCCAGATCCTGGAGATGCACGAGCTCCCCGGCGGCTGCTGCACCGCCTGGGACCGCGGTGACTTCACCCTGGATCCGTGTGTCAGCTGGCTCCTCGGCAGCGGACCGGGCAACGAAATGCACCAGATCTGGCTGGAGCTCGGCGCGCTCCAGGGCAAGGAGGTACGCCACTTCGACGTGTTCAACATCGTCCGCGGCCAGGACGGGCGGGCCGTCCACTTCTACTCCGACCCGGACCGGCTGGAACAGCACCTGATCCAGCTCTCGCCCGCCGACGCCCGCCCCGTGAAGAAGTTCTGCGCCCAGCTGCGCTCCTTCCGCAAGGCCCTGGCGGTCTACCCGTTCCTCCGGCCCGTCGGGCTGATGAGCCGCACCGAACGCTGGCGGATGCTCGCCTCGTTCCTCCCGTACGTCAACACCGTGCGGACCACGATCAACGTGCTGATGGCCGACTACTCCGCGCGGTTCAAGGACCCGCTCCTGCGCGAGGCGTTCAACTTCATCCTCTACGAGAAGCACCCGGCGTTCCCCGTGCTGCCCTTCCACTTCCAGCTCGCCTCGCACGCCAACCTGTCGGCCGGTGTGCCGGAGGGCGGCTCGCTCGGGCTGGCCCGGTCGATCGAGAGCCGCTACCTGCGACTGGGCGGCGAGGTCTCGTACAACACCAAGGTCGACAAGGTGCTCGTGGAGGAGGACCGGGCGGTCGGCGTACGGCTCAGCGACGGACGCGAACTGCGCGCCGACATCGTGGTTTCGGCCTGCGACGGCCACACGACCACCATGAAACTTCTGGAAGGCCGCTACCTCGACGACACCTACCGGCGCCTGTACACGAAGACCATCCACGAACCGGGCATGGTCTTCCCGGGTTACTTCACTCTCTTCCTCGGTCTCTCCCGCCCCTTCCCCGAAGGCGACCCCTGCACGACCTACCTCCTCGACGACGACACGGCGGCCGAACTCACCGGGCTGCGCCACCCCAGCATCAACGTGCAGTTCCGCAGCAGGCACTACCCCGAACTCTCCCCGGACGGCACCACCGTCGTCTACGTCACCTACTTCTGCGACATCGCCCCCTGGCGGGCCCTGGACGAGGGCCCGGAGCAGGTGACCCGGGCCCGCGGCGGCGAGGAGCTCCACACGCTCCCCGTGCGGCACGGACGCGGCTACTACGTGGCGAAGCGCCGGGCGCGCGAGGCCCTCGTGGGCTTCCTGGAACAACGCTTCCCCGGTATCCGGGACGCCATCGCCGTCCGCGACGTGTCGAGTCCGCTCACCCAGGTCCGCTACACCGGCAACTACGACGGCACCGTCCTCGGATGGCAGCCCTTCGTGGAAAGCGGCGAGACGCTGGAGGAGCTCGTCACACAGCACGGTCCAGGCCTTCCCGGGCTACGTGACTTCTACCAGTCCGGGGTGTGGGCCACGACCGGAGGGCTGATCCGGGCGGCGGCGGCCGGACGCCACGTCATGCAGTTCGTCTGCCGCGACGACGGCCGCGCCTTCACCGCCTCGGTGGATCACACGGCGCCGCCACCCACGCACCGTGTCATTCCCGTACCGACACGCCCTGGCCCGCTGCTGCCGCCTGCCGCCCCCGGCGAGGGCGGCACCAGGGCTCCCGCGCAGGCAGAGAGGACAGGAGAACGCCGTTGAAGATCCAGAAGTGGGTAGTCCGAGAACACCTCGCGGGCGTGCCCGACGTGAGCCGGATCTACGAGAAGGTCGTCGAGGACCTGGACGTTACGCTCGGGCCCGAGGAGATGCTCCTGCGCACCCTCTACATCTCCGTCGACCCCTACCTCCAGGGCATCACCCTGGACACACCGCTCGGTAGCCATATGGGCGCGGACTCGATCATGGAAGTGGTCGAGGCGGGGCCGCGCGCCGCCCACCGGCCCGGCGACCTGGTCCAAGGATTCGGAGGCTGGCGCACCCACCTCGTCAGCACGGGAGCGGCCGAACTCTGGCAGACCGGCACCTTCCCCATGGTCTTCCCCGACTACCGCCGGCTGGACCCGGCCCATTACGACGACGCCCTGCCCCTGCCGACCGCACTCAGCGTGATGGGCGGGCCCGGGATGACGGCGTGGGGAACCCTCACCACGTACATGACGGTCAACCCGGGTGACACCGTCGTGATCAGCGGAGCCACCGGGCTGGTGGGGACGCTCGTGGGCCAGCTCGCGGCCCTCGCGGGCGGCCGGGTCGTCGGCACCACCTCCTCCCCGGGCAAGGCCGCCTACCTCACCGCCCTCGGTTTCGACGAGGTCGTCACCTACCGGCACGGTGACAGCGCGAGCACCGTACGGGAGGCGCTTGCCAGGGCCGCACCGGACGGCGTCGACCGCTACTTCGACAACCTGGGCGGGGCCGTCACCGACGCCGTCTTCTCCATGCTCAACGTCGGAAGCCAAGTGGCTGTGTGCTGGCAGTGGGCGACCCAGGTGGGCAACGAGGACGTCGGACCGAGACTCCTGCCGTATCTCATGTATCCCCGGGCCACGGTGCGCGGGATCTTCTCGCTGGAGTGGTTCACCGAAGAGAACTGGGCGCGGCTCCACTCCGATCTGGGCGGCAGGGTACGGCGCGGCGAGGTCGTCTGCGACCACACCCTCCACCACGGCTTCGACGCCGTCCCCGCCGCGTACGACAGCCTCTACCAGGACCGGGGAACCCACCGAGGGAAGGTTCTGGTCGCCCTGTGAGACCGGCCCCCGCCTGCCGCCTCTGCCCGCTCCCGTCCCGTACGCCGAACGGCACACCCCCACGGCCCTGGAGGCACTGTTGACCAGCACCCCACCCCCTGGCCTCCCCGCGTCCGCCCAGGTCCCCCTGCACCGCCTGCACTTCGACGAACCGGGCCCGCCGCGCACCGTCGTACAGCCGGACGGTTCCGTGGCCTGGCTGGTCAGCAGGTACGCCGACGTGCGCCAGGTGCTCTCCGACCCCCGCTTCGGCCGGGCCGAGCTGTACACGCCCGAGGCGCCCGCGCGCACAGGCGTGCCCGAGATCGTGAACGACCCGGACCTGATGTTCAACCAGGACGGGCCGGGCCACCTGCGCCTCCGGCGCACCCTGCGCAAGGCGTTCACCCCGCGGGCCGTGGCCCGCTGGCAGCCGTGGATCACTGCGATCGTCGAGGAGCTGCTGGACCGGCTGGCCACGGCCGGGCGCCCCGTGGACATCGTGGCGGCGTACACCCGCCCGTTGCCGGTGGCGGTCATCAGCCGGCTGATGGGACTCGACGGGGCGGCCCAGGAGCGGATGCGGCACTGGAGCGAACACGCCTTCTCCGACGGCTCGCACGCCGATGGTGACGTCGAGTCGGCCCTGGCGGAGTTCAGTGCCTTCGGCGGCAGGCTGCTGGAGGAACGGCGGCGGGACCCCGGCGACGACCTGATCAGCGGCCTGGTCCAGGCTGCCGCCGAAGAGGAGGACGAGATTCCCGAGGCCCAACTGGTCAGCCTGGTCTGCGGACTTGTGGTCGGCGGTCACGACAGCACCATGACGATGCTCGGCAACTGCCTGCTCTATCTCCTGGGGGAACGCCCGGAGACCTGGGTCCGGCTGGGCGCGGACGAGGAAGCGGCGGGCACCGTCGCCGATCGGCTCCTCCACCTCGTCCCGCTGGGCGACGACCGGGGCACCGCCCGGTACGCCTCGTCCGACGCCGAGGTCGGAGGGACGACGATCCCGGCCGGCGCGGTCGTGGTCGCTGACTGCGGCATGGCCAACCGTGACCCGGCAGTCTTTCCGCCCGCCTCTCCCGACGACCTGTTCCGCCCGCTCCCGGCGCCGACCCTGGCCTTCGGCGCGGGCGCGCACTACTGCCTGGGTGCCTGGCTGGCCCGTACCGAACTGCGCACCGGCCTGCACAGGCTCGCGTCCCGATTCCCGGGGCTCCGGCTGGCCCAGGACCCGGACCGTGTCGTCTGGCGCACGGGCAGCACCTCACGCAGCCCGCACGGTCTGGCCGTCACCTGGTAGCCGCACCGTCATCCGGGAGCCGGCCCCGCACCTTGCCGGCGTCGTGCAGCTGCCTGGCCCCGTCACCGTGGCAAGGTCTTCACTGGGGTCGAGGTTCCCACCCGCTCCCAGGTGCCATCAGCGGACCACATCCGCAGCCGGTTGTAGACGCCCCGCCAGTTGCCGAACTTCTCCGGCAGGTGCACCCACTGTGATCCGGTCTGGAACTTCCACGTGATCGCGTCGATCACTTCTCGGTGGTCTCTCCACCGGCCGTTCGCTTCGGCTTCCGGTCTGGGAGTAACGGCTCGATCCGCGCCCATTGCGCATCAGTCAACGACACACCTGGACCAACGAACAGACGATCCGGAAGGAGCGGCTACGCGCTGCTGCCATCGGCCCTTCCAACAACTGTCCACCAGGCGATCACTCGGATGGCCATCGCTTCCGGTCGCGCGCCAAGAGGATCGAGACCGAAGTGCTCCTCCACCTCGTGCCGCAGGAACTCACCGATCTCCGTCTCGTTGGCACCGGCACGAAGCCGCTGGAGCATGGGGGCGAGCATGCAGTCGTACTCGTCCCGCACCCCTTCGGCGACGCCGATCGGGTCCCACTCATGGAGCAGATGCCGCAGATCGTTCTCAACAGATGGGCTCCAGGGCTGCCTCGCCCCCAGGTTGTCACCTTGGAAATGCGCGCCGCCCCCGCCCCCACCTTGATCCAAACGAGAGGCCCTAATGGTGCAGTCGAATATTGGAGCTCTCCGAATAGCTCGGACAGTGCAGTGCTCCCCTTGGTGAAGGTGAACAAGGAGCGCGGGATGCGGCAGGACTGGGAGCCGGAGGACCTGATCGAGGTCTGGACGCTGCTGGAGGAGGACCCGGAGCGGCTGCGGAACAAGTCGGGGCGAGCCGGCTGGGCTTCGCGCTGTTGCTGAAGTTCTTCGAGATGGAGGCCCGGTTCCCGGAGGATGTCGAGGAGATCCCGGTGCCTGCGGTGTCCACCTCGGCGGACTCCTCTACGCCGACGGCATCCACGACGCACTCCAACGCTCCGTGGGACGCACCCTCACCACCACCCACCCAGCGCAACAGCCCACCCCCAGGCCAGCTGAACAAAGCGCTGGTGGTCCGGCCCGCACGCAGAGCGGGACCACCAGCGGACACCTCTCCCTACACCGGCACCCCGTGCTCCATGTACACCGTCAGCCCCTGCTCACGGGCCCGCACACACGCCTCTACCCGCACCGCGAGCCGCTCCACCAAACGCTCCCGCACCCGGTTGACAGCAACGAACTCCATCGCCCCCAACTCCTCCGCCTGCAGCCGGACCCCTGCCAGCCGATCCCCGCCGAGCACCCCACCGTCGAACACATAGACCAGACCCTCACTGCGTCCCGGCCGCTCCCCGCGCCAGTCCACACCGAGGAGCCGGCCCGGTTCCCACTCCAACCCGAGTTCCTCCCTGACCTCCCGTACCGCACCCGCGCGAGGGGACTCGTCCCACTCCACGGCACCGCCGGGGATCTCCCACAAGGGCTTGCAGACCGGGTCCACCAGCAGTACCCGCCCCTCCGGATCAAAGAACAGAACCCCCGCGGCGACCCGCTTCCGCGGCAACGTCCGGTCGTACTCTTCCGAGCTCAATTGCACGTCCATGCACAGGACCCAAACACACCCGCCAATAGCACCAGCGCTTCAGCCACCACCAGGGACACAACTGTTGCAAACCACTTCGAAGGCGACGGAGTCAAGCTCAGTCGACCGCGCGCAGTACCAGCCGCACAACTCCCATGACCCTTCGCCCTATCCACCCGAGCAGCCCTGTCTCCACTGCCAGTTCGGCAGCGTCCGCGGCCGCATCTCCCCGGTCAGACCGGGACCGGCACCGGGAGCACGAACGGGGCCAACGAGGTTTTCCCGCACCACACTTCTTGCACATCGACATGGCTTCATTCTCCCCACACCGAAGCCCGCCCGTACACGCCCAGTGGCCTTGTCCGCGAGATACTGCCCCCTTGGCAGTGAGCAGGTTGTCGACTGGGTAGAGCGACGGCCTGAACCGAGGTCACCTCAAGGGGGAGTCCTCCGCGCATTCAGTGCGTTCGCTGCGGCCAGAGGTCCCCTCCAGCGTCACGTTGTTGTCGCGGTCGCGCGACAGCCCCGTTCGGCGCTTTCGCTGAACGGAGCTGCGTTGCTGGCTACGGT
Organism: Streptomyces sp. NPDC002793; assembly: GCF_040295485.1. Classification (NCBI taxonomy): domain Bacteria; kingdom Bacillati; phylum Actinomycetota; class Actinomycetes; order Kitasatosporales; family Streptomycetaceae; genus Streptomyces; species Streptomyces sp. NPDC002793. The sequence goes on along the minus strand of NZ_JBEOVL010000051.1, from coordinate 21,807 downwards.
CGGCGGCTGGCGCTTCGGGTGGGCCTTCCCGCTGAGTTCACAGAAGAGTGCGGGACCGTATTCCTGCCGCTCGCCGCCGTGGCCGGTGGGTCAGAGGCTGACGCTGAAGCTGCCCTTGGCCTCACAGGAGTAGTACGTGCGGCTGCCCTTGAACTCGGCTACGTAGCCGGACAGTGCCGCGGTGGCCATCAGCTGGGAGTCGCTGATGTGGCTGCCGGTGTCGAACGTCGCCTTGCCCTGGTCGTTGGTCCGGGCGGAACCCAGCTCCTGGCTGCCACCGGCGACGTAGAGGTGGATGAGTTGGTTCGGGAGTCCCTGGCCGTCCTCGTCGGTGAGGATGGCTTCGACCTTGGCCTTGCCCTGGAGCGCGCTGCCCTTGACCGTGTTCGCCTCGAGGAACGTCGTGCGCTTGATCTTCGGGGCCTCGGGGTCCACCGGTTGCTGGGGCGAGTAGTAGCCGGGAGGCGGCTGGGGCTGGTAGTAGCCGGGCGCGGGCCTGGCTGCCGGCCGGCTCTCCATGCCGATCGCCGGCCAGCACGGGCTCGCGGAGGTAAGCCGCGCGCACGAGCACGTCGAGAACGGAAAGGTGCTGGGACGGTCCTGATCGAACCGTGACTCACGGCGTGGCCACCGGGCGGCCTCTCGCTGTCCCCGGCCATGATCACCGGCTTAGCGTCCCGACCACCCCCGGACCATCGGCACTGACATGGATCTTGGGACGCAACCCGATAGCCTGCACGTAGAAAGTGCCCTCTGCCTGGACGACAGAATCCCTCAGCAAGGTCCATCGTTCCAGGTCAGGAAGGCACTTTCGCGTTTCCGCCCCAAAGCCAGCCGTACCTGAGCGAAACGGCGAGGTCAGTGAATGTCGATGACGGCTTTGCCCGGCACGCGGCGGGCGGCCAGTTCGGCAGCTGCCCGCGCCACCTGCGTCCAGTCGGTGCGCAGGGCGACCTGCGGGTCTAGCTCACCACGGGCAGTGAGCGCGGCAAGCCAGGTGAGGTCCGCGCCCAGCCCTATGGAGTCGTCCAGCAGGAAGTAGGTGGCGATCTGACGGTTGTGGCGGTGGTCGCTGCCGAAGAAGGCTCCGTGGGGGAACTGCTCGGCGTCGCCGGCTATGTGGCCTGCGGCCACCAGTACGCCGTGTTCAGCCAGGGCACCGTGTGCGGCGACCATGTGGGCACCGCCCACCAGTTCGACCACGCCGTGCACCGGTTCGAGGTGCTGGAGCGTGGCCAGGTCGGTGACGACCTCGTGGGCGCCAAGTGCGCGCAGTGCGTCCGCCTTCGCCGGATCGCTGGTCACCGCCGTGACATGTGCCCCGCCTCGGGCCGCGAGCTGCAGGGCGAAGCGGCCCACGCCGCCGCCCGCGCCGGTCACCAGGACGCGCCGTCCCAGGATCGGGCCGATACGGTGCAGGACGCGCAGGGCCGTACCCGCTGCGACCGGCAGCGTGCTGATCGGGCCAAGGTCGGCGCCCTCGGGCACGGTGCCGATCTGATCGGTGTCCACGGCGCGCAGCTCGGCCCAGGCGCCTTCGGCTCCCACGGTGACGACGGGGGTGCCGGCTGTGGGGCCGGAGCCGTCGGCGGCTGCCTGGACCACCACGCCCGCGGCGTCCCAGCCAGGCACCGTGCCGGCTTCGCCCTCGGGGACCACATGATGGACCTCGCCGGCGTTGAGGGAGAAGGAGTGGACCTGCACCAAGGCCTGGCGGGCTGCAGGTTCGGGGTCGGCGACCGCAGTGAGCGCGAGGTGTCCTGGAGCTGAGTGATCAATTGTCAGTGCTCTCATGGAGAGCGATATTGCCACTGAGTGGCATAAGCCCGCAAGTGGCATATGCTTGCAAGTGGCAACTCGGCTGGTAAGCTCCGACCCGTGCAGAAGGACCCGAAGGAACTGCCGCTGCGTGAGCGCAAGAAGCTGCGGACCCGTCAAGCTCTCGTCGATACGGCCCTCGAGCTGTTCACCGCGCGGGACTTCGCCGCGGTCACACTGGACGAGATCGTCGAGGCGGTAGACGTCTCCAAGCGCACTTTCTTCCGCATGTTCACCTCGAAGGAAGACGTGGCCCTGGCCCCGGATAAGGAACTGTGGGCCACCTACCTCAAGCACATCGAGAACCGGCCCATGACCGGCGAGCACCTCTTCGGCGCCTACAAAGACGCACTGTTCGCGGCGCTGGAGCAGATGACGGTCGGTTGGGAGCAGCGCTTCCTCGCCAGCCGCAACCTGGCCGACCGCACCCCTGCGCTCACCGCCCACAGCCTGCGCCACTGCTCAGAGGTCTCCGCGAACGTCGTTCGGATCGTGGCAGACCGGCTGGCCGGACAGCCCCCCGGCCGCACCGAACTGCGCCTGCTGCTCGACCTCATGCTGGCAGCCTGGCACCGCGCCCTGGAGACGTGGATCTCCTCGGAAGACCTACAGCAGGACCGTGCGGCACTCACCCGGCACATACAGGAAGCCTTCGCGGCGATCCCCGCGGTCGCGGCACTGGCAGCACAGGACAGCTGAGCGGACAAGACGGCGACCTCCGCTGGCCCCGTGGCGATCCTGCTGACTATGCAGCCGTCAGGGCCCAGGACCAGCGGTCGACTTGGCGTCACCCACTTAGGCAATGTTTCTCGGATCTCCTGACGTGCGTGGGGTGTTGGGGTCAGCCTGTCTGTATGGGCCGTGGGGATCTAACGAATGCGGAGTGGGACCGGCTGGAGTCGTTCTTGCCTGCTGGTGGGGTCCGCGGGGGCCGGTGAAGTGACCACCGCCGGGTGATCAACGGAGTGCTCTACCGGGTCCGGACGGGCGTGCAGCGGAGGGATCTGCCGGAGCGGTTCGGGCCGTGGGAGACCGTCTACAAACGCCATCGCCGCTGGTCAGCGGATGGAACATGGGCGATGCTGCTGTCGCGGATCCAGGCGGCCGAGGACGCCGCAGGCCAGATCGACTGGGACGTCTCGGTGGACTCGACAGCTGTGCGGGCTCACCAACACGCCGCCGGCGCGAGGAAGGCGTTGGCGGTCACGGCCCCTCAAAAGGGGATCACTGGGGGGACAAACCAGGTCGATCCGGTGTTGAAAAAACTAGCGGTCCCGGTGGAGGAAGTGGCCAGATCGGCGAGTGTCTGGGACGTTTACGCGGCGGATTCACCACCAAAATCCACCTTGCCGCCGACGGACGATGCCGACCCCTCGCCCTCGTCCTAACACCCGGACACTAAGGTGACGGTCCCCAGTTCGAGCGAGTGCTGGAGCAGGTTTCCGTGCCCTTATCGGAGCCGGCCGGCCTCGGACCCGGCCCGACCATGTTCTGGCGGACGCGGCCTACACCTCTCGGAAGAACCGTCGTTACCTGCGACGACGCGTTCCGTTCCCGGCCCGTGAGGTCGGAGTCGTTGCCGAAGGCCAGGTCGATGGCCTTGAGCATCATCGTGTTCGCGAAGTCGTCGCTGACCGCTAATGGTGGAGTCGGGTATGGGAACTGTTTGAATGCCCCCCGGTCTCGGGCGCATGCGCTGCCCCCCGACCGCGGTGTCAGTCGCCTGTGTGGACATGCCAGGAATCGGTCAGACCTGTTCGAAGTGGAATGCCTTGATGAAGCAGGCGTGTGGTTGCGGACCACTTTCGCGACGCAGGTAGCCGGAGGTGTTGCATTCCGAGATCGTCGATGTGATGCGTATCACCCTCCGGGTGCCTTGGGTCGGGCATGCGCGATCATGACCGGAGTGGACACTCGTTTCCTTGGCGTCGCTGATCTGGTCGAAGCCCCGTCCGTGGCGGTCGTGGTCGACGTCATGCGTGCTTTCACCGTGGCTGCCTGGGCCTTTGCCCAGGGGGCGGAGAAGATCGTTCTTGCTGAGTCGCTGGACGAGGCCCTGGCGCTCAAGGCTCGCCACCCGGATTGGGCGGCGCTCAAAGACGGTCCGCCCGCGCCCGGGTTCGAGATGGTCAACTCTCCGGGCCTGCTGAGGTCTGTTGACCTTGGCGGACGGACCGTTGTGCAGAAGACCACGGCAGGGACGGTCGGCGCCCTTGCGGTCAAGGAGGCGTCGCTGGTGCTGTGCGCCAGCTTCGTGGTGGCGGAGGCAACGGCTCGGCTCTTGCGGACACGCAAGAGTGACGGTGTCACGTTCGTGGTCACTGGCGAAGACGGGCAGGCCGATGAGGATCTGGCGTGTGCGCAATACATCGCTCGGAGGGCCACCGAGGCTGGGACGGACGCTGCTGAGTTCCTCCGCCGCGCTGCCGAGTCCCGCGCCGCCGCCGAGCTGACGGAGGGTGTGCGTCAAGGAGTGCATCCTGATGACGTTGCACTCTGCCTTGAGCTCGACCGGTTCCCCTTTGCCATGGCGGCCACCTTGGAAGACTCGCTCATGGTCCTCCGTCCGTGCGCCGTGCCTTCGCTGACCGAAGATGTGTCGGTTTGATCGCTGGTGAAGTCCGACTGTCACCGGGCGAGGGCCAGCACCCAGTCGGGTATGCGGCATCAACTGCATGTCCCACTGGCTGTTGTTGACGATCGGGCTGCGGGTAGTCGCGCGACGCGGCTCGCGGTGGCCGTGGTCTGACGCAGGTGGACGATTTCCTCGTGCTGGGCGCCGAGCCGGGCCAGGGCTTGGGTGCGGAAGTCGGTGAGTGAGTCGATCGTCTGTTCCGACTGGGCCAGCCGCTCCTTGAGCTTGGTGGCCTCTGCCTTGAGCCGGGCGATCTGGGCTTCGCGGGGATCGGGGATTTCGACGGCGTCGTGAAGAGCCTGCAGGCGTCGTTCGAACTCAAGGCGGAGGTGAGCGTAGGGGCGGGTGCCGTAGAACGCGGTGCGGTCGACGCCCACTTCGCGGGCGAGTGTCGACGTACGGCCTTAGCTCCCCAGTTGCGTACAGACGAATGTCCCCAGGTGTCAGGCCACTTCGGTCTCTCGCTCAAGGGCCTTGAGGCGGTTCTTGAGCCGGTAGCTGTTGCCGTTGATGGAGACTACTTCGCAGTGGTGGAGGAGGCGGTCGAGGATCGCTGTGGCGAGAACCTCGTCGCCGAAAACCTGGCCCCATTCGCTAAAGGTCTTGTCCGAGGTGAGGATGATCGAGCCCTTCTCGTAGCGCTTGGAGATCACCTGGAAGACCAGGTTCGCCTCGGCTCGCTCCAGGGGCTTGTAGCCGACTTCATCGACCACAAGGACACTCGGCCGCAGGTAGGAGCCGAGTTTGCTGGTCACCCTGCCGACGGCCTCAGCGGTCTTGAGGTTGCGGACCATGTCGTCGAGGCTGGTGAGTAGATCGAGTAGCCGGCCCGGCAGGCCGCGACCGCCAGCGCGACGGCGATGTGGGTCTTGCCGACTCCTGGCGGCCCGAGCAGGGCCACGTTCGCTTTGGCCTTGATGAACGACAGGGTCGCGAGGTCCTTGAACTTGCACGGGTCGAGCTCGGGCTGGAAGGAGAAGTCGTATTCGTCCAGCGTGTTGTGGTGCGGCAGCTTCGAGGTCCTCAGGCCGCTGCGGAAGCGCCGGTCGTCACGGACGGCGAGTTCTTCGGAAAGCACCAGGTCAAGGAAGTCGAGATAGCCCACTTTGGCCTCGCCGGCCCGCCGGGTGTACTCGTTGACGGCTTCGGCCAGGTGGGGCAGGCCGAGCTTGGCGGCCGTGGTGCGGATGCGATTGCCGGTCAGCTCGCTCAAGGCGTGTCCTTGCTCTGGGAACGGGTGGTGAAGGGACGGGTGCCAGTCAGCTCGTCATCGACCGACAACGGTCGGCGCTCGACCTCGATCCGGCTGGCCGCGGCCTTGTTCAACAGGGCCTGCAGGGGCCCGGATTCCTCACTGCGGGAACGTCCTTGGCGGGGCTGGACCGGGATGTCGCCGGTGGTCGTCCGGCGCCCCTTGCTGGTGGGCAGGCCGACCCAGTGCTTCTGCTCGACGACACGCACTCCGCGGTCGACCGCCCGCGGGTGCATGGCCAACAAGGTCTCGCCGCTGCTATCGGGGACGGTCGAATGCAGCGTGACCTGCGACTTCGTGGCACGGATCTCGACCAGTTGGCGGGGTCGGACCTTGCGGGCGGGCACCGAGTAGAGGTTGCCGCCGAAGGCCACCAGGCAGTCCTTGCCGACCGGCCGTAGATGCCGTTCGGCCACCAGATACGGGGTGGGTGGCAACGGCCGCAGAGCCGCGTGATCGCGGGCCGCCCTCTCGCCGATGACTTCCCGGTGCGTCTTGTGGATCTGAGCCTGCCGGTGCGGCACCCACGCGGTGAACGCGGCATCCATCTCCTCGATGGAGGAGAAGGACCGCCCCGACAGAACATGATCACGGACGATCAAGACCTGGCGTTCGACCCGTCCCTTCCCGGTGGGCCGGTAGGCAGCCAGCACGTCGATGTCGAAGTCGTAATGGCCGGCGAATCCGGCCGCCTCCGGATGCAGAGGAACCGCCTCACCAGGAGCGACATGGCGGCGGACCACGGTCTTGGTGCGGTCGTAAACGATCGTCATCGGCGCCCCGTCGAAGTGCGCGAACGCCCGCCGGTGGCAGTCGAAGAATGTCCGCAGGTCCTGGCTGGTGGTGAAACAGCAGAACGGATCACGCGAGTACGGAAGGACCATGTGGAAGGAGTAGACCTTCGCGATGCCCATATGCGCGAGGATCTTCCCTTCGTCACCCCAGGCGACCTGGGCCTGGGCCCCTGGAATCACCTCGAACCGGCGGTGCATGCCCGCCAGTTCCCGCGGCGTGATCCCAAGCTCCTCGGCGACCCTCGGGCGGGCTTCCTGAACGTAGAGCTTGACCCGCTGATAGTTGCCCATGAACCCGTACTCCCTGGCCAGCCGCTCGTGAATGACCGCGGCCTTCATCAAAACCTCGGCCCGAAGCATCGAATCGATCAGCGGCGCGAACTCGTCGATCACTCTCGCCAACGACCGCCCGTTCGTCGACCGCCGCGGCGGAGTGGCCGGCCCCGGCGCCGAGAGGTACTTGCGGACCGTCTTGCGGTCCAGCCCGGTGTCCCTGGAAATTTCCGACAGGCTCATCGCCCCGGACTCCAACAGGCCACGGAAACGCCGCAGTTCCTACCAGCGACGTGGAGCCAAGACCACCGCCGACCACCCTTCGCCACCCACACCGACATGCAGCAGAGTGCCGAACGCGGCCCCTCAACACGTCAAGAACTGGGGACGTTCATCCGTACGCGGGTGGGGACGTTCATGTGTACGCCGACAGGCCTGTCCCGCGAAGGACTGACCACGCCGTGTGTAGTGACAGCGGCGTGCACCGAAGTCCGGCTGAAGTATTAGATGACGCCCGAGGGCCGATGCGCCGACGGAACCGGGGAGAGCGTGGCCAATCTCGTCTACAAGCGGGTGTCGACCAGCAGTCGACCGACCGCCAGAACCTCGTCCTCGCCGGGGCCGGGATAGAAGACCCCGTCGTCTTCAAGGAGGACGCCGGCACCTCCAGCCGCCTCCACCCGCTCCAGCGCCCGAAGTCGGCGAGCCGTTCACCTACGCGCGGTCGGGCGACACCGTCCACATCTCCGAGATGTTCCGCCTCAAGCAGGACCCGTTTGATCCGCGCCTCAATGATGCTGCGGCCAAGGCGGTTGTCGAGCGTCTCGTACGTTTCGAGGAGCCCTCGTCGCGAGATTCCACCAGAAACTCGACCCCCTCCCGGAAACGTGATGGACCTCACGCCTGAGGTAAGGCGTGCTGCACCCCAGCGCCTTTGGTCGATTCAGTGAAGCCCGAGTGATGCGCGTGCGCTCCTGAGCTCGCGCGTTGGTGTCAGGAACGAAGGGTGCGCAGGCCGGTGCGGATTTCGCTGACCAGGATCTCGGGCTGTTCCAAGGCCGCGAAGTGCCCGCCCTTGTCGGCCTCGCCGTAGTGGATCAGATTGCTGTAGGTGTCTTCGATCCAGCTTCGTGGCAGGCGTGGGATGTCCTTCGGGAAGACGGTCACCGCGACCGGAAGCGTCAGTTTCGGGCCGGCGAGAGTGCCCGATTTATTCTCCCAGTAGATGCGACCGGACGACGCTGCGCTGTTGGTGAACCAGTAGAGGGATATCGCGTCGAGCATGTCGTCCATGCTGAGGGCGTCCTCGGCGAGCCCGTGGTTGTCGGTCTTGGACTGGAACTTCTCGTAGATCCAGGCTGCCTGACCAGCGGGAGAGTCCGCCAGGGCGAATCCGACAGTCTCCGGCTTCGTGCGCTGAAGGTGGTTCGACCCACCTAGATCGTCGGTGTAGAGGGCGAGGGTCTCCACGGCGTAGCGCTCTTCGGGCGACAAGGTGTCGGGTATCTGTGCGGGAAAGGCGTACTGGGTGTTCAGATGAATTCCGAGAAGTCCCTCAGGTTGCATGGCCCCGAGGGCGGTGGTGACTACGGCACCCCAATCGCCGCCTTGCGCGGCCCATCTCGTGTAGCCGAGACGCTTCATCAGCTCCACCCACGCGCTTGCGATGCGCGATACGGTCCACCCGGTCTCCGTGGGCTTCTGGGAGAACCCGAACCCGGGGAGGGACGGGACGACGACGTCGAATGAATCGGCGGCGTCTCCTCCGAACGAAACCGGATCGGTCAGCGGGCCGATCAGCTTCAGGAACTCAACGATCGAGCCCGGCCATCCGTGCGTGAGTACCAGCGGCATCGCGTTGGGGTTCTTGGACCTGACATGGATGAAGTGGATGTCCAGCCCATCAATCTCGGTCAGGAATTGAGGGAAGCGATTGAGCTCGGACTCGAAGCGCTGCCACTTGTAGCCGCGCTGCCAGTAGTGGACCAGAGCTCTGGCGTTCTCCACGCGAACCCCTTGCGACCAGTCGCCCACCGTTTCCGGATCCGGCCATCGAGTCCTGGCCAGTCGCTGCTTCAGGTCGCTGATCTCCGAATTCGGGATCGAGACGGTGAAAGGGCGGACGAGGGCCGTCCCCGCGTCGGTTCCAGTCACCGAGCCCGTCGACGCCCACGCCTGGGCGGGGTTCGCCACGTCCACGAGGCCGAGTGCGATGCCGCGGGACAAGGCTTTTCGCCTGCTGAGATTTTCCATTGACTTACCTGCTTCCCTGAGGGCCAGACGGTTCTGGATTCCCTCGCTGACCTGCCAGTTGTGTGACCAATGCGTGGTGAGCTCGGTCACGCAGATGTGATTTTCGATTAACCAGCGAGGTGTGTTTTCGTCGGTAATGGTGGTGACCGAGGGCTCGTGGTCAATGTTGGCCCGCGGTCCGCTCAGTCCCGCTCGGGGTGACCGCCTTCTTCTCCTGGGCTTCGAAGGACCGCACGACGCTCCGTTGCACACCACTGTGCAATGTACTTCATTGCACAGTGGTGTGCAACAATGATGTCGTGCCTACCGAGTCCTCCCGCGTGCGCTCGATGAACGAGACACGCGATCGCATCCTCGACGTCGCCCTCGACCTGCTGGGAGAGAACCCCGACGCCGGCATGGGCGACATCGCCTCCGCTGCCGGCGTCGTCCGTCGCACCGTCTATGGCCACTTCCCCTCGCGCCTCGACCTGGTTCGGACACTCACGGAACGGGCCGTCACCGAGATGACAGCCGTGCTCACCGAAGTCAACGCCTCCGACGCAGGAGCGGACGCGGCGTGGGCCGAATTCATCGCCCGCCTCTGGCCGGTGGCGCACCGGTACCGAGTGCTGCTGGCGCTGCGCCGTGGCGAGTACGGCGAGGCGATCCACGGCCTGCTCGGGCCAGTCGACGAGCTCCTCGCCGACCTCGTGCAACGGGGCCAGGACAGCGACGTGTTCGCACAGCACCTGCCGGCGGGCATTCTGAGCCAGGTTGCCTACGGCGTCGTGTTCAGCATCGCGGACGGCGACCTGTCGAACGGGACCCTCGGCGCCCGAGCAGCGACGATCACGAGCCTGCTGATGCTGGGAGTTCCCGAGGCGCGCGCGACTGCTCTCGTGGGCGACCATCCCTGACCCGCAGCGCTCGAGCGGAGCCGCGGATCGTCCTGCTCCGGACACGACATCGACACCGCACCCCACCCCGCCAAGACCAGGCGGGGCGCGAAGGCGGTGAAAGGGGGCATTGGTGTGAAGCCCATGTACTGGAAGATCCCGTTGTTGACCGGCCAGAGGAGATGTCGGATGTCACCTTCGATGCCGTCGGGGGCGTAGGTGTCGGCGGCGGTTCCGGTGGTGCAGCAGACCATGGCCTTGCGGCCAAGGAAGACGCCTTTGGCGTGTTTGCGTCCGCCGCCGTAGGTGAAGCCGGGGGCCATGACGCGCTCGACCCAGCCCTTGAGGATGGCGGGCATGGAGAACCACCAGATCGGGAACTGGAAGATCATCAGGTCGCACCACTCCACCTTGGCCTGCTTGGTGGCCACGTCGGGCGGGAAGGTGCCGGTCACGTGCTGGTGCTCCTGTTCCATGTCGATACGGAGCCGGTCGGGGTCCTTGCGGGCCGCGGTGAAGTCGTCGGCGTCCGGGGTCGCCTTGAAGCCCATCGCGTACAGGTCGCTGACCTTCACCTCGTGCCGTGTGCGGTGAGGGTGGCCACGGCCGTGTCCTTCAGGGCGGCGTTGAAGGAAGCGGGCTCGGGGTGGGCGTGGACGATGAGGACCTTCACGTCGTACTCCGGTGGGTGGTGGGACGCTGTGCGGTGGAAACGGTGGCGGTGTTCGCGCCGACGATCATGGCAATGGCGAGCCAGGCGAGGGCATCGAGCTGCTGTCCGAGGAGGGTGAGGCCGGCCAGGGCCGCGAAGACGGGGTTCACGCTCATGAACACGCCGAAGAAGTGTGCCGGGATGCGGCGCAGCGCCAGCAGATCGGCCAGGAACGGCACCGCGGAGGAGAGCACCCCGGCGGCCAGCGCACAGCCCAGCGCTGTGGCCGTGGGCGGGTGGTGCCATAGCACCCACCCGCCGATGGGCAGGTAGAGGGCACCGGAGACGGCCGCCGCGGCGGCCGAGCCTTCCAGGCCGGGCAGGCGGGCCCCGACGGTTCGGTTGAGCAGGATGTAACAGGCCCAGCATGCCGCGGCCAGCAGAGCCAGGCCGATGCCCAGATAGTCGGTGGAGGGGGTGGGGCGCGTGAGGACCACGACCGCTGCGGCAGCCGCCACCGCGGCGACCAGGTCGACACGGCGCCGGGAGCCGGCCAGGGCCACGGCCAGCGGGCCGAGGAACTCCAGCGTGACGGCCAGCCCGAGCCCGATCCGCTCGATCGCCGCGTACAGGGACAGGTTCATCGCCGCGAACACCAGCGCCAGGCCCAGCACGGGACGCCACTGCGCCGCGGTGAAGTGCCGCAGCCGCGGTCGGCCGACCGCCCCGAGCACCACGGCCGCCACCCACTGGCGCACCGCCACCACCCCGACCGGCCCGAGCACCGGGAACGCCAGCGCCGCGATCGAGGCCCCCGTCTGGTTGGACAGGCCGCTGCCCAGCATCAGCGCCACCCCGGCCCCGCGCCCCGCCCCCTGGGAAGAGGCGGTCCCGTCGACTGCGGTGCCCCGGGGCGATGCGACGGGGGAGGAATCGAGCTTCATGGCCTCCACGATGAGCACACCATTGGTATACGCAAAATGCATCCACACACTCACCTATACGCTGGATGCATGGACGAGACGCAGAACGGGGCGGCATCGCTGGAGCTGAAGCACCTGCGGTGCCTGGTAGCCATCGTCGACACCGGCAGCTTCACGGACGCCGGCATCGAGCTGGGCATCTCCCAGGCAGCCGTCTCCCGGAACCTGCTCGCCCTCGAAAAGATCCTCGGGGTGCGGCTGCTGCACCGCACCAGCCACACGATCACTCCCACCACCGCGGGCGTACAGGCGCTTGCCCGCGCCCGCTCACTGCTGTCCGGCGCCGAGGAACTCGTCACCGAAGCCTCCACGGGCCACAGTCGCCTGCACATCGGCCACGCCTGGTCCGCTTTCGGCCGCCACACCACCGAATTCCAGCGCCGCTGGCACCAAAGCCACCCCGAGACCGAACTCCGGCTCATCCGCCACAACTCCTCTACCGGCGGGCTCGCCGAGGGCCTCTGCGACCTCGCGGTCATCCGCGCCCCTCTCGACCTCAAGCCCTGGTCACACGCCCTCGTCGGCCACGAACACCGCTACGTGGCTCTCGCCTCCGACGACCCCTGGGCCCGCCGCCGCAGTATCCGCATGGGCGAGATCACCGGCCGCGCCCTCGCCATCGACCGCCGCACCGGCACCACCACCCTGGACCTGTGGCCCGAAGGCGAACGGCCCGCCGTCGAGTACACCCACGACATCGACGACTGGCTCGCCGTCATCGCCACCGGCCTCTGCGTCGGCATCACCCCCCAGGCCACCGCAGCCCAGTACCGGCGCGACGGCATCGCCTACCGTCCATTGCGCGACACCGATTCCGTTCCCGTTCACTTCATCTGGCGCAGGCACGACCCCCACCCCGCCACTCACGCCGCAGTCGCTCTCGCTATCGACCTCTACGGCTACCGCAAGAGCCGCCGCGTCCCGGCCAACTCGGATGAATGACCGCTTCTGGGAATCGCAAGGCTGCCGCACGCGAGGCCCCAGCGTGTTCTCCCGTCGGCGAGACCACCTTTCTCTGCAAACCGTTCAGTCGGCCGCGTCAGGGATTCAAGATCAACTAACTGCCTCTTCGGCCCGCCTTTCGGCCATATCCCTTACCGACAGAGACACAGCGACCGCGAGCGAGCTCACTGCTGATACTTGCACCCCAGCTTCTCCAAGTCCTCGGCGAAGAAGGGGTTGTAGCGCCCTTCAGCGACCATCTCAGCGAACTGGAACGCCGCCGTGCCGACGGCGACCACGAAGGTAAGGTCGAAAAGTAGCACCATCGGCGAGGCCGTCCGTCCGTGCTCTTCCGGGTCACGGCCGGTCATGGGGACCAGCCGTCGCGAGAGACCGAGATTGCCGGACGTGCTGGTGGGTCGTGGTTCATTCATGGGCAGCAGAATTTCTGACGCCTCTCGTGCCCGCCCGACCGTACCGCCGGGGCAGCGGCGAGGATATGTACCGGCCGGGCCCACCATGATGGACCCCTGGAGGAATCCTGCCCGCCGACAGCCGGGGCAGAGAGGCGCATGGTTTCGTGTGGAGCTGACGATAGGGGGGCTTGACGGTGGGCGCGGTCGATGAGGTGTTGCGCAGCGCGGGCGATGCTTGCGAAGGACAGTTGCGGCGGTGGATGGGGTCGCTTGAGGGGCCTGCCGCTGAGGTGGCTGCCTATCAGTTCGGCTGGTCGGGGGAGGGGGCACGGCAGGGCGGTAAGTACGTGCGTGCTGCCCTGACTCTGGCGTGTGCGCGTGCGGTGGGAGGTGCGGACCGGCGGGCGGTGCCGGCGGCCGCGGCGGTGGAGATGGTGCACAACCTGTCGCTGCTCTACGACGATGTCCTGGACGGTGACACGGTGCGACGCCACCGGGCGGCCGCGTGGCAGGTCTTCGGCCCGTCGTCCGCAGCCCGGTCCGCGGACGCCATGATGCTGACCGCGTTCGACATCCTGTCGGAGACCGAGGGGCCGGACGGGCCGGTGGCGCGTGAGGCATCGGCCGCCCTGGTGGACGTGCTGATCCAACTGGCCGTCGGCGAGAGCCTGGACCTGGTCTTCGAAGGCCGGACCCAGGTGACCTTGGCGGAGTGTCTGGAGATGGTCTCAGGCAAAACGGCCTCACTCTTCGCCTGCGCCTGCCGCCTGGGTGCCCTCTACGGAGGCGCCGACCCGGCCGTCTCCGTCCAGTGGGCAGAGTTCGGGCACGACCTCGGCATGGCCTTCCAGCTCGTGGACGACTTACTCGGTATCTGGGGCGACCCGGCCGTGACGGGAAAGCCCGTCTTCAACGATCTGAAGAACCGCAAGATGTCGGTGCCCGTGGTCGCCGCGCTGAGCTCCCGGACCCCCGCCGGCGACGAACTCGCCCGCCTCTACGCGCAGACCGGGGGCGATACGGCCGACCTCGCCCGCCTGGTCGAAGAGGCGGGCGGGCGCAGCTGGACCAGCGACCGCGCCGCCCACCACGCGACAGCCGCCCGCGACCGGCTGCACCACCTCACAGCACTGCCCGAAGCTCTCGAAGACCTCGAAGCGCTGTGCACGGTCGTGATCAGACGCGTGCACTGACCTTCCAGGGCGCCAGCCCGTCCATGATGTGAGCGCGGCCCTGACCGAACAGCTCGGCGTCCACCTCCTTGAGCCTGCGCAGTTCCCCGGGCTGGTGCAGGGCGTGCACGGGCGCGGGAACCCCGGCGCCACCGGCCGCCTCCAGCAGGGCGTTCACGGCGAGGCGGGCGGCCTGGTTCGCGCCTTCCATCGTCGCCAGGTTCACGGGGGAGCGCACGTAGTCCCCGGCCATGAACAGGTTCGCTGCCGCCGTCACCGCCCGCGGGCGCGCCGCCCAGGAATCGGTGGTGTTGATCAGCAGCGGCTCGTCATTGACGGCCGGCCCCGCCCCGTCAAGGTTCCGCACCGCCGGATCCAGCTCCCACGAGTGCAGCAACCCCTCGTGCAGCCGGGTACGACCCACTGCGTTGAGCCCGTCGCACAGCTGAGCCCAGACCTCGGCAGCGATCTGCGCCCGGCTGCACTCACGGGCCGGTTTGCCGTACAGGATGCCCGGGGTGTCCCAGGAGGAGATGTCCACCGACAGGCAGTCGGCCACCGCTCCGTCGCCGTAGGTGGCCGGGAAGTCACAGTCCCAGAACTGGGCCTGGCTGATCGAGGTGAGCGCCCAGGGCGAGTCCAGGAACAGGACATGGCCATGGGTGACGGGCACCGGCTGGGTCAGGTAGAACTGCATGCCGACCATCCAGTCCGTCTGCAAGCCCGTCACACTCTTGAGCTCAACGTCGGCCTCCGCCAGCCCGCGGTCCAGCAGCGCGCCGACGCGATGGAGCGGCAGCGCGCAGACAAACCAGTCAGCTTCCAGCTCCCGTCGCCGACCGCGCGGGCCGCGTATCTCAGCCCCGGTGACACGGCGACCGCTCAAGGCCAGCCGCTCGACCCCCCATCCCAGTTCCAGCCGCACCCCCAGGGACGCCAGATGACGGATCCATGGGTCGATCCAGGCGGTGCTGGTGGGGCCGTTGAGGACCCGGTCCGCCGGCTGCAGTTCCTCGCCCCGGCCCAGGAACCCGTAACTGAAAGCCTCCAGGAACCCACCGACCGTATGCGCACTGCAGACCTCGGCCCGTGCCGCGACCACCGTGCGGGTCGCCCCCACCACACACGCCTTGATGTACTCCTCGGACGCGCCGTCGGCCGCGGCGAAGTCCCACCACGAGGTCGATTCCCACTGGCCCAGCCGCCGCTCGTCACTGCTGGTCATGTAGACAAGCATCCGGTTCGCGAAGTACAGTAACTCCTCGCTCGTCAGCCCCTTGCCCCCCGCCTCCAACCCGACAGCACGCAGGAACTCCATCGGAGTCCGAGCCCCCGCAGCCACGGACACATCCGTGACCCGCTCACCCACCCGCCCCGAGCGCGCGGAAAGCATCTGCGTCGCCTCCCGCAGATTCCCCGCCACCCCTTCCGCGCTGCCGTCGACCGGAATACGGCGCAGCGTGTCCGGCAGACTCCGGTAGAACCCAGGGAAGAACCTAAACCCGTGCTCACTGGGCAGGTCCAACCGCCCGCCTCTGCCGGTCCCCGGCACCCACGCACTGCGGGCCTTGCCACCCCAACCGGTTGGTTCCACCACCGTCACCTCGAAGCCGCGCTCGGCCAGCTCCATCGCCGCCGTCAGCCCGGCCACGCCACCACCCAGCACCGCGACTTGCAAGCCCCGCCCCACTGACACCACCACATCCTCTACCGGGGCCTCCAGCGACAGCGGGCCCCTCTCCGCCCAGTGACGACGAGTAGATCATTGATCTGCTTTGCGTCACGGACGGGGCCTCCCCTCTCAGCCCCCGGCGGTTTAGCGCCCCGGGCTTGGCCCGCTCGACATCACCACGGCCAACGACAGACCGCACACGCCTCGGTGGGCTGCAACAGCTCTGGACGGCCTCCGGCGTCACCACCGTTTCGACCGAAAGCCGCCCCTGCCCGAGCTTACGGGCTCGTGCGGTGGGCTCGCCGCGACGGAGGTCTCGTCGCTTCCGCGACTCAGGTACGTGGTGAAGGGGGACCGCCTCGGCTGGCGCAGGGGCTTGCCACCTCGAGGCGACAATCGGGCTCTCGGCCTGTGCAGCCTCAGCCCACAGCACGAAGTCGGTCCACCGACCCTGCCGGTGGACCGTCACGAGACTTCGAGGTCAGGACCCAATCCCACGTGCCGCCAGCGCCTCACATCCGGCAGCCGATCACCGTGCCGTCCCGCCACCGGCTTCCCGCGCAGGGCCCTGCCATAAGGCGGGACGGAGCCCTGCGCGGAACGCAGCACCGAACGACAACGCAATCACTGCCGGGTGAAGTGCCACATCTGCGAAGTGGTCGGAGAGTTCGGGTTGGGCAATTCACGCAGCGGTGCGTAGTTGTCATCTCCGAACAGGCCGGTTACAGCAACATCCTCGTTCAGGAAGGGCGACAGAACCCACCGTGCAGGGCTCTCGTCGGTGGACCTGAGGATCCACCACTGGGACTTGTTCGTCGTGCACGCAGCCAGGTACACCGAGCCCCCCGGCTCTCCGGCCCTGGCATCGGCGCAGTTCCCGGTTCGGGCGCTCTTCCAGTGGAAGATTCCGGGACGCCCGTTCACCTGCTCGAACTGGAATGTGCGCGAGAAGGGATGGTCGTGCCGGTAGTAGACCTGAAGGAAAGTGCCGGCGTTGCCGACCGTGTCGTCAGGGATCAGGTAGTTGGTGTGGGCGTCGTTGGTGATGACAACAGGCCCCGAGGGGACGGGGGCGGCGGTGGGTGCGGCTTGAGCGGACCCTGTCAGGACTGCGACGGAAATGATGGCGGCCGCAGCAGCGGCCCAGCGACGGATAGTCATGCGGGCGATCTTGGCGGACCAGATTTGTGCCAAACCGTTTTTTCGGGAGATGACCACTCGATCGAGGAGAACCAGCTATCCGGGGTGAACCGGTACCGCTGTCCGGCTCGGAGCCCTCCACAGCGGACGGAGAGCTGGTACGGGCCGTGCCACCGCGGCCTGGAAGAAGACATATGGACGTCACCCGCTGAAGGGGCTTCGTCGACCGGTCGTCGCCTGGCTGCGGCCTGGTAACACGGGCAGCGCAACACGCAACCGACCGAAACGACAGTCTCCGCGCACTCTCTGAATCACGCGGGGCGCACGCCCCCTTACTCCTATTGGGTGACCAATTCGCGACGACGATTGCGGCAAGATCGAAGTGAAGTGATCCTGCCGCACGAGCCCCTCCCGTCCATGCCCATCGAGCAGCCCGCACGATGGGCCTCCCTTTGCGAGAGCGGCAATCCAGGGTCTTCTCGCGCAGCACGAAGAACGCCCCCTGGGCGGGAGCACGTCTGTGCGCAGGTCACCCATTGCACGGTCAATCGGATGAATGCCAAGGAGTATTGATATGGCGTTGACAGCGGCGACGGTTGCAGCTGAGTTGGAGGCTGCGAACAAGGTCGGGGATCCTGCGGCTGACTCGCTGGTGACCGACCTCCTCGAGAACAAGGAGGTCGACGGGGTCAACGCCCTGTTCCGGACGATCGGAACGCTCAAACCCGACACGGATATGTCACTGCTCCCCGATCGGCTGGCCCAGTTCCTGCGAGAGGCAGCTACCCCGCCGCCGGACTGGAGCGAGGCAGACGTCAAGGTCGCCGAGGGCTTCTTCGGCCACCACCACGGCACCGCCTCGATGCTGCAAGGCACCGTCGGCCTCATCGGCACCTACCTCGCACCCACCGGGGCATTCACCCTGCGCTCCACCGGCCGCCTGGGAGGTGTCGAGGGACCGGGCCGAAGGCTGTCGCAGTCCTCTCGCCTGTTCATCGACATGGGCAACAAGAACGCCATGCGCGACGGGACCCTGGCCGCCACCGTGACGAAGGTGCGCCTCGTGCACGCCTCGGTTCGGCAACTGCACAAGCAGAGCGGCCAGTGGAACTACGACAAGTGGGGCGAGCCGGTCTCCCAGAAATACACCACCGGCGCAGCCTGCGTATTCAGCACCCAGATCCTCCAGGGCATGAGGAACCTCGGCATCGACGTCTCCGCCGACGACGCCCGCGGCTTCATGTGCGCCTGGCACTACGTCAACCACTACCTCGGCACGCCGGAGAAGTGGCAGCTGCCCAAGGACGCCGACGAGGCCGAGCGGCTGTGGAACCAGGAGCGGGAGACGGAGTGGAAGAAGACCGACGACGGTGTCTTCATGACCGCCCAGGCCATCAAGTTCTACCGCGACCTTCTGAAGCCCGGAGCCAGTGACGCCTACATCGCGCTGACCCGCGTAGCGCTCACCGACAAGTACGCGGACATGGCCGGCTTGCCCAAGAGCCCCCTCGACCTCGTGGGCAAGCCGCTCGCCGCGGGCCACGGCCTCGTCAGCGGAACGGCCGGCGGTCTCTTCGGCGGAGCTGCCCAGCGGACCGTCGGCGTCAACCCCTACAAGGACCTCCTGGGAGTCGCCTCGAAGGCCTTCAACGAGATCGAGCAGTACGCGCTCACCCACGACCAGGACGACCAGCCCCAGATGCACCAGGAACTCAACGACAACCGCTGACCCCCGACTCCCACCCTCCTAATAGAACCGCCAAGCGCACCGGAGCACCGTGCGCTTGGCGGCTGCGGCTCCTCACGTGCCCCAGTTCAGCTCGACACGCTGAACTTGACAGAGAAGGCGTCGGTGGCGAGCTCACGGAATCGGTCCAGACACACACGCCAGCTGTCCGGCCAACGAGCGGCGAGAGTGGACTTGCCGCAGCCAGGCGGCCCGACCAGGACACACAAGGCGCCGGCCGGGAGGTGCGGGAAACTCATCGGGTCGACCTTCCTGTCTTTCTGTGGGAGCGGGCAACCCCGGCCGAGCCGGCTGGGGCTGTCCTTGCCTACGGCGTCAGAGGCCCGTCGGTCCGGCATCGGTGGCTTCGCGGGTCCGACGGACGTAGCCGATGGCGCTGGCGACATGGCTGTTGCTCATCAGGCTGCCGCCGTCGTCGATCCGGTCCCTCAGTGTCTCCAGCCCGTCCCAGGCGATTGTGAGCTGCTCGAACAGCCACCTCGTGTCGTCGTCCGCCGCGCAGTTCTCGATCGCGGCCAGGCGGTCGGTGTCCGGCAGGCTTGCGGCCAGGTACGCGTCGATCCGGCGCACCTCCTCGGCGGTGAACTCCTCCCGCATCCGCGGTTCCACCCCCGCTTTTAGGATGCCGCCGGCGGGCCCCGCTGCGGAAGTCGACGGCCAGGTGGGCGAGCGCCCAGTCGCTCCAGCCCTCCTTGCTGGTGTGCTCGCGGTAGCTCATCGGATTCCGTCCGCAAGGGCCAGGAGCTCCGCAGCAAGATCCGGCGCGGAGAGGACGGTGCGCAGGATCGAAGCGATCCCGTCGCGCTCGATGGAGTTGAGACGGTCCCACACTGCGTGGGCGTCACGGTGAGCACCGACCACCTTGAGGTAGTCGTCCTCGGTGGCGACAGTGCGATCGGCACCACACCGGCTGTACCGGAAGCCGGCCTCGTCCCACCCGGGCGCGGGCGAGTCCGACGGGAGAGGCGGCGTCGTGCCCGTCAGAGGGATGGTCATGCCGGCTCCCTCCGGTCCATCGACGCCGCCACGAGCAGGGCGTTGGTGCGCCCCGTCAGGTAGTCGGCGTAATCCTCCACTTCGAAGGACGGATCGGTCCTGATGTCTTCGGCGCTGCGCGTCCAGTCGGTCAGGTCGGCGATCTCACGGGTGCCGCGCAGCGCGTCTTCCTTGCACGGAAAGGCGGCGAGGGCGAGACCGGAGTGGTGTCCCAGCCGCCACGGGTTCGCGACGCCGTCCCCTTCATCGCGCAGGTGTTCCGGCAGTTCGTAAACGTGCAGACCGGGTGCCGGCACGACCGACGGCAGGGGGATCGAGGCGGTGGAGCCGACGATGCGCAGTTCGTATGTGGACTCGGGCAGGGTCACGGGATCCGGGTCGACCTCCGGGTGGGTGAACCGGACCCACAGTCCGAGGGCCCGGGCGTAGCGGATCTCGGAACGGGTGGAATCCCCGATGTAGTCACCGACGACCAGAACCTCATCAGCCAGGCGGATCTTCGCCCGGTGCAGCTCGTCCAGGTCCTCCTTGAGTCGCTCGGCCCGGTCAGGGTCCGCCCACAGCAGGTGCGGCTTCTTCAGGTCGCAGCCCGGCTTGACCACGATCCGTTTGGCGGCGGTCTCCTGCAGGTCAGCTTCGACCATCTGCTCCATGAAGCGGGTGGAGCCGCAGATCGCGACGACGACCGGCAGGCCAAGGCCTCGCTTCGCGGCGACGAGCTGCCGCTCAGGGGTGTGTAACGACTGGTGTGGCATGGGGAGCTCCTTCTACTGGTTGATGCGGGTCGGTTGTGCCGGCGTCGGCTGATTGATCAGGCAGCCCGTCGGCGGCAGGCTGGGGCCGGGGGAGTGAAGTAGGTGGCGGGGGTGGGTTCGGTGCCCTCGTGGGTGAAGCCGTCGTGCACCTGCTGGAGGGCGCGGCCATGCCGGTCCCGGAGGGAACGCGGTCCAGGCGGGTAGGGGAGCGGCTGGTCACCGGGTGGTCGCCTTGGTGGTCGCGATGAGAGCGGCGACCGTTTCCCAACCGTGGTGCCACGCGGAATCCAGCTGGAAAGCGCCGTTCAATCCGTGTGAGGCCAGCTGGTAGAAACCCCCCGAGCCGGCCCGTGTGGCGAGCTTCTCCAGGAGACCCTTGCCGGGCACCCGATGGTCCGCGGCGTAGTGGGTACCGAAGGAAACCGCGAGCGCCGCTGCGGCCGCCGCGGGGTGAACGCGGATGCCCAGGGCGCGTGCACCGGCCCCGACCACGATCGCCTGCGTGGCCGTGTACGTCAGGCAATGGCGGAGGCATGCCTTCTGGCCGTCGGCCGTTCCATGCATGGTCTTCGTCTCGGTCTGCGGATCCTCATCATGTCCTCACTGCTGGGTGGGGGCGGCACCACGCACCGGCGGTGTCGCCCCCACGCTTCGGGTGGATCAGCGGGTCAGCAGGGGCGACCGGCGGTGATGTTGTCCATCTGTGGGGCTCCCTTCTTCTTGTTGTGGGCAGGGAGGGCCAGGCCCCGGGCCACGCGACGGCCTTGCTTGGGTATCGCGCGTGGTCCAGGGCCTGGGGCTGGAGAGAGCGCCGCTGTGGGGCGCCGGTGAGATGCGGCTACAAAGTCTGGGACCAAGTGCCGCGCGTCAGGGTGGTGGTGCCGTCCGGGGTGATGGTGACCCGGGCCCCGTAGACGGGGAGGGTGCCCTCGCGGTTGAGCCTGTTGCGTACTCGCTGGAGCTCGCGCCACAGGCGGCGAGGACCGCTCTGGTGAACAACCGGCTCACCGAGGGAGTCCGTTGCCGTGGCTCGGGCCCATGAGCCGTCAGGGTGCAGCAGCCACACGGTGCGCTCGTCGCCGTCCTCACGCAACCGGTAGTCGATGCCGGGGACCTGGAGGGCGAGCATCGACATGACTTCCCAGGAGTCCGTCGGGTAGAGCAGGGGGTATCGGCAGAGTTCGGTGTCTTCCCCTTCGGCTTCCCATGCCTGTTCCCACACCTTGCTGGTGGGGAAAACGTAGTCGTCGCCGTGGCGGGTGCGCATGAAGCCGGCGGGGTCAGGCTCGATCCGGCCGACGGCGCCTCCGTCCGCGGTCTTGTCGGCGGTGACGATCAGCCCGGTGCCGGCGATGGTCGTGACCAGGCGTCCGCCTGGCTTGAGGGCGGCCAGCCACGACTGCGGGATCGGGCGCACGGACACGGTCGA
>NZ_JBEOVL010000050.1:0-50481 GCF_040295485.1 Streptomyces sp. NPDC002793 | reverse complement strand
GTGAAAGTCACCGTGGACCTGGAATCACGACCCGCACAGGCCATCGAAGGCATCGCCTACTTCACCGTCTCCGAACTCCTCCAGAACGTCAGCAAGCACGCCCGGGCCACCCGCGCCACGGTCGACGTATGGCGCACGGCCGACCGGCTGATGCTCCAGGTCACCGACGACGGGCGCGGCGGAGCCGGTGTGTCGACGGGCAGTGGTCTGGCCGGACTGACGGAGCGGCTGGACGCGGTGGACGGCGTCCTCGTCGTCGACTCCCCCGCCGGCGGTCCCACCACGGTCACCGCCGAGCTGCCCTGGCGGGGCTGAGACGTGGGCTCCGCATCCGAGCCCCGGACCTGACGCGCGGGCAGTGAGCCCGCGCACGGGCCGAGCGCAGTGCCCCGGCCGCCATCACGGCGGCCGGGGCACTGCGGCGCGTCCGGTGGAGCCGGAACCGCTGGTGTGCGGCCCGCCCGGGCGCCGATGCTGGAATGCTGGTCGGACAAGGGCGGCGCGCACAGCGCGCGTACACGAAGAACACCGACAGTGGGGGACACAACGTCGTGGAGGAAAGAGTGCGGGTCGTCATCGCCGAGGATTCGGTGCTGCTCCGGGAAGGTCTCACCCGGCTGCTGACCGATCTCGGGCACGATGTCGTCGCCGGGGTGGGGGACGCCGAGGCACTGATCAAGACGGTGAGCGACCTCGCGGGAGAGGACGCGCTGCCGGACGTCGTGGTCGCCGACGTACGGATGCCACCGACGCACACCGACGAGGGTGTGCGGGCCGCCGTGCGGCTGCGCAAGGACCACCCGGGCATCGGGGTGCTGGTGCTCTCCCAGTACGTCGAGGAGCAGTACGCCACCGAGCTGCTGGCCGGCAGCAGCCGCGGCGTGGGCTACCTCCTGAAGGACCGGGTCGCCGACGTCAGGGAGTTCGTGGACGCCGTGGTGCGGGTGGCGCAGGGCGGGACCGCGCTGGACCCCGAGGTGGTGGCCCAGCTGCTGGGACGCAGCCGCAAGCAGGACGTGCTGACGAGGCTCACACCGCGCGAGCGGGAGGTGCTCGGTCTGATGGCGGAGGGGCGTACGAATTCAGCCGTGGCCCGCCAGCTGGTGGTCAGCGACGGAGCCGTGGAGAAGCACGTCAGCAACATCTTCCTGAAACTCGGCCTGGCTCCCAGTGACGGGGATCACCGGCGCGTTCTCGCCGTTCTCACTTATCTGAACTCATGACAACGCGATGATCTACCCGTGATCATCTGGGTGGCCCACCGGCCGCGAACGACCCCTGGCTCACCTCGACCTAGGACGAAAGGATGAGTGTCGAAGGGGGTCCATCCAGTGATCATTGATCGATGGGCCGGAAAATGTGGCAAAGAGTGACGCATTCATGTCCCTAAAGGGCGTCCACCATATGACCGGTCCAAGGAAGGCGACCCTTACAGAAGTAAGGTGGGGCCTGGACCGCCGGCGGGCCGGCCGGTCCCGAGCCGCCGCCCCGAGGGAGGTCCAGTTCAGTGACCAGCCAGGTCAGTAGCCCAGCCGGAAAGTCCGATGAGGCCAGTGAGGCTGTCGTCGGGGAGCAGCGTGCCCCGCAGGTCGACGGTACGGGTGCCACCGAGAAGGAAGTACGCCGTCTGGACCGGGTGATCATCCGCTTCGCGGGTGACTCGGGTGACGGGATGCAGTTGACAGGTGACCGGTTCACGTCGGAGACGGCGTCGTTCGGGAACGACCTGTCGACGCTGCCCAACTTCCCCGCCGAGATCCGGGCACCCGCCGGCACGCTCCCGGGTGTGTCCTCGTTCCAGCTGCATTTCGCGGACCACGACATCCTGACACCGGGCGATGCGCCGAACGTACTGGTCGCGATGAACCCGGCGGCGCTGAAGGCGAACATCGCCGATGTGCCGCGCGGGGCCGACATCATCGTGAACACGGATGAGTTCACCAAGCGCCCGATGGCGAAGGTCGGGTATGCCGAGTCCCCCTTGGAGGATGGATCGCTCGAGGCGTACAACGTGCACCCGGTTCCGTTGACGACCTTGACGATCGAGGCGCTGAAGGAGTTCGGGCTTTCCCGTAAGGAGGCCGAGCGGTCGAAGAATATGTTCGCGCTCGGGCTGTTGTCCTGGATGTACAACCGTCCGACCCAGGGGACGGAGACATTCCTCCGGTCGAAGTTCGCCAAGAAACCGGCCATCGCCGAGGCGAATGTGGCGGCTTTCCGCGCGGGCTGGAATTTCGGCGAGACGACGGAGGATTTCGCGGTCTCGTACGAGGTCGCACCGGCGTCCCATGCTTTCCCGACGGGCACCTACCGGAATATCTCCGGAAATCTCGCGTTGTCGTACGGGCTGATCGCGGCGGGCCGACAGGCGGATCTGCCGGTGTACCTCGGCTCGTATCCGATCACTCCGGCGTCCGACATCCTGCACGAGCTCAGTAAGCACAAGAATTTCGGTGTGCGGACCTTCCAGGCGGAGGACGAGATCGCCGGGATCGGGGCGGCGCTCGGTGCCGCGTTCGGCGGGTCGCTGGGGGTGACGACCACGTCCGGCCCGGGTGTGGCTCTGAAGTCGGAGACCATCGGGCTGGCGGTGTCGCTGGAGCTGCCGCTGCTGATCATCGACATCCAGCGCGGGGGCCCCTCCACCGGTCTGCCGACCAAGACGGAACAGGCCGATCTGCTTCAGGCCATGTACGGGCGCAACGGTGAGGCGCCGGTCCCGATCGTGGCGCCGAGGACCCCGGCGGACTGCTTCGACGCGGCCCTGGACGCCGCCCGGATCGCGCTCACCTACCGGACTCCGGTCTTCCTCCTCTCGGACGGGTACCTGGCGAACGGCTCCGAGCCGTGGCGGATCCCCGAGGTGGACAGCCTCCCCGACCTGCGGACACAGTTCGCGACCGGGCCGAACCACGAGCTCGCCGACGGCACGGAGGTGTTCTGGCCCTACAAGCGGGACCCGGAGACCCTGGCTCGTCCTTGGGCCGTACCGGGAACCCCGGGCCTCGAACACCGGATCGGCGGGATCGAGAAGCAGGACGGCTCGGGGAACATCTCCTACGACCCGGCCAACCACGAGTTCATGGTCCGCACCCGCCAGGCGAAGATCGACGGCATCCAGGTCCCCGACCTGGAGGTCGACGACCCGGCAGGCGCGAAGACCCTGGCCCTGGGCTGGGGTTCGACGTACGGGCCGATCACGGCGGCGGTACGCCGGCTCCGCGCGGACGGCGAGACCATCGCGCAGGCCCATCTTCGCCACCTCAACCCCTTCCCGGGAAATCTCGGCGAGGTCCTGAAGCGTTACGACAAGGTCGTCGTCCCGGAGATGAACCTCGGTCAGCTCGCCATGCTGCTGAGGGCCAAGTACCTCGTGGACGCGCAGAGTTACACCCAGGTCAACGGAATGCCCTTCAAGGCCGAGCAGCTCGCCACAGTCTTCAAGGAGGCCAACGGTGCCTGACGCCAACGCCAACGAACTCCTTCAGCTCGTTCCCAAGGCCGAGGGCAAGCAGTCCATGAAGGACTTCAAGTCCGACCAGGAGGTGCGCTGGTGCCCGGGCTGCGGTGACTACGCGGTCCTCGCGGCCGTGCAGGGCTTCATGCCCGAACTGGGGCTGGCCAAGGAGAACATCACCTTCGTCTCCGGCATCGGCTGCTCGTCCCGCTTCCCGTACTACATGAACACGTACGGGATGCACTCCATCCACGGCCGCGCCCCCTCCATCGCCACGGGCCTGGCCACCTCCCGTCGCGACCTGTCCGTCTGGGTCGTCACCGGCGACGGCGACGCGCTGTCCATCGGCGGGAACCACCTCATCCACGCCCTGCGCCGCAACGTCAACCTCAAGATCCTGTTGTTCAACAACCGGATCTACGGTCTCACCAAGGGGCAGTACAGTCCCACCTCCGAGGTCGGCAAGATCACCAAGTCGACGCCGATGGGGTCGCTCGACGCCCCCTTCAACCCGGTCTCCCTCGCCCTGGGCGCCGAGGCCACCTTCGTCGCCCGTACCGTCGACTCCGACCGCAAGCACCTCACGAGCGTGCTGCGCGCGGCCGCCGACCACCCGGGCACGGCTCTGGTGGAGATCTACCAGAACTGCAACATCTTCAACGACGGCGCCTTCGAGGTGCTGAAGGACAAGGAGCGGGCCCAGGAGGCGGTCATCCGCCTCGAACACGGAAAGCCGATCCGCTTCGGGGCCGACGAGGCGAAGGGTGTCGTCCGCGACCCCCTGACAGGTGACCTGAGCGTCGTCGCGGTCACCGAGGAGAACCAGTCGCGGATCCTCGTCCACGACGCCCACAACCCCAGCCCCACGACCGCGTTCGCGCTGTCCCGGCTGGCGGACGCGGACACGCTGCACCACACGCCGATCGGAGTGCTGCGCAGCGTGGAGCGCCCGGTCTACGACACGTTGATGTCCGACCAGCTCGACGCCGCGACCGAGCAGCACGGCAAGGGTGACCTGAGCGCCCTGCTGGCCGGCAGCGACACCTGGACCGTGGTCGGCTGATCCGCCGTCACCCCTGCCCGACGAGGCCCGGAGCCGATCGGCTCCGGGCCTCGTCGTATGTCTCGCGGGCGGTCTCCACCGCGTCCAGCCGCCGCTCCACCCACCGGGCCAGGCCCCAGACCTGCTCCGCGGCCTCCCTGCCGAGCGGGGTCAGCGAGTAGTCCACCCTCGGCGGGATCACCGGCTTGGCGTCCCGGTGCACGAAACCGTCCCGCTCCAGGGTCTGCAGGGTCTGGGCCAGCATCTTCTCGCTGACGCCGCCCACGGTCCGACGCAGCTCGCCGAAGCGGTACGACCGCTCCAGCAGGGCGGCGAGCACCAGCACCCCCCAGCGGCTGGTGACGTGCTCCAGCACCAGCCGGGAGGGGCACATCGGCTGGTTGACGTTCACGACCTCACTTACGCTCATGCCTGTACCTTACTTCAAAGTGGGTACTGTCAAACAGAAAGTGCACCTCCTACAGTAAGTACGAAGCCGTACAGGATCAGCGCATCAGGAGGAACCCCATGAGCATCGTTGTCACCGGAGCCACCGGCGAGCTCGGCCGTCTCGTCGTCGAGCGGCTGCTCGCCACGGTCCCCGCGGAGTCGGTCGCGGCGGTCGTCCGCGACAAGGAGAAGGCCGCCCCGCTCGCCGCCCGGGGCGTGGAACTCCGCATCGCGGACTACGACCGGCCCGAGACCCTCGCCGATGTCTTCGGGGCGGGCGACCGGGTGCTGCTGATCTCGGCGAGCGAGGTCGGCCGACGCGTTCCGCAGCACACCGCCGTGGTCGAGGCCGCCAAGGCCGCGGGCGTCGCACAGCTCGCGTACACCGGCGTGCTCGGCGGCCCCGACGCCGACTTCCGGCTGGCCGCCGAGCACAAGGTGACCGAGCAGCTGATCCTGGACTCCGGGCTCCCCCACACCTTCCTGCGCAACGGCTGGTACACCGAGAACTACACGGCGAATCTGGCACCCGTCCTGGAGCACGGCGCCGTCGTCGCGAACGCGGGCGACGGGCGGATCGCCTCCGCCACCCGGGCCGACTACGCGGACGCGGCCGCCGCCGTACTGACCGGCGAGGGACACCTCGGCGCGGTGTACGAACTGAGCGGCGACGTGGCCTGGTCACTGACCGAGTACGCCGCCGTGGTCGCGGCCGCCACCGGCCGGGACATCGCCTACCGGAACGTCCCGGCCGCGGTCCACCAGGAGATCCTCGTCGGGGCCGGGCTGCCGGAGCCCATGGCCGCGATCCTCGTCGACGTCGACGAGGCCATCGCACGCGGTCTGCTCGCCGGGACGAGCGGCGACCTTGCCCGCCTGATCGGCCGGCCGACCACTCCCCTGGCCGAGACGGTCGCCTCGGCGGTCGCCGCCGCCTGAGCGGGCACGGCGACGCCTGTCATGACCGTTTCCCTGAGACGGCAATGACAGAGAGCCCTTCCCGGCGCTACGGTCGTGCAGTCGGCGGTCTGTCGACCGCAGCCGTCGCAGGAGTGCCAGGAGGGCCCGTGAAGGGGAAGAACGAACAGCGGGCCGGCCTGCTGTACGGAATCGGCGCGTACGGGATGTGGGGCCTCGTGCCCCTCTTCTGGCCGCTGCTGGAACCGTCGGGGGCCGTGGAGATCCTCGCCCACCGGATGGTGTGGTCGCTGGGCGTCGTCGGTCTCGCCCTGCTGTTCCTGCGCCGCTGGGCGTGGATCGGCGAGCTGATACGCCAACCCCGGCGGCTGGGGCTGATCGCGATCGCCGCTACGGTGATCTCGGTCAACTGGGGTCTCTACATCTGGTCCGTCAACAACGGCCATGTCGTCGAGGCGTCGCTCGGCTACTTCATCAATCCCCTGGTCACGATCGCGATGGGCGTCCTGCTGCTCGGTGAGCGGCTGAGGCCTGTCCAGTGGACCGCGGTGGCGACCGGCTTCACCGCGGTGCTCGTACTGGCGATCGGCTACGGGCAGCCGCCGTGGATCTCGCTGGTGCTGGCGTTCTCGTTCGCGACGTACGGCCTGGTGAAGAAGAAGGTCAACATGGGCGGCCTGGAATCCCTGGCCGCCGAGACGGCCGTGCTCTTCGTACCGGCGCTGGGCTTCCTGATGTGGCTCGGGGCGAGCGGCGACGCGACGTTCCTGGCCGGGGGTGCAGGCCACGGCGTACTCCTCGCCGTGACGGGGCTGGTCACCGCGATCCCTCTCGTCTGCTTCGGCGCCGCGGCGATCCGGGTACCGCTCTCCGTCCTGGGCCTCCTGCAGTACCTGGCGCCGGTGTTCCAGTTCGCGCTCGGCATCCTGTACTTCCACGAGGCGATGCCGCCCGAGCGGTGGGCCGGCTTCGCGCTGGTCTGGGTGGCGCTGATGCTGTTGACCTGGGACGCCCTGCGGACGGCACGGCGCACACGGTCGGAGGCCCTGCGGCTGGCCGTGCGGGCGGTGGAGGCCGCGGCGCCCGCGGGGGCGGCCCCCGTCACCGCGCCGGACGCGAACACCCCCACCGCCAGGTAGTCACCGGGCCGCTTTCCCGCAGGCCGCCGAAGCCGGATCCGATGAGTGCGCGGACATGGTGGACGGCACCCGCAAAGGCTGGTTGAGTGCCCGGATGGGGACGATCCTGAGGGGCATGAGGCACGTCCGGTGGCACGAGCTGCGCCATGCCCGGGGCTCCGCGTCCCAGGTCCCCGGGACGCTCTCGCGGATCGCGTGGGGCGACAGCGAGTCGGCGGAGGACGCGCTGAGCGATCTGGGGCGGTGGATCGGCGCCATGGCCGCGTTCGACGCCACGGCCGCCACGGTTCCGTTCCTGTGGGAACTCGCCGCCATGGAGACCGTCAAGGACCGCGCGGGCGTGCTCGGCCTGCTGGGGACGATCCTCGCCCACGGCCGGGCACACCGTTCCGAGTGGACCAGGGACGCCCACCTGGCGGTCCTGACCGGCCGGGTGACGGCCGAGCGGCTGGCCTCGGACGGTGATCCGGCGGTGCGCGCGGCGGCGGGGGATCTGCTGGTGGCGCTCGGCACGCACGTCTGCGAGGCCTGCCCGCCGACGGAGCCGACCGTCCGCGCAGGTCAGCGAGGTCCGGCGGAGCGCCGATCTCTCTAGGCTGATCCCATGTTCACGCCTCTCGCCGCATACACCATGGTCGCCACGGATCTGGACGGCACGCTGCTGCGTTCCGACGACACCGTGAGCCCGCGCTCCCGCGCCGCCCTCGTCCGCGCGGCGTCGGCAGGGGCACGGCATCTGATCGTCACGGGCCGTCCGGTGCCCGGCATACGCACCGTGCTCGCGGCCCTCGGCTACGACGGTCTCGCGGTCTGCGGGCAGGGCACCCAGGTGTACGACGCCGGGGCGGCCCGCATGCTGCGCTCGGTCACGCTGGACCGGGACCTGGCCGAGACCGCGCTCGGCAAGATCGAGGCCGAGGTGGGGCAGGTGTTCGCCGCGGTCGACCAGGACGGCGCCGAGGGCCGGACCCTGATCGAGCCGGGCTACCGCATGCCGCATCCCACGCTCCCCGCACAGCGCACGGAACGGCGCGAGGAGCTGTGGGCGGCGCCGGTCATCAAGGTGCTCGTACGCCATCCGGAGCTGACGGACGACGAACTGGCCGCGACCGCCCGTGGGGCGGTGGGCGATCTGGCGTCCGTCACGATGGCGGGCCCGGGCACGGTGGAGCTGGCGCCGTACGGCGTGGACAAGGGAACCGGCATCACGGAGGCGGCCGGACTGCTGGGCCGCGACCCCGCCGGCGCGGTGGCGTTCGGCGACATGCCCAACGACCTGCCGATGTTCCGCCTCGCGGGCCACCGGGTGGCGATGGCGGGCGCCCACGCGGAGCTGCGGGCGGAAGCCGACGAGATCACGTCGTCGAACGAGGACGACGGAGTCGCGGTGGTGCTGGAGCGGCTGTTCGCCTGAGAGCACGCTCCCGCCCGGAGACTCACGACCGAGCCCCGTGGCCGGAAAACATCTCCCCCGAACTTCATGCACATGCATATGATGCGTACGCAGGTAAAAGCCGCACGCACCTGAACGCCGCACGCGTCCAAGAGCCGTACGCACACTCCCTGGGGGCACACCATGAGCACGCGCACCTTCCTCTTCCTGCTCGGCAGCAGCCGCGCCGACGGCAACACCGAGACCCTCGCCCGTCTCGCGGCCGAACAGCTCCCGGCCGGCACGGAGCAGCGCTGGCTGAACCTGCGGGACCTTCCGCTGCCCGCCTTCGAGGACCGCCGGCACACGGACGGCCACTCCACCCCCACCGGGCACTCCGCGGCCCTGCTGGAGGCGACACTCGCCGCCACCGACGTGGTCATCGCCTCACCGCTGTACTGGTACTCGGTCTCGGCGTCCACCAAGCGCTACCTGGACGAGTGGTCGGGCTGGCTGGAGACTCCCGGAGTCGACTTCCAGCGACGGATGGCCGGGAAGACCCTCTGGGGTGTCACCGCGCTCGCCGACACCGACACGGAGGTCGCCGACCCCCTCACGGGGACGCTGCGGAATTCTGCGCACTATCTGGGGATGCGCTGGGGCGGGGTACTGCTGGGCAACGGCAGCAAGCCCGGTGACGTACTGACCGACACCGGCGCGGTGGCCGACGCGAAGGCCTTCTTCAGCTGACGCACTCCGCCGAGAGGGACCTCAGGACGTGCGACACCAGCGCGGCGACCGTCGCCTCGTCCTGGGCCGGCTTCCGCAGCACATGGCGGTAGTACACGGGGCCGTAGAGCAGCTCCACCGCGAGGCGCAGATCGGCCCCGGCGGGAATCTGCCCCTGATCCTGGGCCCGCCGCAGGCGCCCCACGGCGGCCTCGAAGCGAGGGTCGACCAACTGTTCGCGCACGGCCCTCGCGAGGGCGTCGTCGTGGTGCATCTCCGACAGGATCCCGGAGTACGCCGGCCCGTAGGGCGGCGTCGAGACCAGCTTCACCGCACCGTTGATGTGGGTCCGCAGATCCGCCGCGATGTCTCCGGTGTCGACGAACGGCGTGGCACCGATGAACACCTCGGCGAACGCCTCCAGCAGCACCGCGCCCTTGGACGGCCACCAACGGTAGATCGTCTTCTTGCTCACACCGGCGCGCGCGGCGATGGCCTCGACCGTGACCCGGCCGTACGCCTTCTCCGTACACAGCTCCAGCGCGGCGTCCAGCGTCGCCCGCCGCGACCTCTCGCTACGGCGCAGGGTACTCGGCGGTGTGATCATTCGGTGAGCATAGGGGGATTCACCCCACCGCTTATTGACAGGGCGTCGCCAAAAGTCGAACAATGACCAAGCTGGAAACGGAACGTACCGTGTCGTGACGTTCCGTGCACCACACCGTTCGTGCCGTTCGTGCCGCGACGAGCCGATCGGGGGACGGCTCGACCGGCCGACGGTACGGACGGCCTGTGCCGGGTCCCCTCAGACGCTGATGTCCTTCGTCGTGAAACGCGCCCAGGCCGCAGAGCCGAACACCGCCGCGTAGAGCGCCTGCAGACCCAGGTTCCTGACCATCTCGTCCCAGTAGACCGGTTCCCGCAGCAGGTCCGTGAAGGACAGCCAGTGGTGCGGGAAGAGATACGGATGGATCCCGTCCAGCTGGGGCATGGTGTCCAGGATCTGCACGGTGATCAGCACCCCGACCGTCGCCGCCATCGCCGCGATCCCGCTGTCGGTGAGGGTCGAGACGAAGAGGCCCAGCGCCGCGAAGCCGACGAGGGACACCGCCACCGCGATCGCGATCAGTCCGGCCCGCAGCAGTCCTTCGCCGAAGCCGATCCGAGTCCCCGAGATCGTCGTGACCTCCCCGACGGGGAAGAGCAGCGCCCCCGTCACGAGCGCCGACACCGCCACGACCAGGGTGGCGATCAGGCAGAACACCAGGACGGACGCGTACTTCGCGAGCAGCAGCCGGGTGCGGCCCGCCGGTGCGACCAGCAGATAGCGCAGGGTGCCGCCGCTCGCCTCCCCCGCCACGGAGTCCCCCGCGATGACGCCCACGGCCATCGGGAGGAAGACGGGAAGCGTCGCGGAGAGTGCCGCGAAGACCAGGAACAGACCGTTGTTGGTGACCTGGGCGAGGAAGGCGGGACCGCCGCCGCCCGGCCCGCCACCCGAACCGTCGCCCGTCTCGATCCGTACGGCGATCCCGATGAGCACGGGCACGGCCGCCAGCACCCCGAGCAGCGCAAGGGTGCGCCACCGGCGGAGGGTGGTGGTCAGTTCGGAGCGGAGGAGCCCGAGGGTCCACAGCGCACGGCGCGGTGTGCGGACCGCGGGGGCCGCCGTGAGTTCAGCCTGCGACATCGAATCCCTCTCCGGTGAGTGCGACGAAGGCGTCCTCCAACGAGGCCCGCTCGACGCCGAAGGCGCGTACGCGGACACCGTCGCGCACCAGGGCGGCGTTGAGGTCGGCGAGTTCCATCTCGCCCGGCGGCGCGTCGGCGCTCACCCGGTCCCCGTCGGTCACAAGGCCCGTGGCCCCGTGTTCGGCGAGGACGCGGGCCGCTTCACCGGCATCGGGGGTGGTCACGGCGAGCCGGCCCCGGGCGCCCGCCGCGAGCGCGGCGACCGGGCCCTGGACGAGGAGGCGGCCACGAGCCATCACCGCCGCGTGGGTGCAGACCTGTGCGATCTCGTCGAGCAGGTGCGAGGAGAGGAAGACGGTGGTGCCCTCGTCCGCCAGCTCCCGGACCAGGGAGCGGATCTCGCGCATGCCCTGCGGGTCGAGACCGTTGGTCGGTTCGTCCAGCACGAGCAGCCGGCGCGGCTGGAGGAGAGCGGCGGCCAGCCCGAGGCGCTGCCTCATCCCCAGTGAGTAGGCCTTGGCCTTCTTGCCGGCCGCGGCGGCCAGCCCGACCCGGTCCAGGGCGCTGCCCACCCGCGCGCGCCGGGTGCGGGGATCGGCCGCCGGGTCGGCGGAGTCGAAGCGTACGAGATTGTCGCGGCCCGTCAGGAACCCGTACAGCGCGGGCCCTTCGATGAGCGCGCCGACCTGCGGGAGCACCGTGCGGGCGGCGTCCGGCATGGGGCGGCCCAGGACGTGTGCGGTGCCGGAGGTCGGGTCGATGAGCCCCATGAGCATCCGGATCGTGGTGGTCTTGCCGGAGCCGTTGGGCCCGAGGAAGCCGAAGACGCTTCCGGCTGGGACGGCGAGGTCGAGCCCGTCGACGGCCACCTGTCCGCCGCGGTAGCGCTTGGTGAGCGCACGCGTCTCGATCACGGTGCCGGGCTCCGGCTCCGGCTCCGTGCCCCGTCCCGCCCTCGCCACCTCTGTGTCGGTCATGCGCACTCCCGGTCCTGTCGCTGCGCCGTGCACGGAACCGCCCCGCCGTACGGAGCGTACGACGGGGCGGGACCTGCGGTGCGTCCTACTTGGCGGCGTCGGCCGCCTTGACCAGCGCGTCCTCGGTGACCGCGCCGACGAAGACCTTGCCGTCGTCCGTCATCAGCGCGTTGACGAGGCGCGTCTTGAAGACCGTGCCCGAGCCGAAGTCCCCGGTGACCTCGTCACCGAGCGCGTCCAGGAACTGCTCTGCCTGCGGGGGTACGTCGCCGGAGCCCTGGGCGGGCAGCCCGGCCCCGCCCGGCAGCTCGATCTGTGCGACGGCGTTCCAGCCCTCGCCGATGACGTCGAGGCCCTTGAAGTCCTCCAGTGCGGACAGGTCCTCCTGGGCCTTCTTCGCCGCGCCCTTCTCCGCCGCCTCGGCCTCCAGTTCGTCGGCCTCCGTCACCTTCGCCCCCTTGGGCGGGGTGAAGGTGAAGGTGGAGGCCTCGGGCTTCGCGAAGTCGACCTGGGTGAAGCCGGCGTCGACGGCGGCCTTGCCGCCGCTGCTCGGGGCCAGTGTGAACTTCAGCGGGACGCCGGTCGAGGCGTCGACCGCGACCGTGACCGACCCGATCGTCGAACCGGACTGCTTGGGCTTGATGACGAGCTTGTAGGCGTCTCGCCCCGCCACCTGCGTCGTGCCGCCGACCGTGACGGACGTGGTGTCACCGACGGCGGCGAGCGCCTCCTCGGCGAGCTCCTTCGGAGTGGTCGGCACCCCTTCGGGCGCCTTGTGCTCCTCGGCCTTCCCACCCGCGCGACCGGTCCCGTCGGACTGCGCGTGGTAGACCTCGTTGCTCTCGCTGTCGTAGCCCCAGACGTCGTCCCCGTTGTGGACGAGGCTGTATTCGGAGCCCTCACCGAGGATGGAGAGGCGCTGCTTGTCGGGGCCGTCGACCGCGACGCGGAGCGTGTGCGTCCCGGAGGTGAGCTCCATCAGCTTGGTGTCGGGGGACGCGCTCGACTCGCCCGATCCCGTTCCCGCGCCCGGCGCGAAGGAGTCCGCCAGCCCGCCGAGCGACGGGATGCCGAGGTCCGTGCTGACCTTCAGCGTGCCGGAGAGCTGCTCCTCGTCCGATGCGGCGATCTTCTCGATGAGTGCCTGCGCGGTGATGCCGGGCAGTTCCGGGTCGCCCGAGTCCGCGAGCGCGGGGACGAGTCCGATCGTCGCCGCCGCCACCCCCGCGACCGCGAACGGGACGATGTAGCGCGCCGCCTTCCGACGGCCCACGACAGTGCCCGTGGCCTCGCCGTTGGTCTGTGCGCTGTCGTTCGGTGCCATGTGTGCTCTACCTCCGTGGTCGGCGGCTGCCATCCCTGTGCACGATTCCACTCCCCGCCGCCATTCTCACCCGATGTGGTCAGGAGTGGTTGTTCTCCATCTGACCAAATCGGGCGGCCACAAGCGTCAGCCCCCGGGAGCAACTGTGCGTACCTCTCCGGGATGACCCACCCTGACGAAAGACCCTAAGGGTCAGCCCGCGCGGTGCACCACGGCGTCGCACAGCTCCTCGAGCGCGGCCTTCGCGTAGCACTCGGGCAGGGGGGCCAGCGTGGCCCGGGCCTCCTGGGCGTAGCGGACGGTGTCGCGCCGCGCCTGTTCGAGTGCCGGGTGGGCGCGCAGCCCGCGCAGGGCCTCGGCGAGCCTGGCGTCGTCGGCGAGGTCGCCGTCCAGCAGCGCCACGAGCTCCTCGTCCTCCGCACGGCCCTCGGCCGCGGCCCGCGCACGCAGGTGGAGCACCGGCAGGGTGGGGATGCCCTCGCGCAGGTCGGTGCCGGGGGTCTTGCCCGACTCGTGGGAGTCGGAGGCGATGTCCAGGACGTCGTCCGCGAGCTGGAAGGCGATACCGAGGCGTTCGCCGTACTGGGTGAGGATGTCGACGACCGACTCGTCGGCCCCGGCCATCAGTGCGCCGAACCGGCCGGACACGGCGACCAGCGAGCCGGTCTTGCCGCTCAGCACGTCCATGTAGTGGTCCACCGGGTCACGTCCGTCGCGCGGGCCCGCCGTCTCCAGGATCTGACCGGTGACCAGGCGTTCGAACGCCTCCGCCTGGATACGGACGGCCTCCGGGCCGAGGTCGGCCAGGATGTGCGAGGCGCGGGCGAAGAGGAAGTCACCCGTCAGGACGGCGACGGAGTTGCCCCAGCGGGTGTTGGCGCTCTCCACACCGCGGCGTACGTCCGCCTCGTCCATCACGTCGTCGTGGTACAGCGTCGCCAGATGGGTCAGCTCGACGACGACGGCCGCAGGGACGACGCCCGGAGCGTCGGGGTCGCCGAACTGGGCCGCGAGCATCACGAGCAGCGGCCGGAAGCGCTTGCCACCGGCGCTGACCAGGTGCTGTGCGGCCTCCGTGATGAACGGGACCTCGCTCTTGGTGGCAGCCAGCAGCCCCGCCTCGACAGCGGCCAAACCGGCCTGGACATCGGCCTCAAGTGCCTGGTCCCGCACGCTCAGCCCGAACGGCCCGACGACGGTCACGAGGGGATCTCCTGTCTGCTGACGATCACACGGAATGTCGATGTGTCGCTGTCCTCACTCAAGTCAGCGTATCCGGTCCCCTTTGGATCACCGTGGGCGCCTTCCCGCCGCCGCCGGTATGTTCGACATCAGCTCATACGATCAGGAGTTGTCGCTTTGTCCCACACCGCGACCGGTACCGAACCGGTCCAGCCACCACCCGAAGACGACCAGGCCTTCTTCGGCCAGCCACGGGGTCTGATGACCCTGTCGGGACTGGAGGTCTGGGAACGGTTCTCGTTCCTCGGGATGCAGGCCATCCTGGTCCTCTTCTTCGCCGACAAGGTCTCCGACGGCGGCATGGGCATGGACCCGGGCACCGCCGCCTCCGTGTCCGCCGCCTACGGCACCCTCGTCTACCTCGTGTCCGTGGCGGGCGGCTGGCTGGCCGACCGCATGCTCGGCTCGTACCGCGCCGTCCTCTACGGCGGCATCCTCATCGCCTGCGGCCACTACGCCATGGCCGTGCCCACCGCCACGATGACCTGGGTGGGCCTCGGGCTGATCAGCGCCGGAACGGGCCTGCTCAAGCCCAACGTCGCCTCGATGGTCGGCAAGCTCTACAGCACCCGGGACCAGCGCCGGGACGCCGGCTTCGCGCTCTACTACATGGGCATCAACATCGGCGCCTTCGCCGGCCCCCTGGTCACCGGCTGGCTCGGCGACCACGCGAGCTGGCACTGGGGCTTCTCGGCCGCCGCGATCGGCATGACGCTCGGCCTGATCCAGTACGTCGCGGGCCGGCGTCACCTGGCCGGACGAAAGCACGCGGCGGAGTACGCCCTCGCGCCCGGCCCGATGCGCAGGGCCGTGCTGACGATCGTGGCCGGCATCGTGGCGGCCGCCCTGGTGGCCACCGCCCTGGCGCTGGCCGGCTGGCTCACGATGGACCGGTTCGTCGACGTACTCACCCTCGTCTCGGTGATCGCGCCCGTCGTGTACTTCGTCGTGATGTTCAGGAGCCCCCGGGTCACCCCGGAGGAGCGCGGCAGGCTCCGGCCGTACGTCGTGCTGTTCCTGGCCTCCGTCGTGTTCAACTTCATCCTCTTCCAGGCGTACTCGACGATGATGCTGCTCGCCTCGACGAACGCCCGCACGGAGATCTTCGGCTTCCACTTCCCGGCGAGCTGGTACGCCTCCGCGCTGGGAGCCTTCGAGGTCGCGCTGGCACCCGTCGTGGCCGCCGTCTGGGCCCGGATGGGGCCGCGTCAGCCACACGCCTCGAACAAGATCGCGATCGGGGTGATCCTCGGCGGCCTGTCCTTCCTCCTGATGGTCCTTCCGACCTCCGGCCACGCGGACGACACGTACGAGATGGCCGCCTGGTGGATCGTCGGCTCCTATCTGCTGCTCGGTCTCGGCGACATCCTGCTGGAGACCTCCGGCATGTCCGCCACCACGAAGCTCGCGCCCAAGGCGTTCGCCAGCCAGACCATGGCGCTGTGGTTCCTGTCGCTGGCCCTCGCCAACGGCATCCAGGCGCAGATCGTGAAGCTCTACGGCGAGGTCTCCATCCCCGCCTACTTCGGTGTCAATGGCGCTATCGCGGTGGTGGCCGGTGTGGCCGTCATCGCCGCCGCTCCCTGGCTCAAGCGCACCATGCACCCCGTCCACTGAGGTACCACCATGCACATCCGCACCGATTTCCCGTACGAGACCACCCACGAGGACCTCTACATCCCGTTGGCGGACGGCACCCAGCTGTACGCCAGGATCTGGCGTCCGGTCACCGACGAACCGGTGCCCGCGCTGCTGGAGTACCTGCCCTACCGGCTCAGCGACTGGACGGCGCCGCGCGACTGGCAGCGCCACCCCTGGTACGCGGGCCACGGCTACGCCTCCGTCCGCGTCGATGTGCGCGGACACGGCAACAGCGAGGGCATGCCGGGTGACGAGTACGACGCGACGGAGCTCGCCGACGGGGTCGCGGTGGTGCACTGGCTGGCCCAGCAGGAGTGGTGCTCGGGCCGGGTCGGCATGTTCGGCATCTCCTGGGGCGGCTTCAACTCGCTCCAGATCGCCGCGCTCGCCCCGGAACCCCTGAAGGCGGTCGTCACCGTCTGCTCGGCCGACGACCGGTACGACAACGACGTCCACTACATGGGCGGCTCCGTCCTCGGCGTGGACATGCACGCCTGGGCCTCCACCATGCTGGCCTTCGTCTCCCGGCCCCCGGACCCGGCGGACGTCGGCGACGACTGGCGCGACATGTGGCTGCGGCGGCTCGAAAAGGTGGAACCGTTCATCCATACGTGGCTGGCGCACCAGACCCGTGACGACTACTGGAAGCACGGCAGCGTCTGCGAGGACTACGGCGCCGTCCAGGCGAAGGTCCTGGCGGTGGGCGGCTGGCACGACCCCTACCGGGACACGGTCCTGCGGCTCGTCGAGCACCTGGACCCGGGGAAGGTACGCGGGCTGATCGGCCCCTGGTCGCACCAGTACCCGGACCGCGGACTGCCCCCGGGCCCCGCCATCGGCTTCCTTCAGGAGACGCTGCGCTGGTGGGACCAGCACCTGAAGGACAAGGACACCGGGGTGATGAACGAGCCCCTGCTGCGGTCCTGGATCAGCGGCTCGCACCCGCCCGCAACGGTCTACGAGACGCTGCCCGGCCGCTGGGTCGGCGACGCCCACTGGCCGTCCGAGAACGTCACTCCGGTGGCGTACGCCCTGGCGGGAGGGGAACAGACCGTCCACTCACCGCAGCAGACCGGCCTGGACGCGGGCCGCTTCTTCCCGTTCGGCAACGACGCCGACCTGCCGCCGGACCAGCGGGACGAGGACGCCAAGTCGGTGTGCTTCGAATTCCCCGTGGCGGACGCCCCCATCGAGATCCTCGGACGGCCCAGGGTGACGCTCCGCGTCCGCATGGACGTACCGCGCGGCCAGGCGATCGCCCGCCTCTGCGACGTGGCCCCGGACGGGTCCTCCACCCTGGTGACCCGCGGCGCCCTCAACCTGGCCACCCGGCACGGGCGCGACCGCGCCGAGGACTGGCCCGTCGGGGAGACCGAGGACGTCACCTTCGAGCTGAACGGCATCGGGCACACCTTCCCGCCCGGCCACCGGATCAGACTCGCCGTCTCGTCCTCGTACTGGCCGTGGATCTGGCCGCAGGCGGGCTCCGCGGGCTTCACCCTCGAAGCGGACGGGAGCCTCGTCGAACTCCCGGTGCGCCGGCACACCGAGGCCCCGGGGATCACCTTCGGCGAACCGGAGCAGTCGGAGCCGCTCGGCGTCGTCTTCCCCGCCACGCTCGACGAGCAGCGCCCCGAACGCCTGGTGGTCAGGGACGTCGCCAAGGGCGAATGGCGCCTGGAGGTCGACCCGCGCTACGGCGGCACGCGGGTCTACCCGGACGGGCTGGAGTTCACCGAGGACGCGCTGGAGACCTACACGATCCAGCAGGACGACCCGCTGTCGGCCAGGGCCCGTTCGGACTGGACGATCCGGCTGCACCGGCCCGAGATGGCCTGGGACGTGCGCGTCGAGACACGTTCGGAGACGAGCGCGGACGAGAACGACTTCATCACGTCCAACGAGGTCGTGTGCAAGGACGGTGCCGAGATCGTCTTCCACCGGACCTGGGAGAAGAGGATCCCGCGCACGGCGGGCTGACCAGGGGCGGGCTGACCAGGGTTAACACAGAACTTTCCGGGCATCACGGCTACTTGAGGCACTGCCGCCGAACGGCCGGGCCGACGTACCGTGTTCCTCAAGCGACTGGAAAGGGGCAGCGACAGATGCCCGAGCAGAGCAGCCCGCTCGACCTGGCCGAGGGCGATCCCTTCGGTCCGCACAACCTTCCGTACGGCGTGTTCTCCACCCCCGGGCACCCCGAGGACCGAAGGGTCGGAGTCCGCATCGGCCGGTATGTGCTGGACGCCGGAGCGGCGGCACACGCACTCGGTTCGCCGTACGCCAGACTGCTGGCGCAGCCCAGCCTGATGCCGCTGCTGGCGGCGGGGCGCACCGCGTGGCGCGACGTACGGCGGGCGTTGACCGGATGGGTGACGGTCCCGTCCCACCGCCCGGACCTGGAGCCACTGCTCCACCCGCTCGACTCGGTGACCCTGCACCTGCCGTACGAGGTCGCGGATTACGTCGACTTCTACGCCAGCGAGCACCACGCCACCAATGTGGGAAAGATCTTCCGTCCCGACGGGGCGGCCCTCACCCCCAACTGGAAGCACCTGCCGATCGGTTACCACGGCCGGGCCGGCACGGTCGTCGTCTCCGGCACGGACGTGGTGCGTCCTTCCGGGCAGCGCAAGGCACCGGCCGACCCCGCCCCGGTGTTCGGCCCCTCGGTGAAGCTGGACATCGAGGCCGAGGTCGGCTTCGTCGTGGGCGTCCCCTCGGAGCAGGGCTCCCCCGTGGCGCTCGGCGACTTCCGCGAGCACGTCTTCGGGCTCTCCCTGCTCAACGACTGGTCGGCGCGGGACATCCAGGCCTGGGAGTACGTGCCGCTGGGCCCGTTCCTCGGCAAGTCCTTCGCCACCTCCGTGTCGGCGTGGGTCACCCCGCTGGAGGCCCTGGACGCGGCCCGCACGGCACCGCCCGCCCGGGACGTCGAGCTGCTCCCGTATCTGGAGGACGCGGACGACGAGGAGCCGGGCGGCTTCGACATCCGGATCTCGGTGGAGATCAACGGGCAGACCGTCTCCGAGCCGCCGTTCGCCTCCATGTACTGGACGGCGGCCCAGCAGCTGGCCCAGATGACGGTGAACGGCGCCTCGCTGCGCACGGGCGACCTGTACGGCTCCGGCACCGTCAGCGGCGCCGAGCCCGGCCGGCGCGGCTCCCTGCTGGAGCTCACCTGGAACGGCCGCGATCCGCTGGACCTGCCCGAGGGCAAGCGGACCTTCCTGGAGGACGGCGACATCGTCACCCTGACCGCCTGGGCCCCGGGGCCGCACGGCACCCGGGTCGGACTCGGCGAGGTCACCGGACGGATCACGGCCGCGGCGTGAACCCCTGCGCCCGGGGCGGGCGGCGCGGGGCGAACGGGGCTGGTCAGGGCGGTGGTCATCGACGCGTGAGCCGCTCATACGTTTGGGCAGCCCTGGTCTGTTCGCGCCCGATACGCTGGAATCACCCGCGAGACTCCTTCGTATGGGAGCACTGATGAGCATCGAACCCGAGGCCCCCGAGCCACGGTGGGCGGTCCCGCCCGTGGGCGGCTGGACCGCCGATGACCTGGACACACTCCCGAATCTGCCTCCGCATACGGAGCTGATCGACGGGAGCCTTGTTTTCGTGAGTCCGCAGACCGTTTTCCATGAGCGTGCGATCGACTACCTGAAGTGGCAGTTGCAGTCGCTGGCACCGCTCGACCTGGAAGTCTTTCGCGAGTTCACCATCGACGTCGACTTCCAGAACCGGCCGGAACCCGATGTCGTCGTCGTGCGCGCGGACGCGGTCGAGAGCCTGCGGCAGACTCGGTTCCCCGCGAACAGTGTGCTGCTGGCGATCGAGGTCGTCTCCGACGAGTCCGTCACCCGTGATCGGGAGACCAAACCCGTGAAGTACGCGCGGGCGAAGATCCCGCACTACTGGCGAGTGGAGAACCAGGACGGTCGGGCGGTCGTCTACGTCTTCGAGCTCGAGCCTGCGACCGGCGCGTACACGTCCACGGGGATCT
The DNA here is from genome assembly GCF_040295485.1 of Streptomyces sp. NPDC002793. Lineage (NCBI taxonomy): Bacteria > Bacillati > Actinomycetota > Actinomycetes > Kitasatosporales > Streptomycetaceae > Streptomyces > Streptomyces sp. NPDC002793. The sequence goes on along the minus strand of NZ_JBEOVL010000050.1, from coordinate 30,492 downwards.
TCCACGACCGGATGAAGGTCTCCACGCCCTTCCCCGTGGAGCTCGACCTGGCCGCGATCGTCTCCCGCCGCCGCGCGGCCGACCCCCGATAACACGCCCCGCCGCCCCGGCTCACTCGAACTCGGGCGGCTCCTCGTCCCAGCCGAACTCCGGGTCCGCGTCCTGGGCGGCGGGGCGGGCCGCCGGCACCGGGGCCCGGGTCGGCTCGGGGGCCGGTTCGGGTGCCGCTGCGGGAGCCGCCTCCGGAGGCGTGGCGGCAGGGGCCACGTCCCCCAGCCCCGCCAGCACCTCCAGCACCCCCTCGCCGTACGTCGCGAGCTTCTTCTCGCCGAGGCCGCTGACCCCGCCCAGTTCGGCCAGGGACCCGGGGCGCAGCGCGGCGATCTCCCGCAGGGTCGCGTCGTGGAAGATCACGTACGCCGGGAGGCCCAGCTCCTTGGCCTGGGCGCCGCGCCAGGCGCGCAGCGCTTCGAAGACCGGGACGGCCTCGGCCGGGAGGTCGGCCACGGCCGCCGCCGACTTGGCCTTGCGCTCGCCCGTCCCGCCGGACCGGGTCGTGGGCCGCTTCGGCTCCTTGCGGAGCTGTACCTCGCGCTCCCGGCCGAGCACGGTGCCGCTCTCCTCGGTCAGCACCAGCGTGCCGTACTCGCCCTCGACGGCGAGGAGCCCCTGGGCCAGCAGCTGGCGCACGACACCGCGCCACTCCGCCTCGGCCAGTTCCTCGCCGATGCCGAAGACCGAGAGCTGGTCGTGGTCGAACTGGATGACCTTCGCGGTCCTGCGGCCCAGCAGGATGTCGATGATCTGCCCGGCCCCGAACTTCTGATTCCGCTCCCGCTTCAGCCGGACCACGGTGGACAGCAGCTTCTGGCTGACCACCGTGCCGTCCCAGGTCTCGGGCGGGGAGAGACAGGTGTCGCAGTTGCCGCAGGTCTCCTCGCCGGGCTCCTGGCCGAAGTACGTCAGGAGCTGGGCGCGGCGGCACTGGACCGTTTCGCAGAGCGCGAGCATCGAGTCCAGGTGCGAGGCCGCACGGCGCCGGAAGGCCTCGTCGCCCTCACCGCCCTGGATCAGCTTGCGCTGCTGGACGACGTCCTGGAGCCCGTACGCCATCCAGGCCGTGGACGGTGCCCCGTCCCGCCCCGCGCGACCGGTCTCCTGGTAGTAGCCCTCGACGGACTTCGGCAGGTCGAGGTGGGCGACGAAGCGCACGTCGGGCTTGTCGATGCCCATGCCGAAGGCGATGGTCGCGACGACGACCAGGCCCTCCTCGCGCAGGAAGCGCGACTGGTGGGTGGCGCGCGTCGCCGCGTCCAGGCCCGCGTGGTAGGGCACGGCCTCGATGCCGTTGCGGCAGAGGTACTCGGCGGTCTTCTCCGTCGAGTTGCGCGAGAGGCAGTAGACGATGCCGGCGTCCCCGGCGTGCTCCTCCTTGAGGAAGGTGAGCAGCTGCTTCTTCGGGTCGGACTTCCCCACGATGCGGTACTGGATGTTGGGCCGGTCGAAGCTGGCCACGAAGTGCCGGGCGTCGGGCATGCCCAGGCGCTGGGTGATCTCCCGGTGCGTGGCGTCGGTCGCCGTGGCCGTCAGCGCGATGCGGGGTACGCCGGGCCAGCGCTCGCCCAGCACGGACAGGGCCAGGTAGTCGGGGCGGAAGTCGTGGCCCCACTGGGCGACGCAGTGCGCCTCGTCGATGGCGAAGACGGAGATCTCACCGCGTGCCAGGAGCGCGAGGGTGGAGTCCAGGCGCAGCCGCTCGGGGGCCAGGTACAGGACGTCCAGCTCTCCGGCGACGAACTGGGCCTCCATCGAGCGGCGCTCGTCGAAGTCCTGCGTGGAGTTCATGAAACCCGCACGGACACCGAGCGCCCGCAGGGCGTCGACCTGGTCCTGCATGAGCGCGATCAGCGGGGAGATCACGATGCCGGTACCGGGCCTGACCAGGGCGGGGATCTGGTAGCAGAGGGACTTGCCGCCGCCGGTGGGCATGAGCACGACCGCGTCACCGCCCTCGACGACATGCTCGATCACCGCGCCCTGCTCGCCGCGGAACGTCTCGTACCCGAACACCCGGTGCAGCGTCTGCTGCGCGGCGCTCTCGGTCGTCACACTCATGGTCGCGCCCGTCCGTCCGTCTTCACCCGTCACCGGCAACCATAGGCGCCGCGTACGACAACGCCGGACGGCCTTGACTTTCCAAGGCCGTCCGGCGTCGCAGCGTGTACGTGCCGTTACCTCACGAACACCCCCGCCTGGCTCGCCAGGTCGAGGAAGTACTGCGGGGCCAGGCCGAGCACCAGGGTCACGGCGACTCCGACCGCGATGGTGGTCATCGTCAGCGGGGACGGGACGGCGACCGTCGGGCCGTCCGCCTTCGGCTCGCTGAAGAACATCAGGACGATGACCCGGATGTAGAAGAACGCGGCGATGGCCGACGAGATCACACCGACCACGACGAGACCGCTCGCACCGCCGTCCGCCGCCGCCTTGAACACGGCGAACTTGCCGGAGAACCCGGAGGTGAGCGGGATGCCGGCGAAGGACAGCAGGAACACGGCGAAGACCGCCGCGGTCAGGGGCGAGCGCCGGCCGAGACCGGCCCACTTCGACAGATGGGTCGCCTCTCCGCCCGCGTCCCGCACCAGTGTGACGACGGCGAAGGCACCCACGGTCACGAAGGAGTACACCGCGAGGTAGAAGAGGACCGAGGAGATGCCCTCCGGGCTGGCCGCGATGACACCCGCGAGGATGAAGCCCGCGTGCGCGATCGAGGAGTAGGCCAGGAGCCGCTTGATGTCGGTCTGGGTGATCGCGACGATCGCCCCGCCCAGCATCGTGACGATCGCGACACCCCACATGACGGGGCGCAGGTCCCAGGTGAGGCCGGGCAGCACCACGTACAGCAGGCGCAGCAGCGCGCCGAACGCGGCGACCTTCGTGGCCGCGGCCATGAAGCCCGTGACCGGGGTCGGGGCTCCCTGGTAGACGTCCGGGGTCCACATGTGGAACGGGACCGCGCCGACCTTGAAGAGCAGGCCCGCCAGGATCATCGCTCCGCCGATCAGCAGGAGCGCGTCGTTGCCCATGGTGCCGGCGAGCGCCGGGTCGATCTGCTGGACCGTGCCGTCGACGACGTTCGCGATGCCCGCGTACGACACGGTGCCCGCGTATCCGTAGAGCAGGGCGATCCCGAAGAGCAGGAACGCCGAGGAGAAGGCGCCGAGGAGGAAGTACTTCACGGCGGCTTCCTGCGACAGCAGCCGCTTGCGGCGGGCCACGGCGCACAGGAGGTAGAGCGGGAGGGAGAAGACCTCCAGCGCGATGAAGAGCGTCAGGAGGTCGTTGGCCGCGGGGAAGACCAGCATGCCCGCCACGGAGAAGAGGACCAGCGGGAAGACCTCGGTCGTGGTGAAGCCGGCCTTGACCGCCGCCTTCTCCCCGTCGCTGCCCGGCACCGCGCCGGCCTGGGCGGCGAAGGAGTCCACCCGGTTGCCGTGCGCGGCCGGATCGAGGCGACGCTCGGCGAAGGTGAAGACGGAGACCACGGCGACGAGCAGGATGGTGCCCTGGAGGAACAGGGCGGGTCCGTCGACGGCGATGGCGCCCATCGCGGCGATGTGCGCGTTCTTCGTGGCGTACCCGTCGGCGGCGAGCCCCACCACCGCGGCGAACGCGGCGGCGATCGCGACGACCGTCAGGACGACCTGGGTGGTGTAGCGGGCCCGTCGCGGGACGAAGGCCTCCACCAGGATCCCGATGATCGCGGCACCGACCACGATCAGGACCGGTGCCAGTTGGGCGTACTCGATGGTCGGAGCGGTGAACCTGTCGCCCGGGGCGGCCGATGTCACCCCGCCCGCCGTCGTCCACAGACTGTGGACAGCTGTTGCGCTCACTTGGCGGCCTCCACCTCGGGCTGGGGGTCCTTCTTCTGTACGTCGTGCATGGTGTGCTGCACCGCCGGGTTGACGACCTCGGTGAGCGGCTTCGGGAAGACACCCAGGAAGATCAGCAGGGCGATCAGCGGAAGGGCCACCGCCAACTCACGCACCTTGAGGTCGGGCATGCCCCCGATCCCCTCCCTGACCGGTCCGGTCATCGTCCGCTGGTAGAGGACGAGGACGTAGAGCGCGGCGAGCACGATGCCGACGGTCGCGATGATGCCGGCCACCGGGTACGCGCTGAACGCGCCGACCAGCACCAGGAACTCACTGACGAACGGCGCCAGGCCGGGCAGTGACAGCGTGGCCAGACCGCCGATGAGGAAGGTTCCCGCCAGGACGGGCGCCACCTTCTGCACCCCGCCGTAGTCGGCGATGAGCCGCGAGCCGCGCCGGGTGATCAGGAATCCGGCGACCAGCATCAGCGCGGCCGTCGAGAGCCCGTGGTTGACCATGTAGAGCGTCGCGCCGGACTGGCCCTGGCTGGTCATCGCGAAGATGCCGAGCACGATGAAGCCGAAGTGCGAGATCGACGCGTAGGCGATGAGCCGCTTGATGTCGCGCTGGCCGACGGCGAGCAGGGCGCCGTAGATGATGGAGATCAGCGCCAGGACGATGACCACCGGCGTCGCCCACTTGCTGGCCTCCGGGAACAGCTGGAGGCAGAAGCGGAGCATCGCGAAGGTGCCGACCTTGTCGACGACCGCGGTGATCAGGACGGCCACGGGCGTGGTCGCCTCCCCCATGGCGTTGGGCAGCCAGGTGTGCAGGGGCCACAGCGGGGCCTTCACCGCGAAGGCGAAGAAGAACCCGAGGAACAGCCACCGCTCGGTGGAGGTCGCCATCTCCAACGAGCCGTCGGCCCGGGCCTCGGCGATCTCGGAGAGCGAGAAGCTTCCCGCGACCACGTAGAGCCCGATGACGGCGGCCAGCATGATGAGCCCGCCGGCCAGGTTGTAGAGGAGGAACTTCACGGCCGCGTAGCTGCGCTGCGCCGCCGCGTTCTCGTCGGTGCCCGCGTGGGCCCGGTCCCCGAAGCCGCCGATGAGGAAGTACATCGGGATGAGCATGGCTTCGAAGAGGATGTAGAAGAGGAAGACGTCGGTGGCCACGAAGGAGAGGATCACCATCGCTTCCACCATCAGGATCAGGGCGAAGAAGCCCTGGGTGGGGCGCCAGCGGGAGGTCGTCTCCTCGTGGGGGTCCGCATCGTGCCAGCCCGCCAGGATGACGAAGGGGATCAGCAGCGCGGTGAGCCCGAGGAGGGCCATCCCGATGCCGTCGACGCCCAGTTCGTACCGGACGCCGAAGTCCTTGATCCAGGCGTGTGATTCGGTGAGCTGGTAGCGGTCGCCGCCCGGTTCGAAGCGGGCGAAGACGATCCCGGCCAGGACCAGGGTCGCCAACGCAACCACCAGGGCGAGCCACTTGGCCGCGGTGCGCCGGGCGGCCGGGACGGCCGCTGTGGCGATCGCGCCGATCGCCGGGAGCGCCGCCGTCGCTGTCAGGAGGGGAAAGGACATGGGATCAGACCGCCCTCATCAGCAGGGTCGCGGCGATGAGTACCGCCGCGCCGCCGAACATCGAGACCGCGTAGGAGCGGGCATAGCCGTTCTGCAGCTTGCGCAGCCGGCCGGAGAGCCCGCCCATCGAGGCGGCCGTGCCGTTGACGACGCCGTCGACCAGGGTGTGGTCGACGTAGACCAGGGAGCGGGTGAGGTGTTCGCCGCCGCGGACCAGGACCACGTGGTTGAAGTCGTCCTGGAGGAGGTCGCGGCGGGCCGCCCTGGTGAGCAGGGAGCCGCGCGGTGCGACGGCCGGGACGGGCTTGCGCCCGTACATGGCCCAGGCGATGGCGACTCCGATCACGAGCACCACCATGGTGGCGGCGGTGACGGTGGTCGCGCTGACCGGGGCGTGTCCGTGGTCGTGTCCGGTGACGGGCTCCAGCCAGTGCATGAACCGGTCGCCGATGGAGAAGAAGCCTCCGGCGAAGACCGATCCGAAGGCCAGCACGATCATCGGGATCGTCATCGACCTGGGTGACTCGTGCGGGTGCGGCTCGTGGCCGTCCGCGTCGGGCTGCCAGCGCTTCTCGCCGAAGAACGTCAGCAGCATCACGCGCGTCATGTAGAACGCGGTGATCGCGGCGCCCAGGAGGGTGACGCAGCCGAGGATCCAGCCCTGGGTGCCGCCCTTGGCGAAGGCCGCCTCGATGATCATGTCCTTGGAGAAGAAGCCGGACAGACCGGGGAAACCGATGATGGCGAGGTAGCCCAGTCCGAAGGTGACGAAGGTGACCGGCATGAACTTCCGCAGTCCGCCGTACTTCCGCATGTCCACCTCGTCGTTCATGCCGTGCATGACCGAACCGGCGCCGAGGAAGAGCCCGGCCTTGAAGAAGCCGTGGGTCACCAGGTGCATGATCGCGAAGACGTAACCGATGGGGCCGAGGCCCGCGGCCAGGATCATGTAGCCGATCTGCGACATCGTCGACCCGGCGAGGGCCTTCTTGATGTCGTCCTTCGCGCAACCGACGATCGCACCGAAGAGGAGCGTGACCGCACCGACGACCACGACGACCGTCTGCGCGTCGGGCGCCGCGTTGAAGATCGCGCCGGAACGGACGATGAGGTAGACGCCAGCGGTCACCATGGTGGCGGCGTGGATCAGGGCCGAGACCGGGGTCGGGCCCTCCATCGCGTCACCGAGCCAGGACTGCAGCGGCACCTGGGCCGACTTGCCGCACGCGGCGAGGAGCAGCATCAGGCCGATCACGGTGAGCTTGCCCTCGCCCGTGTCGCCGGTCGCTTCGAGCACCGGCCCGAAGGCGAACGTGCCGAAGGTGGTGAACATGAGCATGATCGCGATGGACAGGCCCATGTCGCCGACCCGGTTGACCAGGAAGGCCTTCTTGGCGGCGGTGGCCGCGCTGGGCTTGTGCTGCCAGAAGCCGATGAGCAGGTACGACGCCAGACCGACGCCCTCCCACCCGACGTACAGCAGGAGATAGTTGTCGGCGATGACCAGGACGAGCATCGCCGCGAGGAAGAGATTCAGATAGCCGAAGAAGCGGCGACGGCGCTCGTCGTGCTCCATGTAGCCGATGGAGTAGATGTGGATCAGTGTGCCCACACCCGTGATCAGCAGGACGAACGTCATCGACAACTGGTCCAGCTGGAAGGCCACATCGGCCTGGAACCCCTCGACGGGGATCCAGCTGAACAGCTTCTGGTGCAGGGCACGGTCCTCCGCGCCCCTGCCCAGCATGTCCGTGAACAGCACGACACCGATGACGAACGACGCGGCGGCGAACACCGTGCCGATCCAGTGGCCGGCCCGGTCGAGCCGGCGGCCTCCGCAGAGCAGTACCGCCGCTCCGAGCAGGGGCGCCGCGACCAGCAGCGCAATCAGGTTTTCCACGATTCCGACCCCTTACAGCTTCATCAGGCTGGCGTCGTCGACCGAGGCCGAGTGGCGGGAGCGGAACAGCGACACGATGATCGCGAGCCCGATGACGACTTCGGCGGCGGCGACGACCATCGTGAAGAACGCGATGATCTGGCCGTCGAGATTGCCGTGCATCCGGGAGAACGCGACGAGCGTGAGGTTGCAGGCGTTGAGCATCAGCTCGATACACATGAACACCACGATCGCGTTCCGCCTGATCAGCACACCGGAGGCGCCGATCGTGAACAAAAGGGCCGCGAGGTAGAGGTAGTTGACCGGATTCACTTGGCGACCTCCTCCTCTTCCTCCGCCGTGTCGCGGGCCGGTCCGCGGTCACGGCCGAGCCGCTCCCCGGAGCGTTGTTCCAGTGCCTTGAGGTCGGCGAGCGCCTCGCCGGACACGTCGCGGATCTGTCCGCGCTGCCGCAGTGTCTGCATGACGGTGAGCTCGGACGGGGTGCCGTCCGGAAGCAGACCCGCGATGTCCACGGCGTTGTGCCGGGCGTAGACGCCGGGGGCCGGCAGCGGCGGCAGATGGCTGCTGCGCACCCGCTCCTGGGAGAGCTCACGCTGGGTCTTGGCGCGTTCGGTGCGCTCGCGGTGGGTGAGCAGCATCGCGCCGACGGTCGCCGTGATCAGCAGGGCGCCGGTGATCTCGAACGCGAAGACGTACTTGGTGAAGATGAGGTTGGCGAGCCCCTCGACGTTTCCGCCGTGCACGGCGTTCGCCGCGCCCAGACCGTTGAAGGTCTTCAGGGACGCCTGCCCGATCCCGGCGATCAGCAGAATGCCGAAGCCGAGTCCGCAGGTGACGGCCAGCCAGCGCTGGCCCTTGAGCGTCTCCTTCAGCGAGTCCGCCGCCGTGACGCCGACGAGCATGACCACGAAGAGGAACAGCATCATGATCGCGCCGGTGTAGACGACGATCTGGACGATGCCCAGGAAGTAGGCGCCGTTGGCGAGGTAGAAGACCGCCAGCACGATCATGGTGCCGGCGAGCGACAGCGCGCTGTGCACCGCCTTCTTCATCAGGACGGTGGAGAGAGCGCCGATGACGGCGACCGTGCCGAGGATCCAGAACTGGACGGCCTCGCCGGTCGAGGTGGCGGTGGCCACCGCGGCCAGGGTGGCGGTCATGCGTCCACCTCCTTGTCCGTCTCTCCCTTGGACACGGCCACCTGGCGTTCCGCGCCGGGGGCGGCGCCGGTCACCAGGCCTCGGTAGTAGTCCTGTTCGTCCATCCCGGGGAAGATCGCGTGGGGGCTGTCGACCATGCCTTCCTCAAGCCCCGCGAGCAGCTCGTCCTTGGTGTAGATGAGGCTCTCGCGGGTGGTGTTGGCGAGCTCGAACTCATTGGTCATGGTCAGAGCCCGGGTGGGGCACGCCTCGATGCAGAGTCCGCACAGGATGCAGCGCGCGTAGTTGATCTGGTAGACGCGGCCGTAGCGCTCGCCCGGGGAGTAGCGCTCCTCGTCCGTGTTGTCCGCGCCCTCCACGTAGATCGCGTCCGCCGGACACGCCCAGGCGCAGAGCTCGCAGCCGACGCACTTCTCCAGCCCGTCCGGGTGACGGTTGAGCTGGTGCCGGCCGTGGAAGCGCGGCGCCGTCACCTTCTGCGTCTCCGGGTACTGCTCGGTCAGCCGCTTCTTGAACATGGCCTTGAAGGTCACGCCGAAGCCGGCCACAGGATTCTGGAACTTCTCCCCTGAGGGTTCTGATGACTCAGACACCGTCGGCCTCCCTTCCGTCACTCGCGCGTTCGTCACTCTGAGTATCCGGTCCACCACTGGCAACGAGCTCGCGCTCACGTCGTGGAACGCGGCGCGGCACCGGCGGCAGTGCCTGTCCGGGCAGCGGTGGCACGGGGAATCCGCCCGCCATCGGGTCGAACGCCGGCTCCGGTCCGGCCGCCTCCTCGGCGGCCTTGGCCTTCCGGTCGCGGAACATGTCGGCGGTGAAGGAGATCAGCAGGACCGCGATCACGGCTCCGGCGACGTACAGCAGGATCTTCGAGTAGTCGTAGCCCTCGTTGTTCAGCGCCCTGACGGTGGCGACCAGCATCAGCCAGAGCACGGAGACCGGGATCAGGACCTTCCAGCCGAGCTTCATCAACTGGTCGTAGCGGACGCGTGGCAGCGTGCCGCGCAGCCAGATGAAGAAGAAGAGGAGGAGCTGCACCTTGATGACGAACCAGAGCATCGGCCACCAGCCGTGGTTCGCGCCCTCCCAGAAGGTGCTGATCGGGTACGGAGCCCGCCAGCCGCCCAGGAACAGGGTCGCGGAGACCGCGGAGACGGTGACCATGTTGACGTACTCGGCGAGCATGAACATCGCGAACTTGATCGAGGAGTACTCGGTGTTGAAGCCGCCTACCAGGTCGCCCTCGGACTCCGGCATGTCGAACGGGGCACGGTTGGTCTCGCCGACCATCGTGATGACGTAGATGATGAAGGAGACCGGCAGCAGGAGGATGAACCAGCGGTCCTCCTGGGCCGCCACGATCTCCGAGGTCGACATCGAGCCGGAGTAGAGGAAGACGGAGGCGAACGCGGCGCCCATCGCGATCTCGTAGCTGATCATCTGGGCGCAGGAACGCAGACCGCCGAGCAGCGGGTACGTCGATCCGGAGGACCAGCCGGCCAGCACGATGCCGTAGATGCCGACGGAGGCGACCGCGAGGATGTACAGCATCGCGATCGGCAGGTCGGTCAGCTGCATCGTCGTGCGGTGGCCGAAGATCGAGACCTCGTTGCCGGCCGGGCCGAACGGGATCACCGCGATCGCCATGAACGCCGGTACGGCGGCGACGATCGGGGCCAGGATGTAGACGACCTTGTCGGCCCGCTTGACGACGACGTCTTCCTTGAGCATCAGCTTGACGCCGTCGGCGAGCGACTGGAGCAGGCCCCAGGGGCCGTTCCGGTTGGGGCCGATGCGCAGCTGCATCCAGGCGACGACCTTGCGTTCCCACACGATGGCGAACAGCACCGTCACCATCAGGAACGCGAAGCAGAACACCGCCTTGACGACGACGAGCCACCAGGGGTCCGTACCGAACATCGAGAGGTCCTCGGCCGCGAGGACGGTGCCCCGCGGTGCCGTGGCGAGTCGATCGAGGCCGGTCACTCTCCTACCTCCGTTGTCACGACGTGGGAGCCCGGGGCGGCCGGTCCGATCCGGACCACTCCGCCCGGCTGGGCCCCGGTGTCGGCGGGGACGCCCCGGCCGACGGAGTTGAGGGGTACCCACACCACCCGGTCCGGCATCTCGGTGACCGCCAGCGGGAGTTCGGTGGTCCCGGCGGGGCCGGTGACGGCCAGCAGGTCGCCGTCCTTCACCCCGGACTCGGCGGCGGTGACGGCGGAGAGCCGGGCGACGGCCGCGTGCCGGGTACCGGCCAGCGCCTCGTCGCCCTCCTGGAGCCGGCCCCGGTCGAGCAGCATCCGGTGGCCCGCGAGGACCGCCTCGCCGTCACCGGGCCGGGCCACCGGGCGGGACGCCGCCCGCGGGTCGTCGGCGTGGCCGCCCTGCCAGCCGCCGAGCCGGTCGAGCTCGCGGCGGGCCGCCCTCAGGTCGGGCAGTGCGAGGTGCACGTCGAGTGCGTCCGCCAGCATGTGGAGCACCCGCGCGTCGGTCGGGCAGAGCGTCCTCGGCAGCTGCTCGGGCTTCAGCGCGGCCTCGAACATCCGCGCCCTGCCCTCCCAGTTGAGGAACGTGCCGGGCTTCTCCGGGACCGCGGCGACGGGAAGGACGACGTCGGCTCGCTCGGTGACCGCGCCGGGGCGCAGCTCCAGCGAGACCAGGAAGCCGACCTCGTCCAGCGCCTCCAGGGCGCGGGCCGGATCGGGCAGGTCCTCGGGGTCGACCCCCGCGACCAGCAGTGCGGCCAGTTCGCCGGTGGCAGCGGCCTCCACGATCTGGCCGGTGTCACGGCCGAAGCGGGCGGGGAGTTCGGCGACGCCCCAGACGGACGCCACCTCCTCCCGTGCCCGGGGGTGCGTCGCGGGACGGCCGCCGGGCAGCAGCGACGGGAGCGCGCCCGCCTCCAGCGCGCCGCGTTCACCGGCCCGGCGCGGGATCCACACCAGTGCGGCGCCGGTCGCCGCGGCGGTGCGGACGGCCGCGGTCAACCCGCCGGGTACGGCGGCGAGCCGTTCGCCCACCACGATCACGGAGCCTTCGATGCGCAGCGCCTCGGCGGCGACGGCTCCGTACCCTTCCAGGCCGACCCCGCCCGCGAGGGCGTCCAGCCATTCGGTCTCGGTGCCGGGCGCGGCGGGCAGCAGCGTGCCGCCGGCCTTCTCCAGGCCCCGGCTCGCGTGCGAGGCGAGGGCGTACGTCCGCTGCCCGTGCTTGCGGTGGGCCTTGCGGAGCCGCAGGAAGACGCCGGGCGCCTCCTCCTCGGACTCGAAGCCGGCCAGCAGGACCGCCGGCGCCTTCTCCAGGGCGGTGTAGGTGACCCCGCCACCGTCCAGATCGCGTCCGCGCCCGGCCACGCGGGCGGCCAGGAAGTCGGCCTCCTCACCGCTGTGCACCCGGGCCCGGAAGTCGATGTCGTTGGTGTCCAGGGCGACCCGCGCGAACTTGCTGTACGCGTAGGCGTCCTCGACGGTCAGCCGGCCACCGGTGAGCACCCCGGTCCTGCCGCGCGCCCCCGAGAGTCCGGCCGCCGCCGCTTCCAGCGCCTCGGGCCAGCTCGCCGGCTCCAGGACACCCTCCGCGTTGCGTACGAGTGGCGTGGTGAGCCGGTCGCGCTGCTGGGCGTAGCGGAAGCCGAAGCGGCCCTTGTCGCAGAGCCACTCCTCGTTGACCTCGGGGTCGTTGGCGGCGAGCCGCCGCATGACCTTGCCGCGCCGGTGGTCGGTCCGGGTGGCGCAGCCGCCGGCGCAGTGCTCGCACACCGAGGGCGTCGACACCAGGTCGAAGGGCCGGGAGCGGAACCGGTACGCCGCCGAGGTCAGCGCCCCGACCGGGCAGATCTGGATGGTGTTGCCGGAGAAGTACGACTCGAAGGGGTCGCCCTCGCCGGTGCCGACCTGCTGGAGCGCTCCGCGCTCGATCAGCTCGATCATCGGGTCCCCCGCCACCTGGTTGGAGAACCGGGTGCAGCGTGCGCAGAGCACGCACCGCTCGCGGTCCAGCAGCACCTGGGTGGAGATGGGGACGGGCTTCTCGAAGGTGCGCTTCTTCCCGTCGAAGCGGGAGTCGGCGCCACCGTGCGACATCGCCTGGTTCTGCAGGGGGCACTCGCCGCCCTTGTCGCAGACCGGGCAGTCCAGCGGGTGGTTGATGAGCAGGAGCTCCATCACCCCCTTCTGGGCCTTCTCCGCGACGGGCGAGGTGATCTGCGACTTCACGACCATGCCGTCGGTGCACGTGATGGTGCAGGACGCCATCGGCTTGCGCTGGCCCTCGACCTCGACGATGCACTGCCGGCAGGCGCCGGCCGGGTCGAGGAGCGGGTGGTCGCAGAAGCGCGGGATCTCGATGCCGAGGAGTTCGGCGGCGCGGATGACGAGGGTGCCCTTGGGCACGCTGATCTCGATGCCGTCGATCGTGAGCGTGACGAGGTCCTCGGGCGGAACGGCCGCCTCGCCGCCCCCGGAGGGCGCACTCGTGGTGACTGTCATGCGTTCACCCCCCGGTGAGCGTTCTTGTCGTCCTTGTCGTCGGCCCAGAGGGTCGACCTTGCGGGGTCGAAGGGGCAGCCCTTGCCGGTGATGTGCTGCTCGTACTCCTCGCGGAAGTACTTCAGCGAGGAGAAGATCGGCGATGCGGCGCCGTCTCCGAGGGCACAGAAGGACTTGCCGTTGATGTTGTCGGCGATGTCGTTGAGCTTGTCCAGGTCGGCGGCCTCGCCCTTGCCGGCCTCGATGTCGCGCAGCAACTGGACGAGCCAGTACGTGCCCTCACGGCACGGTGTGCACTTGCCGCAGGACTCGTGGGCGTAGAACTCGGTCCAGCGGGTGACGGCCCGCACCACACAGGTGGTCTCGTCGAAGCACTGCAGCGCCTTGGTGCCGAGCATGGATCCGGCGGCGCCGACGCCCTCGTAGTCCAGCGGGACGTCGAGGTGCTCCTCGGTGAACATCGGGGTGGAGGAGCCGCCCGGGGTCCAGAACTTCAGGCGGTGCCCGGCCCGGATGCCGCCGCTCATGTCGAGCAGCTGGCGCAGGGTGATGCCGAGCGGTGCCTCGTACTGGCCGGGGCTGGTGACGTGCCCGCTGAGCGAGTACAGCGTGAAGCCCGGGGACTTCTCGCTTCCCATCGACTTGAACCAGTCCTTGCCCCTGTTCAGGATGGCGGGAACCGAGGCGATGGACTCGACGTTGTTCACGACGGTGGGACAGGCGTACAGACCGGCGACCGCGGGGAAGGGCGGACGGAGCCGGGGCTGGCCGCGCCGCCCTTCCAGCGAGTCGAGCAGCGCGGTCTCCTCTCCGCAGATGTACGCACCGGCACCCGCGTGCACCGTGAGCTCGAGGTCGAGCCCCGAACCCAGGACGTTCTCCCCCAGATATCCCGCCTCGTACGCTTCACGTACCGCTTCGTGCAGCCTCCGCAGCACGGGGACGGCCTCACCCCGCAGATAGATGAAGGCGTGCGACGACCGGATCGCGTAACAGGCGATCACGATGCCCTCGATGAGGCTGTGCGGGTTGGCGAAGAGGAGCGGCATGTCCTTGCAGGTGCCGGGCTCCGACTCGTCGGCGTTGACCACGAGGTAGTGCGGCTTGCCGTCGCCCTGCGGGATGAACTGCCACTTCATCCCGGTGGGGAAGCCCGCGCCTCCGCGTCCGCGCAGACCGGAGTCCTTGACGTACGCGATGAGGTCGTCCGGCGCCATGGCCAGGGCCTTGCGCAGGCCCTCGTACCCGTCGTGCCGGCGGTAGGTGTCGAGCGTCCAGGACTCCGGCTCGTCCCAGAAGGAGGAGAGGACGGGCGACAGGAGCTTCTCCGGGCTGGTCCCGTTCCTGCCGATCTCGGCTGCCACGGTCATCACTCCCCCTCCTCGGCGGCGGGCCCGGCCGGATGCTCCGGGTCGGAGGCCGAGGTCTGCTGCGTAGCGTCCGGTGCCCCGAAGGGGCTCGTCGTGGGGTGGGGGTCGGCCGACGGGCGGGCATGGGAGCTGAGGTGCTCGGCGCCCTTCTGCGACTGTGCGTCGCGGGGTGTCTCGCCCCTCGGTCCGACCACGCGCGCCTGCGGGGCGGCCTCGCCCTTGGCCAGCTTCAGTCCGACCAGGGAGGCAGGGCCCGCTCCGCCGCTCGCCTCGACGGCGCCGGGGCGGGCGTCGGGGAAGCCGGCCAGGATCCGGGCCGTGTCCTTGTACGTGCAGAGGGGCGCGCCGCGGGTGGGCTCGACGGTGCGTCCCGCGATCAGGTCGTCGACGAGCTGTGTCGCACTCTCCGGCGTCTGGTTGTCGAAGAACTCCCAGTTGACCATCACGACGGGCGCGAAGTCGCAGGCCGCGTTGCACTCGATGTGTTCGAGGGTGACCTTGCCGTCGTCGGTCGTCTCGTCGTTGCCGACGCCCAGGTGCTCCTTGAGCCGGTCGAAGATGGCGTCGCCGCCCATGACCGCGCACAGGGTGTTGGTGCAGACCCCGACCTGGTAGTCACCGCTCGGCCGGCGGCGGTACATCGTGTAGAAGGTGGCGACCGCGGTGACCTCGGCGGTGGTGAGGCCGAGCTGGTCGGCGCAGAACGCCATGCCCGTACGGGAGACGAACCCCTCCTGGGACTGCACCAGGTGCAGCAGCGGCAGCAGCGCGGAGCGGCTGCTGGGGTAGCGCGCGATCACCTCCTTCGCGTCCGCTTCGAGCCGGGCGAGCACGTCGGCCGGGTAGGCGGGGGCGGGGAGCTGCGGCATCCCCAGAGTGACTTCTCGGTTGGACGCGGTCACCGGTCGACGCCTCCCATCACGGGGTCGATGGATGCGACGGCGACGATGACGTCGGCGACCTGGCCGCCCTCGCACATCGCCGCCATGGCCTGGAGGTTGGTGAAGGACGGGTCGCGGAAGTGGACCCGGAAGGGGCGCGTGCCGCCGTCCGAGACGACGTGCACGCCGAGTTCGCCCTTGGGGGACTCCATGGCGGTGTACGCCTGCCCGGCCGGGACCCGGAAGCCCTCGGTCACCAGCTTGAAGTGGTGGATCAGGGCCTCCATGGAGGTGCCCATGATCTTCTTGATGTGGTCGAGCGAGTTGCCGAGGCCGTCGGGTCCCAGCGCGAGCTGCGCGGGCCAGGCGATCTTCTTGTCGGCCACCATGACCGGCCCCGGTTCCAGGCGCTCCAGGCACTGCTCGATGATCCTGAGGGACTGGCGCATCTCCTCCAGCCGGATCAGGAAGCGGCCGTAGGAGTCGCAGGTGTCCGTGGTGGGCACGTCGAACTCGTAGTTCTCGTAGCCGCAGTACGGGTCGGTCTTGCGCAGGTCGTGCGGGAGTCCGGCGGACCTGAGGACCGGGCCGGTGACGCCGAGCGCCATGCAGCCGGCCAGATCGAGGTACCCGACGTCCTGCATGCGGGCCTTGAAGATGGGGTTGCCGGTGAAGAGCTTGTCGTACTCCGGCAGGTTCTTCCTCATGGTCTTGATGAACTCGCGGATCCGGTCGACCGCGCCCATCGGGAGGTCCTGGGCGAGGCCGCCGGGCCGGATGAACGCGTGGTTCATCCGCAGCCCGGTGATCAGCTCGAAGAGGTCGAGAACGAGTTCACGATCACGGAAGCCGTAGATCATGACCGTCGTCGCACCGAGTTCCATGCCGCCGGTGGCGACGCACACCAGGTGTGAGGAGATCCGGTTGAGCTCCATCAGGAGCACCCGCAGGACGGTGGCCCGGTCGGGGATCTGGTCCTCGATGCCGAGGAGCTTCTCGACCCCGAGGCAGTAGGCCGCCTCGTTGAAGAACGGGGTCAGGTAGTCCATGCGTGTGACGAAGGTGGTGCCCTGCGTCCAGTTCCGGAATTCAAGGTTCTTCTCGATGCCGGTGTGGAGGTAGCCGATGCCGCAGCGGGCCTCGGTGACGGTCTCGCCGTCGATCTCCAGGATCAGCCGCAGCACGCCGTGCGTGGACGGGTGCTGGGGACCCATGTTGACGATGATGCGTTCGTCGTCCGACTTCGCGGCGGATTCGACGACCTCGTCCCAGTCGCCGCCGGTGACTGTATATACAGTCCCCTCGGTCGTGGCCCTGGGTGTCGCGTGGGGAGTGGTCATCAGCTGTACGACCTCCGCTGGTCCGGAGCCGGGATCTGGGCGCCCTTGTACTCGACGGCGATGCCGCCGAGCGGGTAGTCCTTGCGCTGCGGGAAGCCCTGCCAGTCGTCCGGCATCATGATCCGGGTCAGGGCGGGGTGCCCGTCGAAGATCAGGCCGAAGAAGTCGTAGGTCTCGCGCTCGTGCCAGTCGTTGGTCGGGTAGACCGCGACGAGTGACGGGATGTGCGGGTCGCTGTCGGGGGCGGACACCTCCAGGCGGATCAGCCGCCCGTGGGTGAGCGAGCGCAGGTGGTAGACCGCGTGCAGCTCGCGTCCCTTGTCCCCCAGGTAGTGGACCCCGCTGACCCCCGTACAGAGCTCGAAGCGCAGGGCGGGGTCGTCGCGCAGGGTGCGGGCGACCTGGACCAGGTGCTCGCGGGCGATGAAGAAGGTCATCTCGCCCCGGTCGACGACCGTCTTCTCGATGGCGTTGCCGGGAAGCAGGTCCTGTTCCTCCAGGGCCCCTTCGAGTTCGTCGGCGACCTCGTCGAACCAGCCGCCGTACGGCCGGGAGGTGGCTCCCGGCAGGGTCACCGCACGGACGAGTCCGCCGTAACCGGAGGTGTCGCCGCCGTTGTTGGCGCCGAACATGCCCTTGCGTACGCCGATGACCTCACCGGATTCGTCCCGCGGGACGGGCACCCCGTTGCCGTTCTGCTCGTCACTCACCGCAGCAGCCCCTTCATCTCGATCAGGGGGAGCGCCTTGAGCGCCGCTTCCTCCGCCTCCCGGGCGGCCTCCTCCGCGTTGACCCCGAGCTTGGAGCCCTGGATCTTCTGGTGGAGCTTGAGGATGGCGTCGATCAGCATCTCGGGACGAGGCGGGCATCCCGGCAAATAGATGTCGACCGGGACAATATGATCAACACCCTGAACAATGGCGTAATTGTTGAACATTCCACCCGATGACGCGCAAACGCCCATGGAGATGACCCACTTGGGGCTCGGCATCTGGTCGTAGACCTGCCGCAGGACGGGGGCCATCTTCTGGCTCACCCGTCCTGCGACGATCATCAGATCCGCCTGCCGCGGCGATCCGCGGAAGACCTCCATCCCGAAACGGGCCAGGTCGTACCGCCCGGCGCCGGTCGTCATCATCTCGATGGCGCAGCAGGCGAGGCCGAAGGTGGCGGGGAAGACGGACGATTTCCGTACCCAGCCGGCGGCCTGCTCGACAGTG
The DNA here is from genome assembly GCF_040295485.1 of Streptomyces sp. NPDC002793. NCBI lineage: Bacteria > Bacillati > Actinomycetota > Actinomycetes > Kitasatosporales > Streptomycetaceae > Streptomyces > Streptomyces sp. NPDC002793. The sequence continues at coordinate 12,661 of NZ_JBEOVL010000050.1, read as the reverse complement.
GTCAGTACGAAGCCGCTCGGCAGCTTCTCTTCGAGTCCCATGGTGTGCCCCTCAGCCCCTCAGTCCCATTCCAGGCCGCCCCGGCGCCACACATACGCGTAGGCGACGAAGACGGTGAGCACGAAGAGCAGCATCTCCACGAGCCCGAAGATCCCCAGGGCGTCGAAGGTGACCGCCCAGGGATAGAGGAAGACGATCTCGATGTCGAAGACGATGAACAGCATCGCCGTCAGGTAGTACTTGATGGGGAAACGGCCGCCTCCGGCTGGAGTGGGGGTGGGTTCGATACCGCACTCGTACGCTTCGAGCTTTGCCCGGTTGTACCGCTTGGGGCCGATAAGCGTGGCCATGACCACGGAGAAGATCGCAAACCCTGCCCCGAGGGCGCCGAGCACGAGGATGGGCGCGTAGGCATTCACGCTCCTCGCTCCTTCCAGTCGTCCTTGACCGTTGGACCGCATCGGGCGATCGGCTCGCCACCTCAGCAAGATCGTGCACATGTGAGGCAGTTCACAAGCCCGACTGCCCCGCATCCTATGCCTGCCGTCCTGTGATCTGCGACACGGGGTACACCAACGTCTTTGTGATCTCCACCACCTGACGAACGATCATGAAGTCGGATGAGCGGTGATCTTCACACGCGAAGCGGCCGTGCGGTTACGAGACGTGACATCTTGCGTCGTTACCGCTGGTCAAAGGCGCCTGGCACTATCAATTGGCGCCCTGTACAAGCAAATTGGCGGTGGACACCCGGCAGGTGATATGGAAATCGACCGCTCACGGCAGGCACTCGGACGAGGGACTCCGGTACCGATGCGGACAATGCGCACGCATTCACGAACTTCCGGACGGCCGCCACGAGTCCCATCCGGACGGGCCCGACGCACGGTCACGGGAACGGACATGACGCACCAATGGGGCACCCTCCCCCGCGAGGGCGAACGACATCGACCGGCCGGCGGCGCGCGACCGTGCGACCGCCCCTCATGGAAGAGTCACGCTGTGACCTGCGTCACTCCACGCGCGCTCCAAGAAAAGCGGGCTTGGCCAACCGTGTGAACAGATGGTAAGCGACGGGCAATTCGGGCGTATTGAGAGAACCCCGTGATCACAGCGGTGCACAGGAGTGCCCGTTTTGCCCGTTAGGGCGTCAATAAGGGGCCGTAATAAGCGGATTCAGGGATTCCGAACGTAACTGTGTCGCAACACACGTTTCTTGATGGGACCCCTACAGCCCTGATAGCGCTAGTACCCATGTCCCACACCGCTCACATACCCAGCCACCGGAAGCCCCGCCAGAGTGCCTCGAAGACGGCACTGCGGGCAGGAGTTGCCGGTGGCGTCCTCAGCACCATCGCGGTCGCGGGTGCTGCCGGTCCGGCCCAGGCCGAGCCGGTGACCCAGACCATCGAGATGCCCACCATCACGGCCGGGCTCTCCACCTCCGTCGCCGCGTCCGCGCAGGCAACCCAGGCGGTCGCCCTCGACCTGGCGATCCAGGCCCAGGAGACCGCAGCCGCCGACACCGCCGCCAAGGCCGCCAAGAAGGCCAAGGCCGAGGCCGTCCGCAAGGCGGAGGCCGAGAAGAAGGCTGAAGCCGCCGCCAAGGCCAAGGCGGAAGCAGAGGCCGAGGCAGCCGCCGAGCGGGCCTCCCGCTCCTCGGAGCGCACCACGCTCAGTGCGTCCTCCGGCTCCTCCTCCGGCTCGTCGTCCTCCTCGTCCTCCTCCAGCGCCACCGGGTCCGCCGCGGCCGTCATCGCGTTCGCGCAGTCCCAGGTCGGTGACGCGTACGTCTCCGGCGGCACCGGCCCGAACTCGTGGGACTGCTCGGGCCTCGTCCAGGCCGCCTTCGGCAGCGTGGGCGTCGACCTGCCGCGCGTCTCGCAGAGCCAGTCGACCGCCGGGACCCAGGTCTCGCTCGACAACCTCCAGCCCGGCGACATCCTGTACTGGGGCGGCGCCGGCAGCGCGTACCACGTCGGGATCTACGTGGGCGGCGGCCAGTTCGTCGGTGCGCAGAACTCCAGCACCGGCGTCGTGCAGCAGTCCCTGGACTACGACCCGCCGTCGGGCGCCGTCCGCGTTCTCTGATTCACAAGCTCCGCACGCCTGAGCACGCACGCGGGCCGTCACTCCCCGGACGGGAGTGACGGCCCGTCGTCATGCCCTGGCGGCGTCCGCTTCCAGGGCCTCGTCCGCCGGCCGTCGCCGGCCCGGCACCCGGCCCCGCTCCCCGGCCTCCCGGTCACGGCGCAGAAGCACCACACCCACCGCGCACACGAGACCGGCCAGCACGAAACCGTACGGCGGGGTCGAGCCGGAGGGCTGTGTCTCGTAGACGAGCGCGGCCGACAGCACGGTCACCGCGCCCAGGGCCCGGCCGCCGCTCGTGGTGGCGGCGATCACCGCCGTCGCCCACAGCAGGTACCACGGCTGCACCATCGGCGAGAGCGCGACCAGGGCCAGCAGTGCGAGGCCCAGGGCGCGAACGGGTTCCGTGCGCCCGGTCGTCGCCTGCCACGCGAGGCGGGCGATCAGCACCAGGGCGATCAGCAGCCCCAGGTTCTGCACGGCCGACTTGACCGGATCCGGGTCGGTTCCGGCCAGCAGCCGCAGGAGTTCGCCGAGGCCCAGGCCGAGGTCGCTGCTGAGGGACAGCGCCGTGTGGATGCGCGCGGCGACGCTCTGCGTCCCGAGCCAGCCGAAGCCGGTGCCGGAGAGGAGCGTCACGACGACGGCCACCGCCGCGGCGATCAGTCCGGGCGCGAGCAGCCCCTTCGCCACCCGTCGTACGACCGGACCGCTCGCGGCCCGGCCCACCAGGACGCCGACGAACAGCAGCGCCACCGCCGCGGGCGACTTGACCATCGCGGCGAACCCGATGAGCACCGACCCGACGACCCACCTACCGCGCAGGGCCAGCAGCACACCGGTCAGCATGAGCCCGGTCATCAGCCCGTCGTTGTGGACACCGCCCACGACGTGGATGAGCATCAGCGGATTCAGCGCCCCGAGCCACAGCGCGGCGCTCTCGCTGCGGCCGAGCTCCCGGGCGAGGTTCCGCAGGGCCCAGACGATCAGCACCAGCCCGGCCAGGGCGACGACGCGCATCCCCAGCACGGCGGGCACGATCGTGCCGCCGGTCGCCCAGGCCACGACGCGTGCCAGGACGAGGAAGAACGGCCCGTAAGGGGCCGGGGTGTCGGTCCAGTGCCCGCCGACGCTCGCCGATGCGTCGCCGCCCCGCCCCTCGGGGTCGAGGACGGACGGCCCGACGCTGTAGACGTCGTGTCCTTCGAGGACCATCGCGCCCTGCGCGATGTAGCTGTAGACGTCGGCGCTGTAGAGCGGGGGCGCCAGGACCAGCGGGGCCGCCCACCAGACCAGGGTGACGACGGTGTCGCGTACGGAGGCTCCCGTCCGCCCGTACAGCCACCAGGCGACGACGAGGACCGTGAGGCCGCCGTACGCCAGTGCGTGACCGACGGCGGTCACCACGGTCCCGTGGGAGACCCACAGGCCCCACGGATCGTGCGCCGGCAGTGTGCCGACGGCCCAGCCGCCCGACGCGACCGCCAGTGATCCCGCCGCGCCGAGACAGCGGTGACGGCCGACGGTGCGTGTCCCTGTTGCCCCCATGGTCCGCAACCTATCGCGGCCCCCCGCGCGCTCAGGCCTTCGGGGCGACCTTCGAGAGCCCGTTGATGATGCGGTCCATGGCGTCGCCGCCCGTCGGGTCGGTGAGGTTGGCGAGCATCTTCAGCGTGAACTTCATCAGGAGGGGGTGGGTCAGACCGCGCTGCGTCGCGATCTTCATGACCTTCGGGTTCCCGATCATCTTCACGAAGGCCCGGCCCAGCGTGTAGTAACCGCCGTAGGTCTCCTTGAGGATCTTCGGGTAGTGGTGCAGGGCCAGTTCCCGCTGCGCCGGGGTGGCACGGGCGTGCGCCTGCACGATGACGTCGGCGGCGATCTGGCCCGACTCCATGGCGTACGCGATGCCTTCGCCGTTGAACGGGTTGACGAGCCCGCCCGCGTCGCCGACGAGCAGCAGGCCCTTGGTGTAGTGCGGCTGGCGGTTGAAGGCCATCGGGAGCGCGGCGCCGCGGATCGGCATCGTCATGTTGTCGGGGGTGTAGCCCCAGTCCTCCGGCATGGAGGCGCACCAGGCCTTGAGCACCTCGCGCCAGTCCAGCTCCTTGAAGGCGGACGAGGAGTTGAGGATGCCGAGACCGACGTTGGACGTGCCGTCGCCCATGCCGAAGATCCAGCCGTAGCCGGGCAGCAGACGGTCCTCCGCGCCCCGGCGGTCCCACAGCTCCAGCCAGGACTCCAGGTAGTCGTCGTCGTGGCGGGGCGAGGTGAAGTACGTACGGACCGCGACGCCCATCGGGCGGTCCTCGCGGCGGTGCAGGCCCATGTGGAGGGAGAGCCGGGTGGAGTTGCCGTCGGCGGCGACGACGAGCGGGGCGTGGAAGGTGACCGGGGTCTTCTCCTCGCCGAGCTTGGCGTGTACGCCGGTGATGCGGCCGGTGCGCTCGTCCTTGACCGGCTCACCGACGTTGCAGCGCTCGTACAGCCGGGCGCCGGCCTTCTGGGCCTGGCGGGCCAGCTGCTCGTCGAAGTCGTCGCGCTTTCGGACCAGACCGTAGTCCGGGTACGAGGCGAGGTCCGGCCAGTCCAGCTGGAGACGTACGCCGCCGCCGATGATGCGCAGGCCCTTGTTGCGCAGCCAGCCTGCCTCTTCCGAGATGTCGATGCCCATGGAGACGAGCTGCTTGGTCGCGCGGGGGGTGAGACCGTCACCGCAGACCTTCTCCCGGGGGAAGGCCGTCTTCTCCAGGAGGAGGACGTCGAGGCCGGCCTTGGCGAGGTGGTACGCGGTCGTCGAGCCGGCTGGGCCCGCTCCGACGACGATCACGTCCGCGCTGTGCTCGGAGAGGGGCTCGGTCACGGTCGGATCTCCCGAAGACTCGAATTCGCGTGCCGCGCGGGCGCGGCACAGGACACGTGCAGTCTATGGGTGTCTGCTGTGCGACCTTCCGAAGGGCTCCCCGAGCCGCACGTGCCCGGCTCGCGGTGGCCCGGCGTCCGGGCACACAGCCCACCGCTCCCGGCTGGAGCTCCGGGCCCCGCCGGGTCAGTCGCGCACGCCCCGGTGGAGGGCCACCACTCCACCGGTGAGATCGCGCCAGGCCACCTTCGACCAGCCGGCCTTCTGCAGCAGCGTCGCGAGGCCGGCCTGGTCGGGCCAGGCACGGATCGACTCGGCGAGGTAGACGTAGGCGTCCGGGTTGGACGACACGGCCCGGGCCACGGGGGGCAGCGCGCGCATCAGGTACTCGGTGTAGACGGTCCGGAAGGGCGCCCAGGTCGGCTGCGAGAACTCGCAGATCACGACGCGGCCACCGCGCTTGGTGACCCGGTACAGCTCGCTCAGCGCGGCGCCGGTGTCCTGGATGTTGCGCAGGCCGAAGGAGATCGTGACCGCGTCGAAGGTCTCGTCCTTGAAGGGGAGTTTCGTGCCGTCGCCCGCGGTGAAGGGCATCCACGGATGGCGCTCCTTGCCGACCCGGAGCATCCCGATCGAGAAGTCGCAGGGCACCACGTAGGCGCCGGCCCGGGCGAACGGCTGCGAGGAGGTGGCCGTACCGGCCGCCAGGTCGAGGATCTTCTGGGCCGGGCGGGCGTCGACGGCCCGGGCGACCTCCTTACGCCAGAGCCGCGCCTGTCCGAGCGACAGGACATCGTTGGTGAGGTCGTAGTTCGCCGCCACGTCGTCGAACATCGAGGCGACTTCGTGCGGCTGCTTGTCCAGGGATGCTCGGGTCACCCTCCCATTCAAGCAGCCCGCCTCCCGGTCGCTCGCGGCGACGTGGAACGAGCCGCGGCCTTCCGTACCTTCCGCCGCGGGCGCCCCGCACCGTCTCCACCCCGATCACCGTCGATTTCGGGAACAGCACCGTCCTGATCGACGTCTCACTCGGCGAGGGAAAGGGGGGCCGCGCCGGGGCCGAGCACCGGTGAACGGGGAGCAGATCAACGTGCGGGGCAGATGGTCCATCCTCCTGCGCGACCACACCGAGACCACGGATGATCACCAGAACATGCACAGTGACGACGCACATCGAATACGGAACGCCTCCGGTGCCCGCCGGACGGCCGGGCGGCGGGCACCGGAGGCCCGGCCCTCACGCGCACAGATCCGGAAACGCTCCATGGCCCGCCGAAGACGGATGCGCCGCCGCCGTGCCGGGTTCACCGGCGTGGTGATCGCGGTGGCGGCCGTCGTGGCGTTCCTCTACGTCGACCCGCCGTGGCAGGACGACGACGGCGAGGCCGCCGTCGCGGCCGGTCAGGAGACGGCCCCGCCGAAGGCGTCGGCCGCACCGAAGGCGTCGCCGAGCCCGGCCCCTTCGAAGTCCCCCGTGAGTTCCCCGAGCGCCGAGGAGTCCGTCGACCCGGACTCCGTTCCCGAGTCGGGTCCCGGCACCTTCACCGTGGCCCGCGAGGGCGTCTCGTCCGAGGCGGGCGGCCATCGCTACCGCGTCGAGGTGGAGGACGGCATCGGTGTGGACCCGGACCGTGCCGCCGAGGACATCGCGGAGATCTTCGCCGACCCCCGGGGCTGGACCGAGAACGGGGCCCCCACGTTCCGGCAGGTCGCCGACAAGTCGGCCGGGCTGGTGATCCGGATAGGAACGCCGAAGACCACCGACCGGCTCTGCGGGCAGTACGGACTGGACACCGGGGGCGAGGTGAACTGCCGTGGCGGGGAGAACGTCATGGTCAACCTCGCCCGGTGGCAGCTCGGTTCGCCACAGTTCGACGGCCCGGTGACCGAGTACCGGGCCCTGATCATCAATCACGAGGTGGGCCACTGGCTCGGGTACGGCCACGAGACCTGCCCCGGCCCCGGCAAGCCGGCGCCCGCCATGATGCAGCAGATCAAGGGGCTGAAGGGCTGCGTCTCCAACGCCTGGCCGTACGACGCGAACGGCCGCTACCTGCGAGGGCCCTCGGTGCCGTGACCGCCCCTCACCGCCGCCGGTGGACCAGCCGTCCGCCGAGCACCGTGGCGACGCAGGTCACGGCGCCCGCCGCGATCAGCGCCGCCTCGTCCGGTACGTCGAAGACGGCGAGATCCGCGCGGCCCCCGACGGCCAGCGGGCCGTGCGCGGTCCCCGCCAGGTCACGCCCTCCGGCGAAGGGATCGAGGCCCGGCCCGCCGGACCCCGTACCGGCCGGCGGGACCACCGTCAGGCCGGCGCGGCTCACCGCGGTGCGTACGGCGGGCTCGGCGAAGCCGCCCGCGACATGCGTCGTGCCGTGCCGCAGCATGCGCTGCAGCCCGCGGCGGACGCTGCCGGCCCTGCGGGGCTCGTCCATCCGTCCGCCCAGTCGCTCGAAGTCGGCGCCGGTCAGCGGCTGTTCGCCGAGCTCGTCGGCCTCGCGCGGGTCGGGGTGGTAGAGGCGGGTCAGCAGGTGGACGCCGTCACGCTGGCGCAGGCCGGGGGTGAGGACCCCCGGCCACTGCCGGACCCGGGCCGCAGGGTGGGCGGCCAGCACCGCGTCGTACGGCCCGAGCGCCACGATCCGGTCGCCGTCCACCGCGACCGCTCCCCCGGCGATGCCTGCCGCGCCGACCGGGAGGACCAGTGGCGCGGCGTGAACGGTGAGCACGGGTGGCTCAGTTGGCGTCGAGGAGCTTCAGCTCCGGGTGCGCGGTGCCGCCCTCGATCGCCGTGGAGGAGATGTGCGAGACGACGCGCTCGTCGACCGGGTCGTTCGCCGGGTCGTCGTGGACGACCAGGTGCTCGTAGGTCGTGGCGCGCTGGGCGGGCACACGGCCCGCCTTGCGGATCAGGTCGATGATCTCGAGGCGGTTCGAGCGGTGCCTGGCGCCGGCCGAGGAGACGACGTTCTCCTCCAGCATGATGGAGCCGAGGTCGTCCGCGCCGTAGTGCAGGGACAGCTGGCCGACCTCCTTGCCGGTGGTCAGCCAGGAGCCCTGGATGTGGGCGACGTTGTCGAGGAAGAGCCGGGCGATGGCGATCATCCGCAGGTACTCGAAGAGCGTGGCCTGCGTCTGTCCCTTCAGCTTGTTGTTCTCCGGCTGGTAGGTGTACGGGATGAAGGCGCGGAAGCCACCGGTCCGGTCCTGTACGTCGCGGATCATCCGCAGGTGCTCGATGCGCTCGGCGTTGGTCTCACCGGTGCCCATCAGCATGGTGGAGGTGGACTCGACGCCGAGGCCGTGCGCGATCTCCATGATCTCCAGCCAGCGCTCGCCGGACTCCTTGAGCGGGGCGATCGCCGTACGCGGCCGGGCGGGCAGCAGTTCGGCACCGGCACCGGCGAAGGAGTCCAGGCCGGCGGCGTGGATCCGCTCGATGGCCTCCTCGGCGGAGACGCCGGAGATGCGGGCCATGTGCTCGATCTCGGAGGCGCCGAGCGAGTGGATGACCAGCTGCGGGAACGCCTTCTTGATCGCGGAGAAGTGTTCCTCGTAGTACTCGACGCCGTAGTCCGGGTGGTGGCCGCCCTGGAACATGATCTGGGTGCCGCCCAGCTCGACGGTCTCCGCGCAGCGGCGCAGGATGTCGTCGAGGTCGCGGGACCAGCCCTTGGCGGTGTCCTTGGGCGGCGCGTAGAAGGCGCAGAACTTGCAGGCCGTGACGCAGACGTTGGTGTAGTTGATGTTGCGCTCGATGATGTACGTCGCGATGTGCTCCGTACCGGCGTAACGACGGCGGCGCACGGCGTCGGCCGCGGCTCCCAGTGCGTGCAGCGGAGCCGACCTGTAGAGGTCGAGCGCCTCCTCAGGAGTGATCCGCCCGCCTTCGGCGGCGCGGTCGAGGATGGGCTGGAGGTCGGCCTTCTCGGTCACCGGGCTGTCACCTTTCGGCGGTTTTTCAACGGATCTACGGACCGATTCAGCGTACGCCAGCCTCTGCCCGGCTCGGCGCCGGGCTCAGTCCCCGGTCCGGGTGAGCGTGCCCTTCGGCGTACCCGCCGCCTCCTCGTGGGACTCGTAGCGCAGGGTGCCGTCGGAGGCGAGGGTGAAGACGAGGTCGGCCTCCCCGCCGGTGCACAGCGCACCGGTGCGGGCGTCGGGGTCCGCGCGCTCCCGGACCCTCAGCTCGGTGGCGGTGCCGGAGACGAGCGTGCCGATGCCCTTGCAGACGACGGTCGTACCGAGCGCGTCGAGCCGGTAGGACAGCCGGACCACCTCCTCGCTCTTCCTCCCCTCGGCGAAGACGGCGGTGAGCGTGCCGTGCGGGGCGCCGCCGCGTTCGGTCGTGGGCCCCTTCCAGGTGCCGGCGAACGCCTTCGGCAACGCGCTCACCTGTGCGGAGGCCGAGGGGGGTGTGGCCGCCGGGGGCTGCTGCGCGGCGTCGTTGCTCCGGTCGCCGTCGCCGGGGAGGGGCAGCAGGTCCCCCAGCATCGCGGCACCCACGGTCATCACGGCGAGGGCGCCGGCGACGGCCAGCGCGACGGTGCAGCTGACCCGCCGCCCCCGGCGGGCACCGGGCTGCGGACCGCTGTCCACGGTGACGGCGATCCGGCCCCGCTCCCCCGACGTGGCCGGCGGTTCGGAGGGCGGCGGCGGCAGCGGCGGGCCGAAGGTGCCGAGCGCGGCGCTCCCCAGGGAGGCGTTGCTGAACGGCACGGGTCCGGAGCGCACGGGCTCGTCCTGCGGCTCCAGGTCCAGCAGGGCCACCGCCGACCTGCTGACCTCACGCTCCAGAGGGCCCGGCAGCCAGCCGGGCGCCACCAGCGCCGTGGCCCCGCCGGGCGCCAGCCTGCGGGCGAGCGCTGCGGGGTCGGGCCGTCCGGCGGGGTCCTTGGCGAGGCACGCGGTCACCAGTTCCCGCAGGTCCCCGTCCAGGTCGCCCAGTTCGGGTTCCTCGTGCACCACCTTGTAGAGGAGCACGGCGGAGGAGTCGCCGAGGAAGGGAGCCGATCCGGTCGCGGCGTAGGCGAGGACGGCGCCGAGCGAGAAGACGTCGGCCGCTCCGGAGATGTCCTGGCCCCGGATCTGTTCCGGCGCCATGTAGCCGGGCGAACCGACGGAGACGCCGGTGGAGGTGAGGGAGACGGTGGCGCCGAGGGCCCGGGCGATACCGAAGTCGATCAGCCGGGGGCCGTCGAGGGCCAGCAGGACGTTGGACGGCTTCACGTCGCGGTGGATGAGACCGTGCGCGTGTACGGCGTCGAGCGCCTCACCGAGCCCGGCCCCCAGGGTCCGTACGGCGTACTCGGGCAGTGGGCCGTGGCGGGTGACCGCGTCGGAGAGCGGCGGACCGGCGACGTAGCCGGTCGCCACCCAGGGGACTGCCGCGTCGGGGTCGGCGTCCAGGACCGGGGCCGTCCACTGGGCTCCGAGGCGCCGGGCCGCGTCCACCTCGCGCCGGAAGCGGGCGCGGAACTGCTCGTCGAGCGCGAAGTGGGGGTGCACGACCTTGACCGCGACGGTCCGCCCGCCGGCGCTCCGGCCGAGGTAGACCCGGCCCATCCCGCCCGCACCGAGCCTGCCGAGCAGCCGGTAGGCGCCGATGGTGTGCGGTTCGCCGGCTTCCAGCGGCTGCATGCGGTCTCCCCCTGTGGTCCCCGGGACTCGCACGGAAGCCTAGGGCGCCCGCGTCGCACGGTCACGGAAACCTCTTCCGCCGATATCGCCCCTATGGGCACGAAGCAGGGTTTTCGCCACACGGAAAGGCGTGAATACGTCGTTCGTCCACGCCGTTCGGGCTTCACCGGAGGGAAACCGGAAGGCACTCCTGGAGTCATCCGCTATTCGACCGCGCGGCCGCCCGGGGGCGGCCTGCGACGGAACTCCGGACATTCGAGCCCTTTCACGGGAACGGAATGCCGGAGTCACGCATCAGGGGAATGGAAGGGCCGGAGGCATGAAGGCCCGGGAAGGTACGGGATTCATCTTCTTCCCGCACCATTCCGCGTGCCGGAAGGAGTCAGCCGCCGAGCAGTTCGACCTTGACGTCCGCCGGGAAGCCGGTCGTCGGACCGGTCCGACGGGCGAACTCACGCACACCCGCCAGCTGGTCCGGACCGAAGCGGAAGTCCAGGGTGGTGAAGTAGCGCTCCAGCACCTCGGCGTCGAAGGACTCCCAGCGCGCCGCCTGTTCGGCGACCTTGGTGACCTCCTCCAGCGAGAGGTCCCGGGAGGCCAGGAACGCCTCGTGCACCTTCTCCACGTAGTCGGGGTGCGAGGCCAGGTAGTCCTTGCGCGCCGCCCAGACCGCGAAGACGAACGGCAGCCCCGTCCACTCCTTCCACATCTGGCCCAGGTCGTGGACCCGCAGCCCGAGCCTGGGGGCGTCGTGCAGGTTCGCGCGCAGCGCGGCGTCGCCGATGAGCACGGCCGCGTCGGCCTCCTGCATCATCAGGCCGAGGTCCGGCGGGCAGGTGTAGTAGTCGGGTTCCACGCCGTACCGCTCGGAGAGCAGCAGCTGGGCCAGGCGTACGGAGGTGCGCGAGGTCGATCCGAGGGCCACCCGGGCCCCGTCCAGCTGCTCCAGGGGGAGCTGGGACACGATCACGCACGACATGACGGGGCCGTCGCAGCCGACCGCGATGTCGGGGAGGGCGACCAGTTCGTCCGCGTTGCGCAGGAACTCGACCAGGGTGACGGGACCGATGTCCAGGTCCCCCCTGACCAGCTGCTCGCTGAGCCTTTCCGGGGTGTCCTTCGAGAGCTCCAGGTCGAGCAGGGTCCCGGTCCGTGCCAGGCCCCAGTAGAGGGGGAGGCAGTTCAGGAACTGGATGTGGCCGACGCGCGGCCTGCTGCGACGGTCGTCGCCTTCTACGGGAGAGACGGTTGAATTGTCCACATCGCGAGGCTAGACCTGTCTCTGTCGGACTGCATCAGCGGGGCATCCGGACCGCTCCGCGGGGCCTTGTCCGTCAGCTCTCCGACGGCCCGATCAAACATCCGGGTGAAGTGATCTTTCCCTCTACCGCTCCCCACAGACTGCGTGCTAGGCTCGCCGCAAGTTGCAGTTTGGTTTCCCTTGCAGTACAGAGCCTGCGGAGCATGTAACCCGCAGGCTTTTGTAGTTTTCAGACTTGTTTGCAGGTTCTGGAGCAGGGCAACCCTTTGGCCCAAGGAGGGCTTATGGCTACCGGAACCGTCAAGTGGTTCAACGCTGAAAAGGGCTTCGGCTTCATCGCCCAGGACGGCGGCGGCCCGGATGTCTTCGTCCACTACTCCGCGATCAACGCGTCCGGGTTCCGCTCCCTCGAGGAGAACCAGGTCGTGAACTTCGACGTCACTCAGGGACCCAAGGGTCCGCAGGCTGAGAACGTCACCCCGGCCTAGTTGCCCGGGTCGGCCGATCGCGGCCGAGTGAGCAGTACCCAAGGAGCCCCGCTCCCCCGTTTCGGCGGAGGAACGGGGCTCCTGCCTTTTCTGCCTCTTCCCGCGGCACCGCACGGCCGGCCCCCGGACCCGGAACGCGGCGCCCGGGAGAGCCCTTGACCTTCTCACCGTGTGAACCTCCGCAAGGGGAGACACCATGTTCACCATCGGAGACTTCGCCCGCAGCTTGTTCTTTTTCTTCCGGTCTCGAACGGTGTCTCGTACTGGGTCGCTCACCTGGGGATTCACCGGACGTGGGGGCGGCCTTCGTCTGATCCT
>NZ_JBEOVL010000049.1:0-52588 GCF_040295485.1 Streptomyces sp. NPDC002793 | reverse complement strand
GCCTGCCGCTCCGCCGCGCCCAGGTGAGCCAGCGCGGGCACCAGGGGCGTCGCACCGTCGACCGCCGCCTGGGCGGTCGGAACGGCAGCACACGCGTGCGGGGGACGCGCCGCACAATCCGTGGCGTGACCGCCCTTTTCGGCAATCGAACTGCCGTACTTTAGGACGGTGTTGTCCCGGAATGTCGACGGGCTTGTAACACGGGGCATCGCACGGCGGGGCTGCGGAATCCTCCCCGGCATGAACCGGAACACCCCGCTGTCCCCGCGCCCCGTCCACGAAGTGAGCCACCGCGTGCAGTCCGCCGCGCAGCTCCGCGCCCACGGTGTGACCGCCGCGCAGGCCGCCGCGCAGTGCCTGCCCGGCGGTCCGTGGCAGCAGTTGCTCCCCGGCGTGTACCTCCTGCGCCCGGGACCGCCCACGAACGACGACCGGGTGCGCGGCGCCCTGCTCTACGCCGGCCGGCCCCCGGCCGGTGCCCGGCGGACCGTGCCGGACCGGTCCGTGCCCGGCTACGGGGAGGCCATGGTCACGGGGCTGGCGGCCCTGGCCCTGTACGGCTTCACCTCCGCTCCCCCGGTGATCGCGCTGCACCGCATCGACGTGCTGGTCCCCCGCACCAGGCGGCTGCGCTCCGCCGGCTTCGTCCAGGTGACCCGGGCCGCCGGTCTGCCCCGGCCCCAACACCGGCTCGGGGCGCCGCTGGCCCCGGTGGAGCGGGCCCTGGCCGACGCGGCGGGCTCGCTCACGGACGCCTCGACGGTGCGCCGGATCCTCACCGAGGCGGTGCGCGGCGGGCACTGCGAACCCGCTTCCGTCGTACGGGAGCTGAACGCCGCCAAGCTGCTGGGCCGCACCCACGTGAGGGACGCCGTCGAGGCGTTGCTCGTCGAGGGCCGCGCCCTGGCGGAGGAGCGGCTGTACGGGATGGTGCGCGCCCACGGTCTGCCCCAGCCGCTGTGGAACGTGGAGCTGGCCCTGCCGGGCGGCAGTCGGCTGGGTGGCGTGGACGCGTACTGGCCGGAAGAGGCGGTCGCGCTCGAACTGGGCACGCGTTCCCCCCGGGAGGAACGCGTCGTGTACACCGTCGAGCGGGAGCATCTGGAACGACTCGGCATCACGGTGGTGCGGGTGACGCCGAAGCAGCTCCGTGACTCCGCGGCACAGCTGTCGGTGGTGCTGCGTACGGCGATGATGGCGGCCGAGGACCGCGATCCGGCCGCGTACGTGGTGGTCCTGCCCCGGTAACGGCCTACCGGGGGCTTGCGTGGCGCGATGGAACCGGTGGCGGATGTACGCCATGTCCGCTTCTCGCCCCCGTCAACTCTCCACAAACCCCTGTCTTTTACGAAATGCTGAGCGGTCATCGGGTACCGAATTCCGGACTCTTTCTTTCTTTCACCCACAGGGATGCTGATGACCAAGGAATCCCCCAGCTCCATACCCGGGGCGAGACGCGCGGCGCGCATCGCGGCCGCAGCCGGTCTGGCGGCCGCACTGGCCGCCACCGGCGCCGCCCCGGTCTTCGCCGCCGACGACCCGGGGGCCTCCCCCGTGAAGCCCGCCGCCGCGAGCGCGAAGGGCGACAAGCTGGGCGAGGCCGACGCCGACGTACTGGCGAAGGCCGAGGCCAAGGGCGAGAAGAACATCACGATGATGGTCGCCACCGCTCCGGGCGCGACCGAGCAGGTCGCCGAACAGCTGGACTCCGTCAAGGGGTCCGTGCTGGGGCAGACGTACGACAAGCTCGGCTACGTCCGGGCGACCGTGCCGACCGCGACGGCCGAGGCCACCATCAAGGCGGCGCAGAAGCTGTCGTCCGTCCACGGCATCGATCTCAAGCAGGAGATCAAGCTGGACGACCCGACGCCCGCGGGCGACCGGGTGGCCGGAGCGAAGCAGCTGAAGGCCACGGGCAGCTACCCGGCCCCCGGCAAGAACACCCCGGCGAAGAACCCGTACAACCCGTCCTTCGAGACGGGCGCGGTGGACTTCGTCAAGCAGCACCCGAAGGCGGACGGCCGCGGGATCACCATCGGCGTCCTGGACTCCGGTGTCGACCTCGGCCACCCCGCCCTGCAGAAGACCACCACCGGCGAACGCAAGATCGTCGACTGGGTGACGGCCACCGACCCCGTCGGCGACGGGGACGGCACCTGGCTGCGGATGGACCAGAAGGTCTCCGGGCCGACGTTCACGAACGGCGGCACGACGTACTCCGCGCCGGAGGGCTCGTACAGCTTCCGCCTCTTCCGGGAGTCCGCCACCCGTGGCGGCGACATGGCGGGCGACCTCAACCGCGACGGTGACACCACCGACCAGTGGGGTGTGCTCTACGACCCGGTCACCGGCACCACCCGCGTCGACCTGAACGGCGACGCGGACTTCGGCAACGACGCCGTGCTCAAGCCGTACAAGGACAAGCACCAGGTCTCCTACTTCGGTACGGACGACCCGCGGACCGAGGTCGTCGAGCGCATCCCCTTCGTCGTCGAGACCCGTGAGGACGTCGTCTTCGACGCGGCCGGCAACACGGCCGACTACGTCAACATCGGTGTCATCCAGAGCGAGCACGGCACGCACGTCGCCGGCATCACGGCGGCCAACGGCCTGTTCGGCGGCAAGATGAACGGCGCGGCGCCCGGCGCCAAGGTCGTCTCCTCGCGCGCCTGCACCTGGTCCGGCGGCTGCACCAACATCGCGCTGACCGAGGGCATGATCGACCTCGTCGTGAACCGCGGCGTCGACGTCGTCAACATGTCGATCGGCGGCCTGCCGCCGCTCAACGACGGCAACAACGCCCGCGCCGAGCTCTACAAGCGGCTCATCGACATCTACGGCGTCCAGCTGGTCATCTCGGCCGGCAACGACGGCCCGGGTGTCAACACCATCGGTGACCCCGGCCTGGCCGACCACGTCATCTCGGTCGGCGCGTCCATCTCCAAGGAGACGTGGGCGGCCAACTACGGCTCGAACGTCACCAAGAAGTACGACATGCTGCCCTTCTCCTCGCGCGGTCCGCGTGAGGACGGCGGCTTCGCGCCGATCCTGACGGCTCCGGGCGCTTCCATCAACACCACCCAGACCTGGATCCCCGGCGGTCCGGTCAAGGAGGCGGGCTACTCGCTCCCCGCCGGCTACTCCATGCTGCAGGGCACCTCGATGTCCTCGCCGCAGGCCGCCGGCGCGGCGGCACTGCTGCTGTCCGCCGCGGAGCAGAAGCACATCGAGCTGCCCCCGGCCGACCTGCGGTCCGCGCTCACCAGCACGGCCACCCACATCAAGGACGTGCCCGCGCACGCCCAGGGTGCCGGTCTGATGGACATCGTCGGCGCCTGGAAGCAGATCGAGAAGAAGGGCGCCTCGGCGCACGAGTACACCGTGAAGGCCCCGGTCGACACCGCGATCGACTTCGCGCTGAAGACCCCGGGCTTCGGCACCGGCCTGTACGACCGTGAGGGCGGCCTGAAGGCCGGCCAGAAGAAGTCGTACGACGTCACCGTCACCCGCACCACGGGTCCGGACAAGGCCGTCAGCCACAAGCTGTCCTGGAAGAACAACGACGGCACCTTCAAGCTGGCCGGTTCGAGCACCGTCTCGCTGCCGCTCGGCAAGCCGGTGACCGTCGAGGTCGAGGCGAAGCCCCGCACTGCGGGCGTCCACAGCGCGATCCTCGTCGTGGACGACAGGAAGACCACGGGAGTGGACCAGCAGATCCTCTCCACGGTGGTCGTCGCCAAGGACCTGGTGAAGCCGGGTTACGCGTTCTCGACGACCGGCTCGGTGCAGCGCAACGGCACCACGTCGTACTTCCTGAACGTCCCGGAGGGCGCCGAGACCCTTGAGGTCGCGATGAGCGCCCTGCGCTCGGGCAGCCAGACGCGGTTCATCTCCCTGCACCCCTACGGGGTCGCGGTGGAGGACAGCTCCACGGTCTACTGCTACCCGAACTACGAGAACCCGGCCAACACCTGCCGCCCGGACACGCGCTCCTACAAGGACCCGCAGCCCGGCGTCTGGGAGATCGAGGTCGAGTCCCGCCGTACGTCGCCGCTGCTGGACAACCCGTACAAGCTGGATGTCTCGCTGCTCGGTGCCTCCTTCGACCCGGCGGTGCAGACCATCGCCGAGGCGAAGATCGGCACCCCGGCCGCGGTGGACTGGACGGTCACCAACAACGCCGGTGACCTGGAGGGCGCCCTGAAGGGCGGCTCGCTGGGCTCGGCCGACGTCGAGCGTCCGTCGATCTCCACCGGCGGCGAGTACACCAAGACGGTCACCATCGGTGAGGGCGTCGAGAGGCTGGACGTCGCCATCGGCAACACCTCGGACGCCAACGCCGACATCGATCTGCGGGTCCTCAGGGGCTCGACCGAGGTGGGCGCCTCCACGACGGCCGGCTCCGAGGAGTCGGTCAGCCTGGTGAACCCTGCGGCCGGCACGTACACCGTCGTCATCGAGGGCTACGCGGTCCCGGCCGGGACCACCGAGTACGACTACCGCGACGTGTACTACGCGCCGTCGCTCGGCGAGATCAAGGTCGACGAGTCGAAGGCCGTGAACCTGGCCAACGGCGCGTCCGCCCAGGTCGACGCCGAGGTCGTGGTCGCCGGAGCGGCTCCCGAGGGCCGTCAGTTCTTCGGCGAGGTCCAGCTGGTGAACAGCCGCGGCACCGCGGCGGGCACCGGCAGCGTCGTGATCGGGAAGGTCGCGCCGTAGCCGTCACGGCGGTGTGATCCGTACGGCGGTGTGATCCGTACGACACCGGACACCAGTGGGGCGGGTGCGCACAAGGCACCCGCCCCACTGCTCCGTGCGCGCCCCGTCCGCCTGCCGGACAATGGATTGGACAAGGAAGCCGTGGACATACGCATCATGGACCGGCAACCGTGCCCGTTCGTACGTGTGAGGGAGTTCCTGTGAAGGTCGGAATCGTCGGCGCCACCGGTCAGGTCGGCACAGTCATGCGCAGGATCCTGGCCGAGCGGAAGTTCCCCGTCGCCGAGCTGCGCCTCTTCGCCTCCGCGCGTTCCGCCGGCTCCACCCTCACCTACGAGGGCACGGACATCACGGTCGAGGACGCCTCCACCGCGGACTACACCGGGCTCGACATCGTGCTGTTCTCAGCGGGCGGCGCCACCTCGAAGGCGCTGGCCGAGAAGGTCGCCGCCCAGGGCGCCGTGGTGATCGACAACTCCTCGGCCTGGCGCAAGGACCCCGAGGTCCCGCTGGTGGTCTCCGAGGTCAACGCCCACGCGATCAGGAACCGCCCCAAGGGAATCATCGCCAACCCGAACTGCACCACGATGGCCGCCATGCCCGTGCTGCGCCCCCTCCACCAGGAGGCGCAGCTCGACGCGCTGACCGTCGCCACCTACCAGGCGGTCTCCGGCTCCGGTGTCGCCGGTGTCGCGGAGCTGCACGGCCAGGCTTCCAAGGTCGTCGCGGACGCGGACAAGCTGACCCACGGCGGTGACGCGGTCGACTTCCCCGAGCCGGACGTCTACAAGCGCCCGATCGCCTTCAACGTGCTGCCGCTCGCCGGCTCGATCGTCGACGACGGTTCCTTCGAGACCGACGAGGAGCAGAAGCTCCGCAACGAGTCCCGCAAGATCCTGGAGATCCCGGAGCTCAAGGTGTCCGGCACCTGTGTGCGCGTCCCGGTCTTCTCCGGCCACTCCCTCCAGATCAACGCCCGCTTCGCCCGTCCGATCAGCGTCGAGCGCGCCTACGAGCTGCTGAAGGACGCCGAGGGCGTCGAGCTCTCGGAGATCCCGACCCCGCTCCAGGCGGCCGGCAAGGACGCCTCCTACGTGGGCCGCATCCGGTCCGACGAGACCGTCGAGCACGGCCTCGCGCTGTTCGTCTCCAACGACAACCTGCGCAAGGGCGCCGCGCTCAACGCGGTCCAGATCGCGGAGCTGGTGGCGGCGGAGCTCAAGGCCTGACCCCACACCTGGCAGGGCGGCCCCCGATGCCCGGGGGCCGCCCTTTCGCATGCCTCAGAGCGCGAGGTGACGCCTCAGCGCTGCGTCGATGTCGCTCATGCGCCGGCGCGGCACCGTACCGATGCGCTTCAGCACCCGCTCCGGGGAGACAGCCCGGAGCTGCTCGCACTGCGCCTTCGAGTCCCTCGGCAGGCCGCTCTCGGTGGACCTGAGCAATGTCTGGAACGTGAGGACACGTGCGGTGTTCGAGGTCAGGGGGACCACGGTGATCACTCCTCGGCCGTTCGTGACGACCGACTGGTTGGCCGCGTTGTTGGACACGATCACCGCGGGCCTGACCTTGTTGGCCTCACTGCCGCGGGCGGGTTCCAGGTCCACCAGATGGATATCGCCTCTACGCATCGACGATTCCGTCCCCGACCGTGCGCTCCCAGAGCGCGGCGTCCTCGCTCGCGTCCCATTCCTCGAAGGCCTCGGTGTACTCGGCTTCGAGCCCCGCCTCGCGCAGCAGCTCGATAGCGGCGTGTATGACCGCCGACCGGGAGTCCGCCTCGGTCTTCGCGGCGTACTCGTCCACGAAGGCGACATCCTCCTGCGGCAAGCTCACACTGATCTTCATGCCGTCCATCCTACCAAAGTAGGAACAGCGTAGCTACCGGATGGCGCCGACCCAGCCCTACCCTGGGTGGCGGACATCGCGCCGCACCCGCCCCACGTGGAAGGATGACCAAAAACGTCGCATATCAAGGAGATGACCGCGTGCCTGGCACGAATCTGACCCGCGAAGAGGCACAGGAGCGGGCGCGCCTGCTGACCGTGGACGCGTACGAGATCGATCTCGACCTCTCCGGCGCGCAGGAGGGTGGCACCTACCGGTCCGTCACCACCGTGCGCTTCGACTCCGCCGAGGCCGGTGCGGAGACCTTCATCGACCTGGTCGCCCCGGCCGTGCACGACGTCGTGCTCAACGGCAAGGATTTGGACGTCGCCGCCGTCTTCCGGGACTCCCGGATCACGCTGAAGCACCTCCTGGCCGGTACCAACGAGCTGAAGGTCGTGGCCGACTGCTCGTACACGAACACCGGGGAGGGCCTGCACCGGTTCGTCGACCCGGTCGACGAGCAGGCGTACCTCTACACCCAGTTCGAGGTGCCGGACGCCCGCCGGGTGTTCGCCAGCTTCGAGCAGCCCGATCTCAAGGCGACCTTCCGGTTCACCGTGAAGGCGCCGTCCGGCTGGACGGTGATCTCCAACTCCCCGACGCCGGAGCCGCAGGACGACGTCTGGTCGTTCGAGCCGACGCCGCGGATCTCCACGTACATCACGGCCCTGATCGCCGGTCCGTACCACGCGGTGCACAGCAGCTACGAGAAGGACGGCCGGTCCGTGCCGCTCGGCATCTACTGCCGGCCGTCGCTCGCCGAGTACCTCGACGCGGACGACATCTTCGCGGTCACCCGGCAGGGCTTCGAGTGGTTCGAGGAGAAGTTCGACTACGCGTACCCGTTCGCCAAGTACGACCAGCTCTTCGTCCCGGAGTTCAACGCCGGGGCGATGGAGAACGCGGGCGCGGTCACCATCCGCGACCAGTACGTGTTCCGTTCGAAGGTCACCGACGCCGCCTACGAGACGCGCGCCGAGACCATCCTCCACGAGCTGGCCCACATGTGGTTCGGCGACCTGGTCACCATGGAGTGGTGGAACGACCTCTGGCTGAACGAGTCGTTCGCCACGTACACCTCCATCGCGTGCCAGGCGGACGCCGCGGGGTCGAAGTGGCCGCACTCCTGGACCACGTTCGCCAACTCCATGAAGACGTGGGCGTACCGGCAGGACCAGCTGCCGTCGACGCACCCGATCATGGCGGACATCCAGGACCTCGACGACGTCCTGGTCAACTTCGACGGGATCACGTACGCGAAGGGCGCCTCCGTCCTGAAGCAGCTCGTGGCGTACGTCGGCAAGGACGCGTTCTTCAAGGGCGTGCAGGCGTACTTCAAGGCGCACGCCTTCGGGAACACGCGCCTGTCGGACCTGCTGGGCGCCCTGGAGGAGACCTCGGGCCGTGACCTGAGGACCTGGTCGAAGGCGTGGCTGGAGACGGCCGGCATCAACATCCTGCGCCCGGAGATCGAGACCGACGGCGACGGCCACGTCACCTCGTTCACCGTGCTGCAGGAGGCCCCCGCGCTGCCCGCCGGGGCGAAGGGCGAGCCGACGCTGCGCCCGCACCGGATCGCCATCGGCCTCTACGACCTCGACGGGGCCGGGAAGCTGGTCCGTACGGACCGCATCGAGCTGGACGTCGACGGCGAGCGCACCACCGTGCCGTTCCCGTCCGGCACGGCCCGCCCTGCCGTGGTCCTGCTCAACGACGACGACCTGTCGTACGCGAAGGTCCGCCTCGACGAGGAGTCGCTGCGCGTCGTCACCGCGCACCTGGGCGACTTCGCCGAGTCCCTGCCCCGCGCCCTGAGCTGGGCCTCGGCCTGGGACATGACGCGTGACGGCGAACTGGCGACGCGTGACTACCTGGCCCTGGTCCTCTCCGGGATCGGCAAGGAGACGGACATCGGCGTCGTGCAGTCGCTGCACCGCCAGGTGAAGCTGGCGCTCGACCTCTACGCCGCCCCGGAGTGGCGCGAGGCGGGTCTGAACCAGTGGACCGAGGCGACGCTGGCGCATCTGCGTGCCGCGGAGCCGGCCGGTGACCACCAGCTGGCGTGGGCCCGCGCCTTCGCCGCGACGGCGCGCAGC
Source organism: Streptomyces sp. NPDC002793 (assembly GCF_040295485.1). Classification (NCBI taxonomy): domain Bacteria; kingdom Bacillati; phylum Actinomycetota; class Actinomycetes; order Kitasatosporales; family Streptomycetaceae; genus Streptomyces; species Streptomyces sp. NPDC002793. The sequence continues at coordinate 43,883 of NZ_JBEOVL010000049.1, read as the reverse complement.
CCGCTCCACCTGGACGTGCTGCAGTCGCTGCTGGACGGTACCCAGGAGATCGAGGGGCTGGCCGTCGACACGGAGCTGCGCTGGGCGTTCGTACAGCGCCTGGCCGCGACGGGCCTGCTGGACGAGGAGGAGATCGCCGCCGAGTACGAGCGCGACAGGACGGCAGCGGGTGAGCGGCACGCGGCTGCCGCGCGTGCGGCCCAGCCGTCCGAGGAGGCGAAGGCCGAGGCGTGGGCTTCGGTCGTCGAGTCGGACAAGCTGCCGAACTCCCTGCAGGAGTCGGTCATCGGCGGCTTCGTGCAGACCGACCAGCGTGAGCTGCTGGCGCCGTACACGGAGAAGTACTTCGCGGCGGTCAAGGACGTCTGGGACTCGCGCAGCCACGAGATGGCCCAGCAGATCGCGGTCGGCCTGTACCCGGCTCTCCAGGTCTCGCAGGAGACCCTGGACGCCACGGACGCCTGGCTGGACTCGGCGCAGCCGAGCGCGGCCCTGCGCCGGCTGATGTCGGAGTCCCGGGCGGGCGTGGAGCGCGCGCTCAGGGCCCAGGCGGCGGACGCGGCGGCGGCGACCGCGTGACCGGGGCATGAGAACCGCCCGGCGGGCGGGCGCGTGTCGCGCAGCCGTCCGCCGGGCGGGAGCCCTGTGGTGAAGCGATCCGGTGTTACCCGGCCGACTCCCGGTGACGCCGGGCCAGTTCGGTCGTGCCCGTCTCCGTGAGCGAGCCGTGCAGGCGCATCCTGGCCACTCCCCCGTCGGGGAAGGTGTCGAGCCGTACGTGGGTGACCACGGCCTCGGTGTCGAGAAGGAAGCGGTGCGGGGTGTCGGGCTGGAGCCGGGTGCGGGGGATGATCTCGAACCAGTCGCCCGACTCGCCGTCGCGGCCCTGGAGGCTGATCCAGCCTGCCGCGTTGCCCTTGAGGTAGGCCGTGTCGATCTCGACCGCGCGGACCGCGCCCTGCGCGGGGAGGCGGAAGCGGACCCAGTCGTTGGTGTCGCGGACCCGGCGGCGGCGGTTCTCCCAGCCGTCGTCCATCTTGCGGGAGGTGCCCGGCAGGATGATCTGGGCCGGCGAGGAGTAGAAGCGGTCGGAGGCGTCCTCGTACATCCCGCCGTTCAGGATCGAGATCAGGTCGATCGTGCCCAGGGCCGCGAGCCAGGCCGGGTCGGGGACGACCTCGCCGTGGACCCGGAGGCGGGCGATTCCGCCGTCGGGGTGCTGGCAGATCCGCAGGTGCGTGTAGCGGCGCCCGCCGGTGATCTCGAAGCCGTTGGCGGCGTGACCGCGTACGGGCGTCGGCGGGACGAGCTCCTCCCACTTCACGTCGTCGGCGAGGAGTTCCTCCGGCCCGGGAGCGCCTTCCACGGCCGTGGCCTGGACGGAGACGCGCTGCGGGTAGTTGCCGCGGAAGTGGGCGGTGTCGACGACGATGCCACGGACGATCCCGGGCGTGCCCAGCCGCACGATCGCCCAGTCGTTGTCCTCGGGAGCCGGGAAGGGGTGGTCCCCGTCGGTGCCCCGGCGGCGGCGGGTCTCCCAGCCGTCCATGATCTTGCCCTTGTGGCCGAAGCGCTCGGGGTCGAAGACGGCGGGTTCGCGGATCAGGAGGTTCTCCCGCTCGGCGAAGAACTCGTCGTTGGCCGCTATGACGCCCGCGCCGAGCCGCCGGTCCGCGAGATCGACCAGCTCGGTGAAGGGGAAGTCGCCCGCGCGGTAGTCGGCGTAGGGGTCACCGCCGCCGTAGGGGGCCGCGTCGTTGGCGTGCGGGTCGGTGGAATCGGGCTCCGTCTGGATCTTGTCGGTGGGCATGCCTCCCACTGTGCCGCCACCCGACCGATCAGGTCCAGCGAAAGTTTTCGTACGGTTCCTTCAGTTCTGCTGAACGTTCTGGTCGGCCGCCCGCCGCAGCGCCGCCAGTACCCGTGCGAGCGCCGGGCCGCTCTCCGCGCCCTGCCGTACGGCCGCCACCACGTGGCGGTACGGCCGGTCCGCCTCCAGGACCCGCATCACCACGCCGTCGTGAGGCCGGTCGGAGGCCGAGACCATGCGGGGGATCAGCGCGACGCCCATGCCCGCCCGCACCATGGCGAGGATCGCCGTCCAGCCGGAGGCGCTGTGGGCCTGCTCGGGAACGAAACCGGCGGCCTCGCACGCGGCGGTGGTGATCTCCGACCACGGGCCTGACCCGCCGAAGATCCAGGCCTCCCGGGAGAGGTCGGCCAGCCGCAGCCCGGGCGCCCCGGCGAGGCGGTGGCCGTCGGGCAGAGCCACGTCCAGCGGGTCGGCCAGGAGCGGCAGCAGCGTGAAGCGGGGGTCCTGGGCCGTCGGGGCGTGCGCCGCCAGCGAGAGCGCCAGGTCCACCTCTCCGGCCGACAGCAGCTCGTACGCCTGGGCCGCCTCCGCCTCCCGTACGCGCACCCGGGGCCCGGGCCGGTCCTCGGCCTCCAGGAGCCGCACGGCGGGTACGACGAGCGCGGGCACCGCGGTCGAGAAGGCACCGACCCGCACCTCGCCCGCCTCACCCCGCAGATAGCCGGTCAGCTCGGCGTCCGCCTGCTCCAGCTGGGCGAAGACCGCCTCGGCGTGGCGCAGTACGAGATGCGCGGCGTCGGTGAGCCGGACGCGCCGGCCCTGCACCTCCAGCAGCGGGACGCCGAGCTGCCGGGCGAGGTTGGTGAGCTGCTGCGAGACGGCGGACGGGGTCATGAGCAGGGCTTCCGCCGTGGCGGTGACCGTGCCGCGGTCGCGCAGGGTGCGCAGGATGCGGAGCTTCTTGACGTCCCACTCGGTCATGGCCGAAACCTACCGGGCGCCCGGACATGACGGTGCGCCGCGCGGTACGTCGTACCGGCGGCGCACGTCAGGCGCCTGACTAGGCCTGCTTCTTGGACTTGTCGAGGACCATGACGAGGGCCGCGATCGCCAGGAACAGGACGATCGGGGCCACGACGAAGAGGCCGAGGGTCTCCATCATGTTCAGGCCCGGACCCGGGTCGTCGCCGTCGTCGCGGGTGAGCGCGAGCGCGGGGGACGACATGAGCAGCATCATCAGCGTCGTACCGGCCGCGACGGCGCCGGCGCGCATAGCGTTCTTCTTGTCCACGGTGCAAACGTAGCGAACGCCTACGACGGGCGCGCGCCCGGGGGTGCCGTACGGACCTCGGGGCCGTCCCGCAGGACGGCCATCAGCCGGTGCAGCCGGGGCGAGGCGGCGATCTCCTCCAGCGTGACGGGGTGGCCTTCCGCATCGGCGATGGGCAGGCGCCAGTTGGGGTACTGGTCCCAGGTGCCGGGGAGGTTCTGGGGGCGGCGGTCCCCGACGGTGTCGGGGAGCCAGACCCCGGCCATCCGGGCCGGGGTCCGCAGCAGGAACCGGTGGACGGCACGGACGGCCGCCTCCTCGTCGCCGTCACCCTCGGGCAGCAGCCGGAGGCGGGCCAGGTAGGCCAGCCACTCGGCGGTGTCGGCGGCGTCCTCGGCCAGCTCCTGTTCCATGCCCCGGGAGAGCAGGCCGAGCCGGTGGCGGAGCGTCACGTGCTCCCCCGTCAGCCGGGCGGCGGTGGACGGCAGGTCGTGGGTGGTCACCGTGGCCACGCAGTCCTGGCGCCACTTCTCGGGGGCGAGCGGGCGGCCGGTGCCGTCCCAGTCGCGCTCGAACCAGAGCACGGAGGTGCCGAGCACCCCGCGCCGGGCGAGCGCCTCGCGCACGCCTGGTTCGACGGTGCCCAGGTCCTCCCCTATGACGACGGCACCGGCCCGGTGCGCCTCCAGGACGAGGACCGCGAGCATCGCCTCGGCGTCCTGACCGACGTACGCGCCCTCGGTGGGCGGGTGCCCCTCCGGCACCCACCAGAGCCGGAAGAGCCCCATGACGTGGTCGATGCGCAGCGCTCCGGCGTGGGCGAGGAGGCCGCGCAGCAGGGAGCGGTAGGGGGCGTAGCCGGACGCCGCGAGGGCGTCGGGCCGCCAGGGCGGCAGGCCCCAGTCCTGGCCCTGGGCGTTGAAGGCGTCGGGCGGCGCGCCGACGGACATGCCGTGAGCGAAGGCGTCCTGCTGGGCCCAGGTGTCGGCGCCGTCGGGATGGACACCCACGGCGAGGTCGTGGACGACTCCGACGGCCATCCCGGACTCCAGGGCGGAGCTCTGCGCGGTGGCGAGCTGCGTGTCCGTCAGCCAGGCCAGCCGGCAGTGGAAGTCGACCCGGTCGAGCAGCGCGCCCCGGGCCCGCGCGCTCTCCGGGGAGCGGGGGTCGTGGAGCCCTTCGGGCCAGGCGCGCCACCGGGGGCCGTGCACCTCGGCCAGGGCGCACCACAGGGCGTGGTCCTCCAGGGCCTGCCCCTGCTCGGCGAGGAAGTCGCAGTAGGCGGCGCGGCGGCCGGGCGTCAGCGGGACCTCGTGGACGATCTCCAGGGCCTGGTACTTGAGATCCCGGACGGCGTCCCGGTCGATCAGCGCGCCCTTGTTCAGCACGGCTTCGCGCAGTGCGGCGGCCTGCTCGCGCAGGTCGTCCAAGGCCGCCCTGCCGGGCTCCGTGACATGGCCGTACTCGGGGATCGACTCGATGTGCAGGTGCACGGGGTCGGGGAATCGGCGCGAGGAGGGGCGGTACGGCGAGGGGTCGGTCGGCCTGCCCGGTACGGCGGCGTGCAGCGGGTTGATCTGGACGAAGTCGCTGCCCAGGGTCCGTCCCGCCCAGGCGGCGAGGTCGGCCAGGTCCGCGAGGTCGCCCATGCCCCAGGAACGCTCGGACAGCATCGAGTAGAGCTGGACGAGGAACCCGTGCGCGCGGGCGGGCGGCTGGGGTGCGCGGTCCGGCGCGACGACGAGCGTGGCGGTGGCGTAGCGGTGGTCCAGGGTGCGGACGGTCAGCCGGTGGACGCCGAGGGGCGGTTCGGTCCACCAGGAAGGCGTCTGTCGCGCGTCCGGCGCGGGCGTGGCCGGGACGGGGAGCACGCGCATGCGCAGGGGCGGGGACGGATCGGCGGTGCCGGGTTCGGGGTCGACCGTCAGGACCGCGCCGGACGGGAGCGCGGTGAGCACCGTCGGCAGCGGCTCTCCCGACCAGGCCACCACCGTCGGCGGGAGCAGTCGGGAGGCCGCCGCCGATTCGGCGGCTTCGAGGGATCTCCGTACGGCCGCGGGAGTGGCGGCGTCGACGCCCAGCGCGGCGAGCACGGCCGTGACCGTGTCGTCGGGGACGGACACCGTGAGATCCGCGGACGGGGAGAAGGAGGTGGCGACGCCGTGCAGTGCGGCGAGCCGGGACAAGCCCATTCAGACTCCTGGGGACTCCATGCCCCCTGCGGTGCCGGGTGCTGTCGGCTCGCTGGTCAGAGGGGCGACGGCGGCGAGCGGTGGCTCGCTCGTGAGAGGTGTGGCGTCGGCGAGCGGGGGCTCGCTGGTGAGCGGTGCGCTGTCGGCGAAGGCGGGTTCACCGGTCAGGTGGGTCACATCGGCGAGCGGGAGTTCACTGATCATCGGAGGGACGGTGAGGGTCGGGGACTTCTCGCCTGCCAGCGGAGCGGGACCCGTGGGGCTCGGTACCTGTTTGGAGAGGGCGGAGAGCAGAAGCTGCGCGGAAGCGGGCACGTTGGCCTCCTGGCCATGGACAACAGGACACAGCAGGCCTACCCAGCGGGCGCGGGAGCAGGCGTGGACGTGACATAGGCGTTATGACAACGAGCCCAACGTGCCGTAAGTCACATTCCGTTCCGCCGTACGTGGCGTATGGGTGGTTTTCGGCCATCCGGCGCCTCACCCTCGGACGCCCACACTCCGCACCGATCAACATTTCGTGCATTTACGTCGAAACGGCCATGCGCATTGACACCCCCGCGCCCCGGTGGTGGGCTCGGACGTCCATGGCCGGGCGGGGATCTTTCGAAGGAGTGCGGCGTGCAGCTCGGGCGCAGGAGGCATGCGACGGCCGTAGCAGTGGCGGTGATCGGCGGGCTGCTCGGCCCGCTCGCCCCGGCCGCGGTCGCGGCGCCCGTCACCCCCGCCGCGACCGCCGAGGACCGCGTCGGCGACACCCCGCTGCCCGCCGTCTGGCCCCGGCCGCAGTCGATCGAGGCGACCGGCCGGGCCGTCGCCCTGGGCACCGAGGCCACCCTCGTCGCCGACGCGGCAGCCGATCCGTACGCCGTGGAGGCGCTCAGGGCGCTGCTGCGCGACGCCGGGGTGCGCACGGTGCACGAGGCCCTGCCCGGCAGGGGCCCGGTGATCCGGCTCGGCGGCACCGACGCGGGCCGGGCGCTGCGGGCGCTCGGCTCACCCGAACGCTCCGACCTGCCGTCCGGGGGCTACCGCCTCGCCGTCGGCAGGACCTCGGACCGGCCCACGGTCGCGCTGGACGGTGTCGGCGAGGACGGCCTGTTCCACGCCGTCCAGACGCTGCGCCAGCTCGTGCGGGACGGAACCGTCGCCGGAGCCGTGGTCCGCGACTGGCCGGGCACCGCCGTGCGCGGGATGGCCGAGGGCTTCTACGGGCAGCCGTGGACCCGCGAGGAACGGCTCGCCCAGCTCACCTTCATGGGCCGCACGAAGCAGAACCGCTATCTCTACGCCGCCGGCGACGACCCGTACCGGCAGACCCGCTGGCGGGAGCCCTACCCGGCCGACGAGCGCGACGGTTTCCGCGCGCTGGCCGCGAAGGCGCGGGCCGAGCACGTGACGCTCGGCTGGGCCGTCTCGCCCGGGCAGGCGATGTGCATGTCCTCCGGGACGGACCTCCGGGCCCTCACCCGGAAGATCGACGCGATGTGGGCCCTGGGCGTGCGGGTCTTCCAGCTGCAGTTCCAGAACGTCAGCTACAGCGAGTGGCACTGCGACCGGGACGCGGAGACGTTCGGCAGCGGACCGGAGGCGGCAGCCAGGGCGCAGGCCCGGGTCGCGAGCGCGGTCGCCCGGCACCTCGCGGAGCGGCACCCGGGCGCGGAGCCGCTGTCGGTCATGCCGACCGAGTTCTACCAGGACGGCGCCACCGCCTACCGCACGGCGCTCGCCGAGGAGCTGGACGACCGGGTGCAGGTGGGCTGGACCGGCGTCGGTGTCGTGCCGAAGACGATCACCGGGAGCGAGCTGGCGGACGCGCGGGCGGTCTTCCGGCGCCCGCTGGTCACCATGGACAACTACCCGGTCAACGACTACGCGCAGGACCGGATCTTCCTCGGCCCGTACACCGGCCGTGACCCGGCGGTGGCCGGCGGCTCGGCGGCGCTGCTCGCCAATGCCATGCAGCAGCCCTCGGCGTCCCGCATCCCCCTGTTCACGGCCGCCGACTTCGCCTGGAACCCGAAGGGTTACCGGCCGCAGGACTCCTGGCGGGCCGCCGTGGACGACCTGGCGGGTGGCGACGCCGCCACCCGGGCGGCCTTGGGCGCCCTGGCGGGCAACAGCGCCACCTCTGTGCTGGGCGGCGACGAGTCCGCGTACCTCCGGCCGCTGCTGAAGGCGTTCTGGGCGTCGCATGCGGCCGCGGACGCGGCGGACGGCGACGCGGCGGGCGGCGACGCGGCGTCCCGGGAGCTGCGGGCCGCCTTCGGTGTGATGCGGCAGGCCCAGGCACGGCTGGGAGCCCCCGCGAGCGGCCGGCTCCAGGACGAGGTGCGGCCGTGGACCGAGCAGCTGGCCCGGTACGGCAGGGCGGGTGAGCTGGCCGTCGACCTGCTGGGGGCACAGCGACGTGGCGACGGGGCGGCCGCCTGGCAGGCCCAGCTGGCGCTCGAACCGCTGCGCGAGAAGATCCGGGCGAGCACGGCGACGGTCGGCAAGGGCGTCCTCGACCCGTTCCTGGACAGGGTCCTGAAGGAGGCCGGCGCCTGGAACGGCACCGACCGCGACGCGGGGACGGCGAGCCGGGACGCGCGGGGCTACACGCTCCGGCTCGACGGCGCCCGCCCGCTGGCGGCCGTCACCACGCTGGCCCGGCCCGGCGAAACGGCTGCGGACGGGGTCCTGGAAGCCCATGTCCCGGGCGAGGGCTGGCGCGGTCTGGGCCCCCTCTCGGCGGCGGGCTGGACGCAGACGGCGGTGAAGGGTCTGCGCGTGGACGCGCTGCGGGTCACCGGTCCTTCCGCCCGTCCCGTCTTCTTCGACCTCCCGGCCCCGGGGGTCATGGGCACGCCCGGGGCATCGGACGCCCCGGAGGTGCGGGCACTCGTCCCGTGGTTCGCGGACGAGCCCGCGGCCCGGCTCGGCCTCGTCCGTGACCGGACGGACGCCGTGATCGGCGGCGGCACGCAGCGGGTCGAGGCGCGGCTGGCCGGCGGGCGTCCGGGCAAGGTGAAGGGCGCACTCACGGCGAAGGCCCCCAAGGGCATCGAGGTGAAGGTTCCGAAGCAGGCGACGGTGACACGGGGCTCGCGCACCGACGTCCCCGTGGACATCACCGTGCCCGACGGCACCCCGGCCGGCGAGTACGAGGTTCCGCTGCGCTTCGAGGGCGAGGAGAGCACCCTGACCGTCCGGGCCTTCCCGCGCACGGCGGGCCCCGATCTGATGCGTACGGCCGTGGCGTCCTCGTCCGGCGACGAGACTCCGGACTTCCCCGCCGCGGCGGCCTCCGACGGCGACCCCGAGACCCGCTGGTCCTCACCCGTCGAGGACGGAGCCTGGTGGCAGGCCGAGCTGCCCCGGCCGGTGCGACTGGGCCGGGTGGTCCTGCGGTGGCAGGACGCCTACGCCTCCCGCTACCGCGTACAGGTCTCCTCGGACGGCCGTATCTGGCGTACGGCGGCGACCGTGCCGGACGGCGGGGGCGGGCGCGAGTCGGTCCGGATGGACGCGAAGGACACCCGTTTCATCAGGGTCCAGGGAGACGGCCGGGCCACGCCGTACGGCTACTCGCTCTGGTCGGTCGAGGCCTACGCCGTCGCCGCACAGGAGCAGGAGCAGGAGCAGCAGCAGGACCAGGAGCAGGACTGATGGCCCCGGGCCGAGGCCCCGGACACCGATGGCCCGGTTCTCAGGCGGAGACGCCGTCGATCCGGGCCATCACGTCGTCCGCGCCGAACGGCTGCAGGTAGGGCAGCCAGCGCGGGTCCCGGTGCCCGGTCCCGATGATCCGCCAGGCGAGACCGCTGGGCGGCGCCGGCTGGTGGCGCAGCCGCCAGCCCAGCTCGGGCAGATGGCGGTCCGCCTTGACGTGGTTGCAGCGGCGGCAGGCCGCCACCACGTTGTCCCAGGCGTGCTGCCCGCCACGGCTGCGCGGGATGACGTGGTCGACGCTGGTCGCGGCGGCCCCGCAGTACATGCAGCGGCCACCGTCCCTCGCGAAGAGCGCCCGGCGGGTGAGCGGAACGGGCCCCCGGTAGGGGACCCGTACGAACCGTTTGAGGCGGACGACGCTGGGCGCGGGCACGGCGCGGGTGGCACTGTGCATGAAGGAGCCCGACTCCTCGAGGCAGATGGCCTTGTTCTCGAGGACGAGGACGAGCGCGCGGCGGAGAGGTACGACGCCGAGCGGCTCGTACGAAGCGTTGAGAACCAGGACGTGCGGCACGCGGATGCCTCCTTGTACGCCGGCGACGCGTGGCTCGCGCCGGGACGATCCGGTCTCAGTCTCCCCTCATGCCTGGTCCGAGCGCCACCACGTACGGGTAACGGGCCGAAGGGATTTTTCTCACCGGCCGGCCGCCCGAACGGCACGGACGTCCCGGAACCCGTGTGCCACCTGGGTGGCCGGCACCACCGTGGGTCCGGCCGTGGACACCGCCTCCGCGGGTGAGACGTGTCTCTCCTCCCTCAGCGGCAACGAACCGCTTCCCCCGCTTCGTTACTGTGGTTGGTCAGCTGTCGCCCCACCTGGAGGTCCCCGCCGTGTCCCTGTCCGCCCTCCTGGCCGCGGCTCCGTCTCCCGGTGCCGCGGACTCGCTGGACGAAGCCGCCGAACGGGCCGGGAACGCCGCGAGCTGGGTCGAGGAGAACTGGTCCACCTGGCTGAACACCGGCCTCCGCATCATCCTCATCGCCGCCATCGCGATCGTGCTGCGCTATCTGATCCGGCGTGCCCTGACCAATCTCATCGACCGGATGAACCGCAGCGCCCAGGCGGTGGAGGGCACGGCTCTCGGCGGCCTGCTGGTGAACGCCGAGCGCCGCCGCCAGCGCTCGGAGGCCATCGGTTCCGTCCTCCGGTCGGTCACGTCGTTCCTGATCCTCGGCACCGCGGCCCTGATGATCCTGGGCGCCTTCCAGATCAATCTGGCTCCGCTGCTGGCCTCCGCCGGGGTGGCCGGTGTGGCCCTGGGCTTCGGTGCGCGCAATCTCGTCACCGACTTCCTCTCCGGTGTCTTCATGATCCTGGAGGACCAGTACGGCGTCGGTGACTCGATCGACGCGGGCGTCGCCTCCGGCGAGGTCATCGAGGTCGGCCTGCGCGTCACCAAGCTGCGCGGCGACAACGGCGAGATCTGGTACGTCCGCAACGGCGAGGTGAAGCGCATCGGCAACCTCAGCCAGGGCTGGTCCACGGCCGGTGTGGACGTCACGGTCCGTCCGACGGAGGACCTGGACCGGGTGCGCGCCGCGATCGCCGAGGCGGGCGGGGCCATGACCAAGGAGGAGCCCTGGTCGGAGCGGCTGTGGGGCCCGGTGGAGATCCTCGGCCTGGACGCGGTGCTGCTGGACTCGATGACCGTACGGGTCACGGCGAAGACCATGCCGGGCAAGTCGCTGGGGGTCGAGCGCGAGCTGCGCTGGCGGATCAAGCAGGCCCTGGACGCGGCCGGCATCCGGATGGTCGGCCCGCTCGCCGTCGAGGCGGACGGCTCCGCGACCCCGGACCCGACGGCCGGCATGGCCGCCCCGTCGGCGTACGCCTCGGCGACGTCGCCGCAGTCGCTGGCGGCGACCCCGATACCGCCGCCGAACCTGGCGAAGTGACACGGCTTCCGACCGAACAGCCGACACGGACCGCGCCCCCGCAGGTAACGGCCTCCCCCGCCTCTCCGTCGCGGGGGAGGTAACGCTTTGGTTGCCTCGGGGGCGCTTCCCATTGACGGCTCCGTGACGGCACCTCTACCTTCCTCTCATCGATAGGAAAGTTTCCTAACAGAAGGCGGGCGTCGCTCATGGCAGGCACCACACCGGGCACCCCCCGCGTCCTGCGCGCCATGAACGACCGGGCCGCGCTCGATCTCCTGGTCGCCCAGGGGCCCCTCACCCGCACCCGCATCGGCGAGCTGACCGGACTCTCCAAGCCCACCGCCTCCCAGCTGCTGGCGCGGCTGGAGGAGGCGGGTCTGGTCCGCTCGACGGGCAGCCAGAGCGGGCGCCCCGGGCCCAACGCCGTGCTGTACGAGATCGACCCGTCCGCCGGCCATGTCGCCGCGCTCTCGGTCGGCCCCACCGGCATCGACGCCGTGGTCGCCGACATCACCGGAACGGTGGTCGGCACCTGCCGGGTGGAGGCCGACGCGGTCGCGGAGGACGTACGCCACCGCACCGCGCAGCTCGTCGCCGAGGCCGTGGACGGCGCCCTGCGTCCGTCCGGGCTCGGCCATGACGACCTCGCCGCCGTGGTGGTGGGCACCCCTGGCGCGATCGACCCGCACACCGGACGGCTGCGCTACGCACCCCATCTGCCCGGCTGGCACTCGCGCACGCTGACCGCCGACCTCGCCGAGGTGCTCGGCAGACCGGTCGTCATCGAGAACGACGTGAACCTCGCGGCCGTCGCCGAGCAGTACGAGGGCGCCGCGCAGGACCACGACCACTTCGTGCTGGTCTGGATCGACGAGGGCGTGGGCGCCGCGATCGTGCTGGGCGGCACCCTCCTGCGCGGCGCCACGGGCGGCGCCGGGGAGATCGGCTACATGCCGCTGCCCGGCGCCCCGCTCGCTCGCGGCGGCACCGCGGCGTGGGCCGGCCCGGACGCGGGAGGCGGCTTCCAGAGCCAGGTGTCCGGCCCCGCAGTGCGCGCCCTCGCCGGAGGCAGGCCGCCGGCCGAGGCCCTCGCCGACGAGGCCGTGTGCGCCGAGATCGCCCGCAGGCTGGCCACCGGCCTCGCGTCCGTGGTCGCGGTGGTCGATCCCGAACTGGTCGTCCTCTCGGGCCTCGTCGCCCAGGCAGGCGGGGAGGACCTCCGCCGACGGGTCGAGGCCGAGATGACGGGCCTGGCGCTGCCCAGACCGCTGCTCCGCACCAGCGACATCGACGGCGATCCGATCCTGACCGGCGCGCTGCGAACCGCCCTCGCCCAGGCGCGCGACAGCGTCTTCGACACCGCCTGACCCACCCGAACCGCCCCTGCCGTGCCGCCCGTCCCCCCGCGGCCCGGACGGCACCGCCATGCCCGGCGAACCCCACGCGCCCGGGCTCCCGCACCGATGTCTCCCCGCACCCCGCAAAGGAAGTCCGCCATGGCGCCACGGCGCATTCGTACCCGCGTGCCCCTGGCGCTCGGCGCAGCCGCCGTGCTGCTGTCCGGCTGCGCCAGTCCGAGCACGGGCAGCGACACCGACGACCCCACGAAACCGGTCACGCTGAAGTTCTGGCACGGCTGGTCGGCCCCCGGCGAGGTCAAGGCGATCGACGAGAACATCGCCCGGTTCGAGAAGCTCCACCCCAACATCGACGTCGTCTCCACCGGCAACGTCAGCGACGAGACGGTCAACCAGGCGCTGCGCGCCGGTGGCGACGACGCACCCGACGTCGTCACGTCCTTCACCACAAACAACGTCGGCCAGTACTGCTCCTCCGGCATGTGGGTCGACCTCGACCCCTTCATGAAGAAGACCGGGGTCGACAAGACGAAGGTCTTCCCGAAGACGCTGCTGGACTACACGCGGTACGAGGGCGTCCAGTGCGCGACACCGCTGCTCGCCGACGCGTTCGGCATGTACTACAACAAGGACGCCTTCGCGGCTGCCGGGATCAGCCGGCCTCCGCGCACGATGTCCGAACTGAAGGCGACCGCCGTCGAACTGACGCGGAAGAGCGAGGACGGCTCGCTGGAGCGTGCCGGCTTCATGCCGAACTTCCAGCTCTACCAGAACTCCCCCGACCGGATGTTCGCGCAGTGGGGGCCGGAGTACTTCGACGACGAGGGCAGGGCGAAGCTCGCCGACGAGCCCCGCACCGAGGACTTCTTCACCACCATGCGCGATCTGACCGAGGCGCAGGGCGGGCACGACGCCCTGGAGCGGCTCCGCGCCCGCTTCGGTGACGAGATGTCCTCCCAGAACGGCTTCCTGACCGGCAGGCTCGCCATGCACCTGGACGGTGAGTGGCGCGGGCTGATGCTCGACGAGGCCGGGGCGGACTTCGACTGGGGTGTCGCCCCGCTGCCGGTCCCCGACGACCAGGCGGACACCTACGGACGCGGTTACCTGACGGGCACCGTGGCCGGCATCGCGCACAGCAGCCGGCACCAGAACGCGGCGTGGGAGCTGGTGAAGTACCTGACGGTCGACACCGAGCCGGTCGTCCGCTTCGCCAACGCGATCCACAACGTGCCGTCCACCTTCGAGGCGCTCTCGTCACCCGACCTGGACGCCGATCCCGCCTTCCGGACGTTCATCGATATCGCGCGGAACCCGCACAGCCAGGCCGTGCCGCCCTCGGACAACGGCGGTCAGTACATCACCTCGTTCAAGGACTTCGCCCAGTCCGTCGAAGCGGGCAGGACCAAGGACCTGCACCGGGCCCTGAAGGAACTCGACGAACAGATCGACGCCGACAACCTCCAGTCGGAAAGCTGAGGAGCCGAGTCATGGCACTGTCCCTCTCCACCCCGGCGAAGTCCGCCGGGCGGGTGACCGACCCGGCTCCCCGCAACTCCCCGCTGCGGCGCAAGCGGAACCGTGCGCGACTGCGCACCCTGGGGTTCCTCTCGCCCTGGCTGGTCGGATTCTCGGTCTTCTTCGGCTACCCGCTGATCGCGACCGTCTACTTCTCCTTCATGCACTACAACCAGATCAAGGCGCCCACCTTCGTCGGGCTGCGGAACTGGCGGTACGTGCTGGAGCAGATGCCGCTGTTCGGCCCGGCGCTGTGGAACACGCTGTGGCTGGTCGTCGTCATGGTCGCGCTGCGCGTGGTGTTCGGCCTCGGCGTCGGCCTGCTGATCACGAAGATCAGGACGGGGGTCGGGCTGTTCCGCACGGCCTTCTACATCCCGTACCTGGCGCCGCCGGTCGCGGCCACGGTCGCCTTCGTCTTCCTGCTCAACCCGTCCACGGGCCCGGTCAACGAGGTGCTCTCGTGGATCGGCCTCCAGGGCCCCAACTGGTTCAACGACCCGAACTGGTCGAAGCCCTCGCTGGTGCTGCTCTCCCTGTGGGGCATCGGCGACCTGATGGTCATCTTCATGGCCTCGCTGCTGGACGTGCCGAAGGAGCAGTACGAGGCCGCCGAGCTCGACGGCGCGGGCGCCTGGACGAAGTTCCGCTTCGTCACCTGGCCGGCGATCACCCCGATCGTGCTCTTCGCCGTCGTCACCGGTGTCGTGCAGACGATGCAGTACTACACGCAGGCCCTCGTCGCGGGGAAGCTCGCCTCGGGCGTCTCCATCGGCCCCGGCACGGTGATCCAGCCCGGATATCCGGACCACTCCACCCTGACGGTGCCGCAGCTCGTGTACTCGATGGGCTTCCAGAACTTCAACACCGGCGCCGCGTGCGTGCTCTCCCTCGTACTCTTCGCCATCGCCATGGCCGTCACCCTTCTGCTGATGCGCAAGAGCGTCGGCCTCATCCCGGCGGAGGACTAGACCCTCATGTCCATCACCACCCTGACCAGGCCGGACACCGCCGTGACGAGTCGCCCGAGCGGCCCGGACGCGGCCAGGCACCGGCGCAGGCGCGTCCTGAACTGGATCGCGGTGCACTCCGTGGCCGTCGCGCTCGCCCTGTTCTTCGTCCTGCCGTTCGTCTTCGTCCTCCTCACCTCGGTGATGAGCGACGCGCAGGCGATGAGCGGCGACCTGTGGCCGGACTCCTGGAACTGGTCGAACTACTCGGCGGTCTTCCACACCCCGGGATTCCTCGACTGGTGGCGCAACTCGCTGATGTACGCACTGCTGGGCACCGTGTTCACGGTGTGCTCGTCGGTACCGGTCGCCTACGCCCTGGCCAAGTTCCGCTTCCGCGGCCGACGTACGGCGATGGTCCTCGTCATCTCCACGATGATGCTGCCGCCCCAGGTCATCATCATCCCGATGTACCTGGTGTGGGCCCAGCAGTTCCACCTGTCGGGATCTCTGTGGCCGCTGATCATCCCCATGGCGTTCGGCGACGCCTACTCGATCTTCCTGCTGCGGCAGTTCCTGCTCACCATTCCGCAGGAGTACATCGAGTCGGCGAAGGTCGACGGCTGCGGCGAGTTCCGCACGCTGCTCAAGATCGTCGTGCCGATGGCCAAGCCGGGCATCGCGGCGGTCGCGCTCTTCCAGTTCTTCTACTGCTGGAACGACTACTTCGGCCCGCAGATCTACGCGGCGCAGAACCCGGGCGCCTGGACGCTGAGCTACGGCCTGGAGTCCTTCAAGAGCGCCCACGCGGTCAACTGGAACCTGACGATGGCCGCGACGCTGCTCATCATGGCGCCGGTCATCATCGTGTTCTTCTTCGCACAGAAGGCCTTCGTAGAAGGCGTCACCCTCACCGGAGTAAAGGGCTGAGATCCATGAAGCTCGCAGTAGTTGGTGGCGGGTCCACCTACACCCCCGAACTGATCGACGGTTTCGCCCGGCTGCGGGACACCCTGCCGGTCGAGGAGCTCGTGCTCGTCGACCCGGCGGCCGACCGGCTGGAGCTGGTCGGCGGCCTCGCCCGGCGGATCTTCGCCAAGCAGGGGCACCCGGGGAAGATCGTCACCACCTCCGACCTGGACGCCGGCGTCGCGGGGGCCGACGCGGTGCTGCTCCAGCTCCGCGTCGGCGGCCAGGCCGCCCGCAACCAGGACGAGACGTGGCCGCTCGAATGCGGCTGCGTCGGGCAGGAGACCACCGGGGCGGGCGGCCTCGCGAAGGCACTGCGCACCGTCCCGGTCGTCCTGGACATCGCCGAGCGGGTACGCCGCACCAATCCCGACGCCTGGATCATCGACTTCACCAACCCGGTCGGGATCGTCACCCGGGCGCTGCTGCGGGCCGGTCACAAGGCCGTCGGCCTGTGCAACGTGGCGATCGGCTTCCAGCGGAAGTTCGCCGCGCTGCTCGACGTGACGCCCTCCGAGGTGCACCTCGACCATGTCGGGCTCAACCACCTGACGTGGGAGCTCGGGGTGCGCCTGGGCGGCCCGGACGGCGAGGACGTCCTGCCGAGGCTGCTCGCGGAGCACGGCGACACGATCGCCGGCGACCTGCGCATGCCCCGCCGGCTCGTCGACCGGCTCGGCGTCGTCCCCTCCTACTACCTGCGGTACTTCTACGCCCATGACGAGGTCGTGAGGGAGCTGGGCACGAAGCCCTCCCGCGCCGCCGAGGTCGCCGCCATGGAGAAGGAACTCCTGGCGATGTACGGCGACCCGACGCTGGACGAGAAGCCCGCGCTGCTGGGCAAGCGGGGCGGGGCCTTCTACTCGGAGGCGGCCGTGGACCTGGCCTCCTCGCTGCTCGGAGGGGGCGGCTCGGCCGTCCAGGTGGTCAACACGTACAACAACGGGACGCTGCCCTTCCTGCCGGACGACGCGGTGGTCGAGGTGCAGGCCCGGGTCGACGGCACGGGCGCGGCACCGCTCGCCGTGCCCGCGCTCGACCCGCTGTACGCCGGGCTGATCGGGCACGTCACCGCGTACGAGGACCTGGCTCTGGAAGCGGCGCTGCACGGTGGCCGGGACCGGGTGTTCAAGGCGCTGATGGCCCATCCCCTGATCGGGCAGTTCGAGTACGCCGAGGCGCTCACCGACAAGCTGATCGCGCACAACCGGGAGCACCTGGCGTGGGCCTGACCGCACATGTGCTCGCGATCGACGCGGGTAACAGCAAGACGGACGTGGCCGTGATCGGCGCCGACGGCACGGTCCTCGGCGCCGCGCGGGGTGGCGGCTTCCAGCCGCCGGTCGTCGGGGTCGGCGCGGCCGTGGACGGACTGGCCGAGGCGGTCCGTCCCGCCCTCGCGCGGGCCGGGGTGGACGGTGTCGAGCATGTGTCGGCCTGTCTGGCCAACGCCGATCTGCCGGTCGAGGAGCAGGAGTTGGCGAGGGCCCTGGAGGCCCGCGCGTGGGGCCGGACCGTGGAGGTCCGCAACGACACCTTCGCGATACTGCGCGCCGGGGTCGACGGGCCCCGGGGGGTGGCCGTGGTGTGCGGGGCGGGGATCAACTGCGTCGGCATGCGGCCGGACGGAGTCACCGCCCGTTTCCCCGCGATCGGCCGGATGTCCGGTGACTGGGGCGGCGGTTCGGGGCTCGCGGAGGAGGCGATGTGGTTCGCGGCGAGGGCCGAGGACGGCCGCGGCGGACCGACCGAGCTGGCGCGGACCCTGCCGGGGCACTTCGGGCTCGATTCGATGTACGCGCTGATCGAGGCGCTGCACCTGGGGCACGTCCCGTACGCGCGCCGGCACGAGATGACGCCGGTGCTGTTCGCCACCGCCGCGGCCGGTGACCGGATCGCCCGTGATCTGGTCGACCGGCTCGGCGACGAGGTCGTGGCGATGGCCGCGGTCTCGCTGACCCGGCTCGGCCTGCTGGAGGAGGAGGTGCCGGTGGTGCTGGGGGGCAGCGTGCTGGCGGCACGCCACCCGGCCCTGGACCGCCGGATCGCCGAACTCCTCGCCGTACGCGCCCCGAAGGCGGTTGTCCGGGTCGTCTCCGCGCCGCCGGTGCTGGGCGCCGGACTGCTGGGCCTGGACCACACGGGGGCCGCTCCGGCGGCGCACAACAGGCTGCGGGCACAGTACGCCTGAGGTTCACCGGACGTGACGGGCCTCCCGCGCGGCGCCGGGCGGGACGTCCGTTGCGTCCGGGAACCGGCGGGTTCGGGAACCGATCCGCCGTTCCGATCGTGTCCATGGTGGGGAGAATGACGGGGAGAATGACGGGGAGCCAGGTCCGCTCGAGGGCACGCCCGGCCGCTCACCTTGATCACCTTGCGCTCATACTGATCGAATACGGGGGGACACCACGGGATTTGGGCATTCCTGGTGGACCGGGTTCCATGGGGCCATAATTCTGGCCATGACTCGTCGTCCCCCGATCGGCCGGGGCCAGGGCCGACGTCGGTGACCGAGGGGGAGGTCAAGTGACACACCCGCCGAGCGGGACCGCGCTGCGTGAGCCCGGGCCGGATCAGTCGTCCGCGCCCGTGACCGTACCCGCGCAGCGCCGTGGTGTCCCGTCCGTGGCCGCCGAACGGCTGCGCGCCGCGGCGACGACCGAACCGGGCAGGCTGCAGATCATCGGCGCCGCGCTGGCCCTGCTGGTCGTGGTGTTCGGAGGGGTCACCTTCCTGGAGATCTCCGGGCGGGCCTCGTCGGCCGACGACGTGGTGACCCGCAGTCAGCCGCTGAGCGCGGGCGCGGCGGGCATCTACCGTTCGCTGGCCGACGCGGACACGATGGCGGCGAGCGGTTTCCTGGCGGGGGCGCAGGAGCCCCCGGATGTGCTCGCCACGTACGAGGCGGACATCAAGGAGGCCTCCCGGCTGCTGGTCGAGGCCGCGGCGAGCACCGACGCCTCGACCTCGTCGCACCGGGAGATCCTCACCCTGGGCGAGCTGCTTCCCGAGTACACGGGCCTGATCGAGCGCGCCAGGGCCAACAACCGGCAGGGGCTGCCGCTCGGCGGCGCCTATCTCCGGTACGCCAACCAGAAGATGACGAACGAGATCCTCCCGGCGGCCGAGCGGCTGTACGCGGCGGAGACCGGCCGGCTCGGCACCGACTCGGCCGACGCGCGGCAGTGGCCCTTCCTCTCGCTGGCCGCCGGCGTCGTGGCGCTGGCCGCACTGGTGTGGACGCAGCGGCGCACCTACCGCAGGACGAACCGCGTCTTCAACCACGGGCTGCTCGCCGCGACCGCCGCGGCCGCCGTGCTGCTGCTGTGGCTCGCCGTGGGCCACACGGTGGCCAGGACCGAGCTGCGCAGCGCGATGGTGCACGGGCAGGAGTCGCTCGACGTCCTCAACAAGGCCCGGATCAACTCGTTGAAGGCGCGCGCGAACGAGAACCTCACGCTGGTCGCCCGGGGTGCGGTCCTCACCCCGGACGGTACGCGCGACAAGTACGAGACCGACTACGGCACGGGCATGAAGGCACTCGGCACACAGCTCGAGAGCGCGCGGAAGCTCGCCGGCGGCGACTCCCTGGGGAGGGCGCCGGTGGATGCCGCGATCGAGAGCGTGTCCGAGTGGCAGGAACGCCACAAGAAGGCTCGGACGACGGACGACCGGGGCGAGTACGACAGCGCCCTGACGCAGGTCATCGGCCCGAAGGGCTCCACGGGTGAATCCTTCGAGCAGGTCGACGACGCCCTGGAGCGGGCACTCACCCATGAGCAGGACGAGTTCGACGCGGCGGCCGAGGACGGGCGCGGGGCGCTGGGCGGGCTGCCTGTCGGGGCCGCCGTCCTCGCCGTACTGGGTGCGGTGGCCGCGACGGCCGGGGTCAACCGCAGGCTCTCGGAGTACCGGTGAGGGGACGAGCGATGACCAGGGCGGAAGGCCGGTCCACGGGCGGCAGGCTGCGTGGCTGGGGCGGTGTGACGGGCATGGCGGTGGCCTGTGCCGTCACGGCGGCGCTCACCCTGCTGCCGCTGGCGCACGGCGACGGGACATGGGGCGGGCAGAGCACGGGCCACGGCGCCACCTCCGCGGTGCCCGCCAAGGCCGAGGAGTGCGAGGACCCGGAGGCGAGCGTGCCGGCCCGGGACGCCGACGGCCCGAGCATCCGGAGGATCAGGGAGCGCGGGAAGCTCATCGCCGGTGTCGACCAGAACAGCTTCCGGTGGGGTTACCGGAATCCGGAGACCGGCACGGGCACGCTCGAAGGCTTCGACATCGATCTCGTACGGGCGATCGC
Source organism: Streptomyces sp. NPDC002793 (assembly GCF_040295485.1). Taxonomy (NCBI): domain Bacteria; kingdom Bacillati; phylum Actinomycetota; class Actinomycetes; order Kitasatosporales; family Streptomycetaceae; genus Streptomyces; species Streptomyces sp. NPDC002793. The sequence continues at coordinate 23,918 of NZ_JBEOVL010000049.1, read as the reverse complement.
GCAGGACATCCTGGGCGACCGCGACGCGGTGATCTTCCGCGCCATTCCCACCAATCAGCGCATCGCCGCGCTGGAGAACGACAGGGTCGACGTCGTCGTGCGCACCATGACGATCAACTGCGCGCGTGCGGAGCAGGTGTCGTTCTCCACGGCGTACTTCCAGGCCGGTCAGCAGGTCCTGGCCCCCAAGGCGTCCACGATCGACGGATACAACGCGTCGCTCAAGGGCAAGCGGGTCTGTTCGGCCGAGGGTTCGACGGCGTACGACGCACTGGCGGAGAAGTCCTTCGGCGCGGTCTTCAGGGACGAGCACGACGACACCGCGCGGGACGAGGACCAGCTGACCGTCCCCAACCAGCTGGACTGCCTGGTGCGTCTGCAGCTCGGTGAGGTCGACGCGGTGGTCACGGACAACGCACTGGCGGCCGGCCAGGCGGCCCAGGACCCGGCGGTGGAGCTCAAGGGCGACGGGCCGTTCACCACCGAGTACTACGGCGTCGCGGCGAAGCTGGGCGCCGACGACCTGGTGGCCCGGGTCAACCACGTGCTGGAGGAGTACCGCGCGGGCGGGGCGGACAGCGACTGGATGACGTCGTACCGCACGTGGCTCGAGGAGGGGCTGCCCGGCATCAAGGGCCCCCCGGCGCCGAAGTACCGCAGCAGTAACTGAACCTGCCCGGCTCCAGGCCCGGCGGCACGAACGGAGAGGTGATCGATGGGCGTGGCGGGATCCTTTCCCGGCTTCGCGGGGAGGCCCCCCGACCCGGTCATGGACCGGGACGAGGCGGACCGTACGCTGGCCCGGCTCGGCGCGGAACACGAGGCCATCGAGACCTCGCTCCTCGCCCTGGAGGAACACGCCGGGCGGCGGCTCCTGGAGGGCGCCGATCTGACGGGTGTCACGAAGGAACGCTGGGCCTCCGCCAAGCAGTCGATCACGCGGCTCTGGACGTACTTCGACGCCTACGCCGCGGCGCTGGCATCGGCCCGCGAGATACGGGGCAGACGCCGCTACCCCGGCAGGAGCGACCTGATGGCCCTGACCGACCTGCTGCGCGGCGACGGTGTGACCCTGGCGCACCAGGGAGCGGCCGGCTCCTCGGTCACCGGCCCGGCCCGGCTCTCCGAGCGGTTCACGCTGGAGGAGCTGGTCGCCCGGATGAACGACCTGTACGCGCGTTCGCTGGACATGGTCGTCTCCGCCGACTCGGTGTGGACGGCGCTGCCCGCCCGGATCGACATGCTCGCCGCCGAGCTGCGCCGCACCGCCTCGCTGGCGCACTCCGTCGGCGTACGCCCCGGGGAGCACCCGGCGGGGGACGACCTGGAGTCGATCACCGAGGAGCTGGCCACCCTGCGGATGCAGGTGATCTCCGACCCCCTGGCGTTCTGGCTGCCCGGCCCCGGCAGCTCGGCACCCGGCGGTGGGCGCCCCGACACCTCGCGCTACGACCGGGCGGCCCGTGCCCTGGAGGACGTACGCCGGGAGATCGAAGCGGTGCTGCAGGTCCGGCAGGACTCCGAGCACCGCCTGCTCCAGGTGCGTGACCTGCTGTCGCGCGCGAACCGTACGCTCGCCGAGGCCCGGCTGGCGCGCGGCGAGGTGCTGGCGAAGATCGCCGCGTCGGAGGTGCCCGCCGTCAGCGGGCCGCCGACCGCGCTGCAGGAGCGGCTGGCAGCCGCCTCCGACTACCGCAGGCACGCCCAGTGGAGCAGGCTGTCCCCGCTGCTCGACTCGCTGGAGCGGGAGGCCGAGGACGAGCTGCTGCGCGCCCGCGAGTCGCTGACCTCCGTCACGGCGCCCCTCGCGGTCCGTGCGGAGCTGCGCGGCAGGCTGGACGCCTACAAGGCGAAGGTGGCCCGGCACGGTCTGGCCGAGGACCCGCTGCTGATCGAGCGGTACGGCGCGGCCCGCCGGATGCTGTGGAGCGCGCCGTGCGATCTGCGCGTCGCCGGACAGGCGGTGCTGCGCTATCAGCACGCCGTCACCGATCTGCTGACACAACGCCGTCGGGCCGAGTACGACGGACAGGGGGAGACATCATGAGCGACCGGTGCCAGCGCCCCACGTGCGAGGGCCGCTACGAGGACATGGGCGGCGGCGAGCTGTACTGCGACACCTGCGGCCTCGCGCCGGTCGTGTCGCCGACGGGCATGGTGAGTTCACCGCCCACCGGCATCGCGGGCGGCGGCAGGGCGGCAGACGGCCGGGGAGGCGGGAGCACCTCGCAGCGGACCGGTTCCCAGGCGTCCTCGCGCGCCTCGTCCCGCTCGTCGACCTCCCGGCGTTCCGTCTCCGGACGGCTGTCCCGCTCCCTGTCCGGAGGCTCCACCTCCCCCTCGGTGTCGGTGCGTTCCTCGGGCGCCTCGACGGGCTCCTCCTCCGGGCGCGGCAGGCTCGGCGCGGGCCTGGTGCTCGTCCCGGACGTGCCGCGGCCCGATCCGCACACCGCGGTGATGGCGAATCCCGAGGTCCCCGAGCGGAAGCGCTTCTGCTCGCGTTCGGACTGCGGTGCGCCGGTGGGCCGGTCCCGTGGCGAACGGCCGGGCCGTACCGAGGGCTTCTGCACCAAGTGCGGTCACCCGTACTCCTTCGTGCCCAAGCTGCGCGGCGGCGACATCGTGCACGGGCAGTACGAGGTGGCGGGCTGCCTGGCGCACGGCGGGCTCGGCTGGGTCTACCTCGCGGTGGACCGCGCGGTCTCCGACCGCTGGGTGGTCCTCAAGGGCCTGCTGGACACCGGGGACCAGGACGCCATGGCGGCGGCCATCTCCGAGCGGCGCTTCCTCGCGGAGATCGAGCACTCGAACATCGTCCGCATCTACAACTTCGTGGAACACCTCGACCAGCGCACCGGGTCGCTCGACGGCTACATCGTGATGGAGTACGTCGGCGGGAAGTCGCTCAAGGAGATCGCCAACGAGCGCCGCACCCCGGCCGGGAGGCGGGATCCGCTGCCCGTCGAGCAGGCCTGCGCGTACGGGATCGAGGCGCTGGAGGCGCTCGGGCACCTGCACAGCCGCAACGTGCTGTACTGCGACTTCAAGGTCGACAACGCGATCCAGACCGAGGGCCAGCTCAAGCTCATCGACATGGGCGCGGTGCGCAGGACGGACGACGCCGAGTCGGCCATCTACGGCACCGTCGGCTACCAGGCGCCCGAGGTGGCGGAGGCCGGCCCGTCCGTGGCCTCCGACCTCTACACCGTCGCGCGGACGCTCGCGGTGCTGACCTTCGACTTCCAGGGGTACACGAACGTCTTCGTGGACTCGCTGCCCGATCCGGACAACATCGAGGTGTTCCGGACGTACGAGTCGTTCTACCGGCTGCTCGTGCGGGCCACCGACCCGGACCCGGACCGCCGCTTCTCCTCGGCGGCGGAGATGGCGGAGCAGCTGACGGGTGTGCTGCGGGAGGTGGTCGCCCTGCAGACGGGACGGCCGCGCTCGGCGCTCTCGACCCTGTTCGGAGTGGAGACGCGCGTGACGGACACGGAGCTGTTCGCGGAGCTGGCCGGCGAGGTGTCGCGGCTCGGCGCCCGGACGGGTCGCTCCGGCGGCACGGGGCGCTTCGGACGCCGCCGCGGGACGGCCACCACGCCCCCCGCCGCTGCTCCTCCGGCCGTCCAGGCCCCGCCGGCCGCTCCCGTGACCGCCCATGCCGTCGCGGCGCCGCAGAGCATGGGCGCCGGGCCGCTGCACGTGCCTGACACCCATGTCCGGGGCGGCACGGTGGCACATCCGGGGGCCCCGGCGGCGGTCGTGCCCGCTCCTCGCGCGTCGGTCCCGGGGCCGGCTGCCGCCCCCGCCGCGTACCCGGCCGTCGTCCCCCGGCTCGCCGCGCTCGACGCGCGGGCGGCCTCGCTGGCCCTGCCGGTCCCCCGGGTCGACCCGAACGACCCCAACGCCGGGTTCCTCGCCGGGGTGATGACCTCGGCGCCCGCGGAGCTGATCGCCGCCCTGCACTCCGTGCCCGCCCCCTCGCTCGAGACCCGGCTGTGTGAGCTGCGCGCCCGCCTGGAGTCGGGCGAACTCGACTCCGCCGTACGGGCCCTGACGGCGGTGGAGGCGCAGCACCCGGACGACTGGCGGGTCGTCTGGTACCGCGGGATCACCTCGCTGGTGACCGGTGACCACCGGAACGCCGCGCTGTCCTTCGACGCGGTGTACGACGCCTTTCCCGGCGAGCCCGCGCCTAAGCTCGCCCTGGGTGTCTGCGCGGAGGTGCTGGGGCAGCTGGACAACGCCGCGGAGTACTACCACCTGGTGTGGGCGACGGACCCGGGCTTCGTCAGCTCGGCGTTCGGTCTGGCCCGGGTGCAGGTGGCCGCCGGACACCGGGTGGCGGCGGTGCGGACCCTGGAGTCCGTACCCGAGTCGTCGATCCACTACACGGCGGCCCGGGTGGCCGCGGTGCGGGCCCGGCTCCGCGAACGGGCCCCGCACGAGCCGCTGATCGACGATCTGTCGGCCGCCGCGGACCAGGTGACCGCGCTGCGGGGTTACGGCCTGGACGCGGTGAGACGTGAACAGTTGTCGGCCGAGGTACTGGGTACGGCACTCGACTGGGTACTCTCCGGTAGTCCCACGGCTCAGCCGGCGGTTCAGCCCTCCCCCGCATCCGCGGGACCGAGGACGGTACTGGGCAACGAGCTGGACGAGCGAGGCCTCAGGTTCGGTCTCGAACGCTCGTACCGGATGCTCGCCCGGCTCGCGCAGCGGGGCGACGAGAGGATCGAACTGGTGGAGCGGGCCAACCGTTTCCGCCCCCGGACCTGGGTGTGAAGATGTCACAGATCCACCAGCAGGCCTCCTTGCCGGGGTGCCCCAGCTGTGAGGAACCGCTGGAGTCGGGCGACCTGTTCTGCGGAGCGTGCGGGTACGACCTCTCCGCCGTGCCGGCGCCGCCCGGTGACCGCCCGACGGTCGCCATCACGGTGCCCGCGCAGGGCGCGCCGGCACCTGCCGCCGCCCGCCCGGTGGAGTGGCCTCCCGCCTCGGGGACGGACAGTTCCGACCCGTCGGCGCCCACGCACCGCCCGGCCGACCTGCCGGGTGTGGACTCGGGCGGCAAGCCGCTGCCCACGGCGGACCGGACGGCGTTCCGCTTCGACGGGCCGGACGCTCCGGAGGCCGCCGCCCAGGACGGCCCGGACGCCTCGGGCGACTTCGAGCTGGCCGCGCCCGACCCCCGTGTCGCGGAGCACGCCGCAGCCGGTGCCCCGGCGGTCGGCGCCAAGGTCTGCGTGGCCTGCCGCTCGGGCCGTGTGGACGACGACGGCTACTGCGAGAACTGCGGCCACGCCCAGCCCCGCGAGCGCGACCACATGGAGCAGGAGCTGGGTTCGGTGGCGGCGGTCAGCGACCGGGGTCTGCGCCACCACCGCAACGAGGACGCGTTCGCGGTGTCGTGCACCGCCCTGCCGGACGGCTCGCCGGCCGTCGTGGCCGTCGTGTGCGACGGCGTCTCGTCGGCGAGCCGCCCCGACGAGGCGTCGGCCGCCGCGGCGAGCGGCGCCAACGAGGCGCTGCTGGAGTCGCTGCCGCGTGGCACGCATCCGCAGCAGGCGATGCACGAGGCGATCGTGGCCGCGTCCGAGGCGGTCAACGCGCTGGGGCAGGAGACCGGTCAGGCCCTGGAGCACGATCAGCACCGCCATCAGAACGCCCCGGCCTGCACCCTGGTCGGCGCGATCATGGCGGGTGGTCTGCTGGTCGTCGGCTGGGTCGGCGACAGTCGTGTCTACTGGATCCCCGAGGACCGCTCCCACCCGCCGGCCCGGCTGACGGAGGACGACTCCTGGGCCGCCCAGATGGTGGCGGCCGGCCTCATGAACGAGGCGGAGGCGTACGCCGACGAGCGCGCCCACGCCATCACGGGCTGGCTCGGCGCCGACGCCTACGAACTGGAGCCGCACACCGCGTCGTTCAAGCCGGACCGGCCCGGCCTGGTGGTGGTGTGCACCGACGGCCTGTGGAACTACGCGGAGTCGGCGGCGGAGATGGCCGCCGCCGTGCCGCCCGAGGCGTACGAACGACCCCTGCACGGCGCCCAGGTGCTGGTCGGTCACGCGCTCGACGGCGGGGGCCACGACAACGTAACAGTGGCGCTGCTGCCGTTCGCGGTGGCGGCCCCGGGGGCAGGATCGGCCTGAGCCCCGACCGGTCCGCCGGAGTTCCACGCCCCGCACCGACCGCCCGTGCACCAGCCTTCGTCTGACATACGTGGAGCATCGAGGAGCCGATCAGATGGCCAACTTCTCCAAGTCCAGCGTGCCGCAGTTCTCCGTCGAGGTGTACCAGAACGCGTTCCTGCCCGAGGGCGGCCGTGAGGTCAACGCCATCGTCACCGTCACGTCCACGGGCGGGGGTACGACCGGTGGCGTGCCGCTGACGGGTGGTGCCCCGGGCGCCGCCGTGGTGCTGATGGTGGACTGTTCGGGCTCCATGGACTATCCGCCGACGAAGATGCGCAACGCGCGCGACGCGACGGCGGCCGCCATCGACACCCTGCGTGACGGCACGCGGTTCGCCGTGGTCGCGGGAACGCACAAGGCCGAGGACGTGTACCCGGGCAACGGGCAGCTCGCCACGGCCGGCCCGCAGACCAAGGCCTGGGCGAAGGAGTCCCTGCGTCGGCTGAGCGCGGGCGGGGGCACCGCGATCGGGACCTGGCTGCGGCTGGCCGACCGGCTGCTCGGGTCCGCCGAGGTGGCGATCCGGCACGGGATCCTGCTCACCGACGGGCGTAACGAGCACGAGTCGCCGGAGGATCTGCGGGCCGCCCTGGACGCCTGCGCGGGCCGCTTCACCTGTGACGCGAGAGGCGTCGGCACCGACTGGGAAGTGAAAGAGGTCACAGCGATCGCCTCCGCCCTGCTCGGGACGGCGGACATCGTCGCCGATCCGTCAGGGCTCGCCGCGGACTTCACACAGATGATGGAGAACGCGATGGGCAAGGAGGTCGCGGATGTGGCGCTGCGGCTCTGGACGCCCCTCGGGGCCGAGGTCGTGTTCGTCAAGCAGGTGGCTCCCACGGTCGCCGAACTGACCGGCCGCCGCACCGAGGCGGGGCCGCGCGCCGGGGACTATCCGACCGGTTCCTGGGGCGACGAGTCCCGTGACTACCACGTGTGCGTGAGGGTTCCGGAGGCCGCGATCGGCCAGGAGATGCTGGCGGCACGCGCCTCGCTGATCCTGCCGTCGCCGTCGGACGGCGGCCCCCCGCACACGCTCTCCCAGGGCCTCGTACGGGCCGTGTGGACGGACGACATGGTCGCGTCGACCTCGATCAACCCCCAGGTGGCGCACTACACAGGGCAGGCCGAACTCGCACAAGTCATCCAACAGGGGCTTGATGCGCGTAAATCCGGAGACTTCGACGGCGCGACCGCGAAACTGGGCCGTGCGGTGCAGCTCGCGTCGGCCTCCGGAAACGCGGATACTGCGAAACTGCTTTCGAAGGTGGTCGACGTCGTCGATGCGGCGACAGGTACTGTGCGACTGAAAGCGAGGGTCGCGGAAGCGGACGAGATGACACTCGAAACGCGCTCGACCAAGACAGTTCGCGTCAAGAACTAGCCGTCCCGGGGCCACCGGACGGCGCACCGACCAGCATGGCGGCCTCCGGGCCGGACGAGGAGAGGGGGAAGCGCCGACATGCCGACCTGCCCGAACGGACACCAGTCGGATTCCGAGGACTGGTGCGAGGTCTGCGGACATCGCATGGCCGGGACGGGCGCGCCCTCGGGCGCGGCCCCGCCGCCGCCTCCTCCGGCACCCGGTTACGGCTACCCGCCGCCGGCGCCCGGCGCCGGGCGGCCGACCGCACAGGCCGAGCTCTGCCCGCAGTGCCGCACCCCGCGTGAGGCGAACGCGCCGTACTGCGAGGAGTGCCGCTGGAACTTCCTCACGAACACGGCGACGTCGTACACCCCGCTGGCGCCGCAGGGCGGCCCGGGTGGTGCGGGCGGCGCGGCTCCCGGCCTCAACCTGCCGCCCGGCTTCCAGGCGCAGCAGAGTCCCCCACCGCCGCCGAACCCGCAGCGGCAGGACCCGTTCGAATACCAGGGCTCCCGGCCCTCGCAGGTGAACCGGCCTGCCGAGCCGCTCTCGCCCGAGCAGGGTGGCGGCCGCCCCGGTCCGCCGCCGCCCCCGCCCTCCTTCCAGCAGGGTCCGCCGCCCCCGTCGTTCCAGCAGCAGTCGCCGTCGCCCTTCGAGGCGCAGGGACAGCAGCCGGGCCGGCAGGTTCCCGGGCAGCAGGGCCCGCCGTCGCCGTTCGAGCCGCAGCGGCCTGGTCCGCCTCCTCCGCCCTCGTTCCAGCAGCAGTCGGCGCCGCCCGCACCCCAGCGGCCTCAGGCTCCGCAGCCCGGCGGGGGCGACGACTGGATGCTGCCGCCGCCCTCCTCGCAGCAGAAGCCTCCGCAGGCCTTCCAGCAGGGGCCGCAGGCGTCCCAGGCCCCGCCGGCCCCGCAGTCCTCGCAGCCTCCGCAGCCTCCGCAGCAGCACTTCCCCGGCCAGGGTCCTGATCAGGGTCCCGCCCAGGGCGGACGGGACCAGGGGCCGGGCAGCTGGAAGGCCGTCATCGGCCCGGACCGCGACTACTTCCTGGCGATGATGCAGCGCAGCGGCCCCGAGGCAACCGGGCTCAACCTGCCCGCGTACTCCCCGGAGCAGCACCTGCCGCTCACCGGCAGCCAGATCACCATCGGCCGCCGTCGGCACAGCACCGGTGAGTCCCCCGACATCGACCTCTCCGTGCCGCCGGAGGACCCGGGTGTCTCGCACCAGCACGCCGTGCTGGTCGGGCAGCCGGACGGCAGCTGGGCGGTCGTCGACCAGAACTCCACCAACGGCACCACGCTCAACGGCGCCGAGGACCCGATCCAGCCCTACGTCCCCGTCCCGCTCCAGGACGGCGACCAGGTGCACGTCGGTGCGTGGACGACCATCACGGTCCGCCGGGGCTGATCCGGCGGGACCGGGAAAACGTACGGTTCCGGGCCTGGGTCCGAGGTCCGGGGTCCTAGGACCCCGGACCTCGGCCGGTGCGTCTGCGACGATGGACGGGTGACAGAGATTCCGCGCGACACGCTGCAGGAGCAGACCTTCTACGAGCAGGTCGGCGGCGAGCAGACCTTCCGGCGCCTGGTCCACCGCTTCTACCAGGGCGTCGCGGACGACCCGCTGCTGCGGCCTATGTACCCGGAGGCCGATCTCGGCCCCGCCGAGGAACGCTTCGCGCTGTTCCTGATGCAGTACTGGGGCGGCCCGCGTACCTACAGCGACCAGCGGGGGCACCCCCGGCTGCGCATGCGGCACGCGCCGTTCCAGGTGGACAGGGCGGCGCACGACGCCTGGCTCGGCCACATGCGGGCGGCCCTCGACGAGCTCGGGCTCCCATCCGAGCAGGAACGGCAGTTGTGGGACTACCTCACCTACGCCGCCGCCTCGATGATCAACACCGAGGGCTGACGCAGCTGCGGAGTCCGGTGCTCGTACGCCGTGCGGCGGCGATCCGCCACGGGCGTACGTCCCTCGTAGGGGTGCACCCGGCCGCGCCGGAGGCGTAGGCCCCGGCCCGGTGTTCCTCAGACGGCCCCGACCGTCACGGCGAGCGTGCCGAGGCCACCGCCCGCGCCCCGCAGGGCGATCGAGCCGTACGGGGTGCGCAGCCGCAGCCAGGAACCGGTCGTGAGCAGCGCGACGGGGAAGTCGGGGGCCGGGCGCAGGAAGCCGAGGGACTGGGCGGCGTGGACGGCGCGCAGCGGGAGTGCGGTGTCTCCGACCGTCCGGGACCAGATGTCGTGGCCGATCAGATCGCGTTCCGCCCGGGTGCGCCGGTCCTCGGGCAGTGCCGCGTCGCGGGCCCGGAATTCGGCGACGGCGTCGGTGAGCCGGTCGCGCAGCTCGACCGGGCCGGGCAGCCCGGGGCGCTCCTGCCAGCCGCCGCGCGGCGGCAGCAGGCCGGCCCACGGTGGTCCGGTGACGGGCGTCGGCAGGGCGCTCAGGCCGGCCGCGTCGTCGGGCCCTTCGGTGTTCAGCGCTTCGAGGAGTTCACCGGCCGAGACCGTGACGTCGAAGTCATGGGTGCCGGACAGGCGGACGGTGCGGATCGCGAGGACCTCGAACGACGGCGGCCGGCCGAAGACGGCCAGCGCGCCGCCGCCCGCCTGGAGGCGGACGGCGGCGGCCCGGTCGTAGTGGAGCAGCCGGCCGAGGAAGGCGGCGAGGTCCGCGGCCTCTCTCGCGTCGGCGAACCGCGGCGACCTCAGTGGCACGGTCATGCGACGGCGGGCTCCTGATCGAGGTACTCCTGCAGGAAGCGCTTCTCCTCGGCTGTGATGCGCCGGGGCCGCTCCTCGGCCAGGTCGTAGGGCACGACGATCGTCGATGCCCGTACGTAGACCTGGTCGGGGTCCTTGACCTCGTACGCGATCGTCAGCGACGCCGCGGATATCTTCGTGACCCAGGACTCGATGGTCACCGGCGTGTGCCGGTGGACCAGCGGGCGCACGTAGTCGATCTCGTGCCGGGCCACGACGGAACCGCCCGAGAAGGACGGCGAGCCGTCCCCCGGCGCCAGCCGGAACATGAAGTCGATGCGCGCCTCCTCCAGGTAGCGGAGGAAGACCACGTTGTTCACGTGGCCGAAGGCATCCATGTCCGACCAGCGCAGTGGGCAGCTGTAGATGTGACGGGCCAAGTCGATCAGCCTCGCGTGAGCTTCTTGTAGGTGGCACGGTGCGGGCGGGCCGCGTCCGCACCGAGGCGCTCGACCTTGTTCTTCTCGTACGACTCGAAGTTGCCCTCGAACCAGTACCACTTGGAGTCGCCCTCGTACGCCAGGATGTGCGTGGCGACGCGGTCCAGGAACCAGCGGTCGTGGGAGATGACCACGGCTGCTCCGGGGAACTCCAGCAGCGCGTTCTCGAGCGAGGACAGGGTCTCGACGTCGAGGTCGTTGGTGGGCTCGTCGAGGAGCAGCAGGTTGCCGCCCTCCTTGAGCGTCAGCGCCAGGTTCAGGCGGTTGCGCTCACCACCGGAGAGGACACCGGCCGGCTTCTGCTGGTCCGGGCCCTTGAAGCCGAACGCGGAGACGTAGGCCCGCGAGGGCATCTCGACCTGGCCGACGTTGATGTAGTCCAGCTCGTCCGACACGACGGCCCAGAGGGTCTTCTTCGGGTCGATGTTGGCGCGGGACTGGTCGACGTAGGAGATCTTGACCGTGTCGCCGACCTTGATGGCGCCGGAGTCCGGCGTCTCCAGGCCCTGGATCATCTTGAACAGCGTGGTCTTGCCCGCGCCGTTCGGACCGATGACGCCGACGATGCCATTGCGGGGCAGCGTGAACGACAGGTCGTCGATGAGGACCTTGTCGCCGAAGGCCTTCGAGAGGTTCTCGACCTCGACGACGATGGAACCGAGCCGCGGGCCCGGCGGGATCTGGATCTCCTCGAAGTCCAGCTTCCGCATCTTGTCCGCCTCGGCCGCCATCTCCTCGTAACGGGCGAGACGTGCCTTGGACTTGGTCTGACGGCCCTTGGCGTTGGAGCGGACCCACTCCAGCTCTTCCTTGAGCCGCTTCTGGCGCTTCTCGTCCTTGCGGCCCTCGACCTTGAGACGGGCCTGCTTCTTCTCCAGGTACGTGGAGTAGTTGCCCTCGTAGGCGATGGCGCGGCCGCGGTCGAGCTCGAGGATCCACTCGGCGACGTTGTTCAGGAAGTACCGGTCGTGGGTCACGGCGATGACGCAGCCCGCGTACTTCGAGAGGTGCTGCTCCAGCCAGTTCACCGACTCGGCGTCGAGGTGGTTGGTGGGCTCGTCGAGGAGGAGGAGGTCCGGGGCCTCGATCAGCAGCTTGCAGAGCGCCACACGGCGCTTCTCGCCACCGGAGAGGTTGGTCACGGGCCAGTCGCCGGGCGGGCAGCCCAGGGCGTCCATGGCCTGCTCCAGCTGCGCGTCCAGGTCCCACGCGTTGGCGTGGTCCAGGTCTTCCTGGAGCTTGCCCATCTCGTCCATGAGCGCGTCGGAGTAGTCGGTCGCCATGAGCTCGGCCACCTCGTTGAAGCGCTTGAGCTTGCCCATGATCTCGGCGGCGCCGTCCTGGACGTTCTCCAGGACGGTCTTGCTCTCGTCGAGCTTCGGCTCCTGCATGAGGATGCCGACGCTGAACCCGGGGGAGATGAACGCGTCACCGTTGGACGGCTGTTCCAGGCCCGCCATGATCTTCAGCACCGTGGACTTACCGGCGCCGTTGGGTCCCACGACACCGATCTTCGCGCCGGGCAGGAAGTTCAGATTGACGTCATCGAGAATCACCTTGTCGCCGTGCGCCTTGCGCGTCTTGCGCATGGTGTAGATGTACTCAGCCAAGAGAAACCGTCCGGCAGCAATAGAGGTGTGGGCAGATACACCCATCTTGCCTGACGTCCGCACCCGGACGGAAACCCGTCCGGTCCCCGGTACCGCCCCGGGCACGCGAGGAGCCCGGTACGGAGGTCCGTACCGGGCTCTTCGCGACACTTCACCGGCGAGCGTTCCCGCCGCGCCCGTGCTCAGTCACTCAGCGCTGTCCTGCGGCTTCTTCCGGCGGAGCAGGAAGACCGCGCCGCCGCCGAGGACGACGAGGACGATGGCGACACCCGCGATGACCGGGGTGGCGCTGGAACCGCCGGTCGCGGCGAGGTCGCCCTCGGCGCCGGTGGCACCGGTGGAGCTGGTGCCGGTCTGGGCGGGCACGGGCTCGGCACCACTCTGGGTGCCGACGCCATCACCCAGTCCGGGGGCACCCGCGGTCGCGCAGTCCAGGACGCCCTTGAAGTTCTCGCTGAAGCCGCCGGGCCCGGTGATCGTGAAGTCGTAGGCCTGGTCCTCGGCGACCGGGATCGTCACCGTGCGGGTCTCGCCCGCGGCGATGGTGTGCTCGGTGCCGGCCAGCTCGAAGGTGAACGCCTCGTCGCCCTTGTTGGCCGCCGTGATGTCCACGCCGCCCTTGGCGCAGTTCTTCCGCGCGGTGAGCGCGGGGACCGCGCCCTTCTCGGCCCAGGTGGCGCTCGCCGTCGCGGTGACCGTGGACTCGCTGGAGCCGGCGAGGATCATGGTCTGGCTCTTGGTCAGCCCGGCGAAGACCCGGCCGACGGGCACGGACGTGGTGGCCTGGACGGTCAGCGACGCGGAGCCGTCCGCGGCGTCCTGGGGGATGTCGAAGTAGAGGCCGGTGCCGTCGGCCGCTTCGGTGACGGGCTTGCCGTCCTTGTCGGTGACCTGGACCCCGCTCGCGGCGGCATCGGCCGGCGGGGTCACGGAGACCTGGCCGGCGTCGGTGCGGACGGTGACCGGGCCGACCCGCTCACCGGCCTTGCCGGAGACCGCGGCCGGCTCCAGCGCCACGGAGGCCTTCGGCTCCGCGACGCTCTCCGCCTTCTTCTCCAGCCAGTCGGCCAGCTTCTCCGCCTGCCCGTCCTTGGCCTCGACGTCGGCCTTGTCCGAGAAGCGCCAGATGGCGACCTGGGTGCCCGCGGCCGCCGTCCTGGCGGTGAGCGGCCCGGTGCCGGCCTCGGCGGCGAGATCGGCGAGGTCGTCGACCTGCGGGTAGGAGTGCTGCAGGATCCAGCGGATCTTGCCGGCGTCCTCGTTGGCGCCGAGCGAGGTCTGGTCCCAGGGGGTCTCCAGGTACTTCGCCCGGTCCTGCGTGGGGTTGTGGATGTCGATGCAGTACGTCTTCAGCTGGCCGCCACCGTCGACGTCCAGCTCGAACAGACCGGCGGGCAGCTCCTGCGTCGCGCCCGCCTCGCCGCCCTCACCACCGGTGCGCAGCACCGCGGTGTCGTAGGTCTTCAGCCCGTCCAGGACGGCGGTCGCTCCGCCCTGGTGCTGGCCCGTCCCGTCCGCGGCCGCGGGCGTCGCGCCCACGAGTGTTCCCGCGGCGACCAGCCCTGCGGCCAGCATCGCGGCTGCCGCTCTGACCGGACCGTGGCCCCGTCCGCCCCTGGCAGTCACCCGGCCGGGCCGCCGCTGTCCGCTCCCGCTCCGGCTCCCTGTGGAGCCCTCCGTCGCCGCCGTCGACGACGAAGTGGATGCTGAAGACACAAAAAACACAGAATTCCCCTCCGGGCGAGACCTTCACGCATGATGCGCGTGTGGGAGGGGCCTCGCCAGCAAACTCAAGTGCCGCATGAGTACGGGGGAATCGTAAGGAGCGAGCCAAGGGGAATCCCCCGTCATGCCGTCAGATAAGCATTCCGACTCGTAATCGTTATAGCCGCGTTCGGCGCGCCTCCTCCACTTCAGGACACCGATGCCATTTCCGTGGCCGGTTTCTGACGATGCGTGGGCGCGGTCAGGGTGGGGTCGCCCCTGACCACCCGCCGGAACGCGGCCGTGCCCCTGGTCAGATCGTGTCCCACCGCCGTGGCCTCGACGTCCACGGAGGTCCTCCACACCCCGTCCTTCTCCTCCTCGCGCACCTTCAGCCGGCCGTGCACGACGAGCGGCTCCCCGACCGACACCGAGCCGGTCAGATTCGCGGCGAGCGTCCGCCGCGCCCACACCGTGTAGAAACCGGTGCGGCCGTCCGTCCAGGCCTGCTGTTCCCGGTCCCACCGCCGGGGTGTCACCGCGAGGCGGAATCGCGCCGTCGGCCCTGTCGCCGTCTCGCGGAAGTCCACCGCGGTCGCGGCGTTTCCGACCAGCGTCACCAAGGTCTCATTCATGTCCCGTCCCCCGTTTCCCTGCCGCATTCCGTCCGCTTTCCGTCCCGCTGTCCGCCCTGCGCCGATGCGGCACGACGCGGCGCGACGGCGCACGGTCCGGTGCGTCTGCCTGATTCCGTCGCACACCATGCTGGACGGAAACCGGGAATCCTGTGCGGCCTGTGGATTACCCGCCGGTTGTGGACAACTCCGTCACCGCCACATACCGCTCCCGCACCTCTCGGTAGCGCGCCAGTTCCGACGCCACCGGGTCCAGGACCCTGGCCCTGCCGCAGCCCGCCGCTGCCTCGCGGAGCCGCCGTTCCGCCTCCTGCCCGTACCGGCGTGCGGGCCCCCGTGCCGCGGCCGCGCACGACCACTCGACGAGCGGACCGCCGACCACTCCGGCCAGCATCAGCAGGGCCGGGACGAGCAGGCCGGGTTCGAGCACGCCCACGATCTGGCCGAGCAGCCACAGCCCGCCGAAGATCTGGAGCAGCGTCATCGAGGCCTGCGCGAGCACCGCGGCGGGCCACCACGCCGGCCTCGGCGGCCTGCCGCCACGGCCGCCGCCCCGGGCCTCGGCGGCGGGCGCGCCTGGTACGCCCGCCGGTCCACCCCGACCCACCGGTGCGGACCCCGTGTCCCCGCTCCCGCTCCTCCCCCGGGACCGGCCGCCGGCCTCTGCCTGAGCCCTCCGGGACAGTTCGTCCAGCGCTTCCGGCAGCCCTTTCGCCCCGCTCACCGCGGCCTCGCGCACGGCCTGTGCCCAGGGTGCGGGCAACCCGTCCACCGCGTCGTCCGCCAGTTTCCGCACCGCCTGCTCCACCCGCTGCCGGGCGGTGATCTCCTCCTCCGGGGGCGCGAGCACCTGCGCCATCAGGTCGAGGCCGCCGAGCTGCCGGGTGGACTCGTACCAGCGCCACAGCCGCAGCCAGGGCGTCCCGCAGGCCCGTCCCGCGTTCCTGCGCCACTCGCGTTCCGCCGCCTGCCCCGCGGCCCCCGCTCCCACGGCGTCCGCGAGCCGGTCGGTGAACTCCTCGCGAGCCCGCTCGCCGAGCCCCGGCCGCCCCTCGGCGACGTACACGGGCCGGAGCCGCGCGGCGGCGGCGTCCACGTCGGCGGACAGCCTGCGCGCCGCCGCCGTACGGGCCTGGACGAACCTGCCGAGCAGTTCCCGCAGGTCACCCACCCCGGCTCCGGTGAGCGCGGACAGGGGCATGACGGTGGCGCCCGGCTCGCCGTGCTCACCCACCGGCATCCCGTCCTCGTCGAGAAGCCTGCGCAGATCGTCCAGGACCAGATCGGCGGCCTCTCCCGGAAGCCGGTCGATCTGGTTGAGGACGACGAAGGAGACCTCGGCGTGCCCGGCGAGCGGCCGCAGATAGCGTTCGTGCAGGGCCGCGTCGGCGTACTTCTCCGGGTCGACGACCCAGATCACCGCGTCGACCAGGGCCAGCACCCGGTCCACCTGCTCCCGGTGCCCGGTCGCCGCCGAGTCGTGGTCGGGCAGGTCCACCAGGACGAGGCCCTGCAACGCCTCGTCGACGGCCGTGGAGCCCTGCACGGGCCTGCGCCGCAGCCGGCCGGGGATGGCCAGCCGGTCGAGCAGCCCGGCTGCGCCGTCGGTCCAGCTGCAGGCGATCGGGGCCGAGGTGGTCGGCCTGCGCAGTCCGGTGTCGGAGATCTGGACGCCGGCCAGCGCGTTGAAGAGGGTGGACTTCCCGCTGCCCGTGGCCCCAGCGATGGCGACGACCGTGTGCCGGGAGGAGAGCCTCTGACGGGCCGACGCCTCGTCGAGCACCCGCCCCGCCTCGGCGAGCGTGTCCCCGTCGAGCCGGGCGCGGGAGAGCCCGACCAGCTCCCGGAGCGCGTCCAGCCGTGGCCGCAAGGGGCTGCCGGGCAGTCCGTACGCCTCGACCTGGAGCGCCGGATCGTCCTCCTGGGGGGCCCGCTCGTCCTCGGGGCCCTCCTGTGCCGCCTCCGCGGCACGCCGCGCGATGAGCCCGTCGTCCCAGCGCCGTACGTTCTCCTCCCGGGTCTCCGCCGGGCCTTCGGGCTCCGGCCCCTGTCCGTGGTCCCGGCCCTGGTCAGTGACGGCAGTCATCGCTGCCACCTCTCCTTCTGCAGTACGGACAGCGCGGCGATGAGTTCGGCCTGCGGCTCGGGGGCGACTTCGAGCACGTCCAGCGGGGCGAGCCGCCGGTCACGCTCGCCGTGCATGACCTGGTCCAGGCAGTCGGTGAGCAGGGCCCCGCCCTTGTCACGGAGCCGCAGCGCCCCCTGGGCGCCGATGCGTTCGGCGAGCTGCTCCCCGGCGCCCCTGGCGCGGCGCCCGCCGAGGAGTGCGGCGGCCAGCAGGGCCGCCACCGTCTCCGCGTCGGGCGCGGCACTGCGTTCGAGGAGCCGCGCCTCCTCCTCGGCCAGTTCCTCCAGGACGCGCCGCCAGCGGCGTACGGCCATGGCGATCCGGCCCTGGATGTCTTCGGCGGGGCCCCATCCGCCGTCCTCCCGGCCGGCGTCCTCGAAGCGGAAGATCCCAGCGGCGGGCTCACGCTGCCAGGTCGCGCGGATCTGCTCGTCGGAGGCAGCGACGGCGCACTGCAACAGGGCGATCAGGCTCTCCACGAGTGCGTCCAGCAGCTCTCCCGCCGTGCTGTAGAGCGGGTATCCGCGCCATCTGGTGCGGGCACCGCCGGCGAGCACGGCACCGTTCCTGAGCCGCCGCCGCACCCGCGACAGTTCCTTCCCGTACGCCTCCTCGACCCCGCCGGTCAGCCGCACGGCCGCGGCGTACTGCGCGGCGACCGCCCCGGCCAGCTCGGGCATCCGCACGTTGAGCGAGTCGATGACCCCGGACGCCGTACGCCCCACGGCCTGCTGACGGGCCGCCGGGTCCTGCGCCCGGTGGGTGAGCCAGGCACGCAGCGGGGCGACGGCGGTGGTGGGCAGCAGCCCCGTGCCACCACCCGCGGACTCGGGCAGCTCGGGGATGGTGAAGCGCGGGACCTCGCCGAGACCGGCCCGGGTGAGCAGGGCGGCGTACTGCCGGGACACCTCGGCGATCACCTGGTGCGGCACCCGGTCCAGGACGGTGACCAGGGAGGCGTCGTACTCCTTGGCGGTGCGCAGCAGATGCCACGGCACGGCGTCCGCGTAGCGGGACGCGGTGGTCACCATGACCCAGATGTCGGCGGCGCAGATGAGTTCGGCGGCCAGGACCCGGTTGCGTACGACCAGCGAGTCGATGTCGGGGGCGTCCAGGAGCGCGAGCCCCCGGGGCAGCGTCGCCGCGGTCTCCACCCGCAGCACGGTGTCGTCGCCCCCCTCGGCCCCGAGGTGGTCGAGCCCGTCCGGGTCCGGGACCTGTCCCGGGGGCAGCCACACCCGGGTCAGCTGCGGCAGCACCCGCACCCCGGCGAACCAGTGGTGGTCGTCCGGGTGGCAGACGAGTACGGGGGTCCGGGTGGTCGGGCGCAGCACACCGGCCTCACTGACCCGGCACCCCACCAGCGAGTTGACGAGCGTCGACTTGCCCGCGCCGGTGGATCCCCCGATCACGGCGAGCAGCGGTGCCTCGGGATCCTTCAGACGGGGTACGAGGTAGTCGTCGAGCTGGGCGAGCAGTTCGGTCCGCGTCTGCCGGGCCCGCGGGGCACCCGGCAGCGGGAGTGGAAGACGCACGGCAGCGACACGGTCGCGCAGGGCGGAAAGTGCGTCGATGAGCTGGGGCCGTACATCCATGGTTACCACATGTGAAGAATGCCCAATTTTGGCGGCTTTTTGAAGCGTATAAGCCCCCTCTGCGCGGCGGATCCGCCCCGGGGACAGAGGGGACGAGTGGGGCGCAGGCATAACGAGTGCACAACACCCGGGGCGTGAGCCGCCAAAAGCGATGCATGAATCGCACCTACCTGCGATTATCGGTTCGCTTCACCGAACCTCCACATCGTGCCACGCAGGTGAAGCAACCAGGACGAGGTGATCTGAGCCCTATCCTTGTCCCGGCAAGGTCACGGATGGCTTGAACCAGGCCCTCCGGGGCAGCAGGCCGACACCCGGCCCCCGTAGCTCAGTGGATAGAGCAGGCGCCTTCTAAGCGCTTGGCCGCAGGTTCGAGTCCTGCCGGGGGCACACAGTGCGCACCATTTCGAGGCCCTCCACCCCGGAGGGCCTTTTAGCTGGTCAGGCGCACATCGGAAGGTGGCTCGCAGAGCGCGCGTAAGCGCCGGACCGGCAGGCGGGAACAGGGCCGGTGGCAAGGCGGGCGCGAACGGCGCTGACGGCTGGACCTGCCCCACGGGGTAGGCGCCACAGCCGCCACCGGGGGACCCGAACGGGCTCACGTGCCGCCACGAGGGGCGCCCGTCCTCGGCACCTCGCCTCACGTCCACCACGACGCGCGGGGTGGGACAGCGCATCGCCACCACCCGTCGCATCGCCTCCCGGCCGCCCCACCAGCAAGATCACGACCTACGGCCGGAGTGCCAGGAGCCCGGACAACGACGCGAGCTACGTGGCACTCGCGGTGTCTCGGCGCTTGGGCGGCAGCCGGTGGGCCCGCACCGCGTACTTCAGGGCGACGGGAGCGGGGACCCCCAGGAGCCCCGCCGTCAACGCCTTGTGCACGGCGTCGAGCCGGGAGACAGCCCCCAGCTTGCGGAACGCGGAGTGCAGGTGACGTTTCACCGTCCCCAGGGTGATACCCAGCCTGCTGGCAATCTGCTGATTGGTCATGGCGGCGGCCGCACAGCGCACCACCTGCAGTTCACGCGGGGAGAGCGCGATCGGGCTCTCCCTGGCAGCGTCGGTCCTCGCCGGAGTCGCGAGGTACCGTGCGGCGGCCAGCAGCGCGCCCGCGCCGTCTTCCCCGGCGAGAACGATGTGCGCTCCGACCTCCAGCAGAGCCGTCCGGTCGCCCGCCCGGAAGGGCGGAATGACCAGCAGGGACGAACGAGGGGAGGTGCGGCGCAGGGACCTGACCGTGCGGACCGAATCGTCCAGAATTTCGGAAGGCTCCAGAACGATGACATGGGGACTTCGCTCGGCGGCCAGTTGTAAAGCCTCGGCCCTGTGTAGCGTGACCCCCACGAGAAGAATGTCATCCTGCGCATGGAGTATTCCGGCGACCGAATCCCGCACTAATGCATGATGGGCTGCGAAAACTATTCGGATGGGCCCCCCGGGGCCCCTTGTCAACCTGTCCGGATTGCCGCCGATCGGCAGGTGGTCGCGGGTGGAACACGGTGAGGACAGGCCATGAGGGCTCTTCTCGAATCCGCTCTGAAGTATTCCCGTTAAGCTCTTCCTGACTTCGTCAACGTCGGCCACAATTCCCCCAATTATAGTTCCCACGGCATCTACAGAAAGAACGCAGAGACGTTACCAAACCGACGGGTCCGCCTGTCAACAGGTTTCGCTGCAGGGTGAGGCGGGGTCGAGCCGATACAGATTTGGCGAGAACGTGAACAGGCTCGCCGTTATTTCAGGCGGTCATCGGGGGGCATGAATCAGAAACCCTGGGTTCTCTGTTGTCGGTCACCTCGCAGACCCACCGGGACGCGTCACCACGGGACGGGCCCGGAGTTACCGAAGAAGCCACCCGTGGGTCCTCCGGAGCCGGTCAGCGCCATATCGACGATGATCCGCGCGCCCTCCTCGACCGTCTGCACACCCCGGTGGCCGTTCAGGTCGGTCGCCGTCCAGCCGGGATCCACCGCGTTGAAACGGATGGTCGGATGCGCGTGCGCGTACTGCGCGGTGAGCATGTTGAGGGCCGCTTTGGAGGAGTTGTAGCCGAGGCCGGCGTAGTACACCGGGAGAATGTGCTCGTACTTCGCGGGCTCCTCGGCGATCGCCAGCGAACCGAGGCCACTGCTGACGTTCACCACGACCGGGGCCGCGGCGGCCTCGAGCAGGGGGAGGAATGCCTGGGTGACGCGTACGACCCCGAACACATTGGTCTCGTACACCGTGCGCACGTCGTCGGCGGTGAGATCGGAGGCCGCCCTGAGCGGACCGATGATGCCGGCATTGTTGACGAGGACGTCGAGGTGCCCCGAACGCTCCCTGACATCGCGCGCGGCCGACTCGACGGCGTCATCGTCCGTCACATCGATATGCACAGCGTGCGCACCGATCTCATCGGCCGCCCGCTGCCCGCGCCCGGCGTCCCTGGCTCCGAGATAGACCGTATGCCCGAGGGCGACCAGGCGACGGGCACTCTCCAGCCCGAGCCCCTTGTTGGCGCCGGTGATCAGGGTGGTGGTCATCCGCGCCCCCCTGCCGCATCCGCACCGCCGGCATCACTGAACCGGACACCGGGCGTGGGTGCCGCCGAGGAGTACGCGTGGAGGAACGTGCGTACCGCCGCCTCGACCACGTCGTTCAGTTCACCCTCGGGCACGGGGCGGGTGCCCAGCAGGGACCGGGCCTCCGCCGGACCGGTGAGCAGGGCGAGGAACTGCTCGGCCGCCACGTCCGGATCCTGGTTTCGCAGCCGCCCCGCCAGAGCCAGCCGGGCAAGGCGGTCGGCCAGGGTCTCCGCCAGACGCTGGCCGACCTGGCGCTGCACGGACTCCAGCAGGTCGGGGAATCTGGCGGCCTCGGCGTACAGGAGTCGTCGCAGCGCCCAGGACTCGTCGGCGCAGTGGCACCGCAGCAGCAGCCGGCCCGTCTCCGTCAGTGCGTTCCCGACGTCGCCCGAGGGCTCCCGCAGGGGATCCAGCGCGGCAAGGTTGTGGTCGGCCGTGCGTACGGCCACCGTCTCCATCGCCTCGCGGAACAGCGACTCCTTGTCGTGCATGTGGTTGTAGATGGTGGGCTTCGCGACGCCTGCCTCGGCGGCGATCTCCTGCACGCAGGACTGCCCGTAGCCCTCCCGCGCGAAGACGCGGAAGGCCGCGTCGAGGATCGCTCGTCGCTTGTCGATGCGGCCGCGTGATGCATTGCGTCGGGGTGGCTCGGACGTTCTGACTTCAGTCACCAAATCATTCTACCGCCGGAGCCTTCTGGATGAACCGATCAGTCCAAGTCATTGGGCCGCCTGGTTGCACAGCGCCGGGGGAGGCCGCTAGCTTGAACCGTCTGGTTCAAAAGAGCTTTCGCTGCGTTCGCTATGGAGTTGCCTCATGTCTCAAGCTCAGGACGACCGCCTGGATCCCAGGCTGTTGCGGCTGATCGGCGTGGTCCTGCTGGGCGGGATCATGGGGATCCTCGACAGCACGATGGTGACCGTGGCCGCCGAGACCCTCTCGGAGGAGTTCAGCACTTCCCTGACCGCGATCAGCTGGGCCTCCACCGCCTACCTGCTGACCCTCACCGTCACCATCCCCGTCACCAGCTGGGCGATCGGACGGTTCGGCGTCAAGAAGCTGTGGCTCTTCGGCCTCGTGCTCTTCCTCGTCGGCTCCTTGGCCTCCGCCCTCGCCTGGAACGTGGAGAGCCTGATCGCCTTCCGCGTCCTGCAGGGCCTCGGGACCGGTGTGCTCGATCCGCTCGTGCTGGTGATCCTCGCCCGCGCGGCGGGTCCCAGCCGAGCCGGACGCGTCATGGGCATGATGGGCGTCGTGCTCTCCCTGGGCCCGGTGCTCGGTCCCGTCCTGGGCGGCGTGGTTCTCGAAGCCCTGGACTGGCGCTGGATGTTCTTCATCAACTTGCCCATCGGCATCGTCGCCTTCTTCCTGGCCACCCGAGTCATCCCGGCGGACCCGAAGGCCGCACAGCAGTCCGGCACCGGGCTCGACGTCCTGGGCTTCGCGCTGATGGCCCCCGGATTCGCCGCCATGGTGCTCGGTCTCACCCAGGCCGGAGAGCACGCCACCTTCGGCACGCCCACCGTGCTCGTGCCGCTCGGCATCGGGCTGGTGCTGCTCGTCGCGTACGTGCTGCACGCTCTGCGGGCCCGGCGGACCCCGCCCCTGATCGACGTCCGTCTCTTCAGCAGTCGCAGCTTCGCCGCGAGCGTGACGGTCCAGGGCCTTGTCGGGCTCGCCACCTATGCGGGCCTGTTCGCGCTGCCGCTCTACTACCAGCTGCTGCACGGACACGACGCGCGCGCCGCCGGACTGCTGGTCGCCCCGCTGGGGCTCGGCTCGGCACTGGCGATGCCCCTTGCAGGACGGCTCAGCGACCGTACGGGGGCCAGGAACCTGGCAGCGGGCGGCGCGGTCATCGCCGGTCTCGGCGGGTTCGCCCTGACCCAGATCAGTGCGTCCAGCGGCGAACTCCTCTCGGCGGCGGGTACCTTCGCCATCGGGCTGGGCCTCGGTGCGGTCGGCGCCCCCACCATGGGCGCCCTCTACCGCACGCTCCCCCCGGAGAAGGTCCCGCAGGGCAGCTCGGTGCTCTACAACCTCAACCAGCTCGGCGGCGCCTTGGGCGTCGCGGTGGTCGCCCTCATCCTGGCCACCATGAACGCGGACAAGGGCTCCACCGCCGACGCGGTCAGCGGGTTCCAAGGGGTGTACTGGTTCGTGACCGCGGTCTCCGTGGTCATCCTCCTCGCCACCCCGCTGCTCCCAGGCCGCCCGGAGGCACCGGCCGCCGCACCGGCGGGGGCATCACCGACGGGGGAAGCCCCGGAGAGGGAAGCCGCAGGCCGAGCGGGCTGAGCTGCCGGACAACCCTGTAAAGACGGAAAGGCACGGAGCCGGGCGAACGGTCGCCGCCTCCAGGCGGAACCTCCGCCCATTGCTCGTAGATCAGGATTGATTTTCCGTCACTGCTCACATAGCAACTCAGCGAGACGAGACCTTCGGGGAACTCATCGGCACGCCAATGCGAAGCCGTGGCCTCCGCCAGGGACCGCTGCTCCTCCGGTCCGCCGGTGGAAACCATCTCGACAAGCGCGACGGTGATGTCCGCACGGTCTATTACAGGAAGATGGTCGACAGAGTGGGGCATGCTCGACTCCCATGGATGGATACCGATACGCGGCGTACGGTTTCCATCCTTGCGCGCCGCCTCCGCAATCCCCCGCGCTCCGGGTGCAATGCTTCGACAACAAAGTGAAAATCTCCGAAACCGCACGTCAACCACCGTCAATTCGGCGTCAAGCCGTCCCGGGCCGAGGTGAGTGCCGCCGGGCGCATCCACCTCGTACGCGTACGCGGTGGTGCGGGCGCGCGCCCGCACCCCCCCGCGGCCCCCCCGGCGCCCACCGCCCCCGACGAGCCGAACCCCGGCACATGCGGTGGTCTCGGAGGGGGAAGCCCGCGCCCAGAT
>NZ_JBEOVL010000048.1:0-52731 GCF_040295485.1 Streptomyces sp. NPDC002793 | reverse complement strand
TCCCTTTCGGGGTTCGCGGGGCGGGGGGGCCCCCGCCTGGTGGCGGGGACCGCCGCACCCGCGGCTCAGACGTTGGGCACCTTGAGCTTGTCCCAACTGGTCTTGCCCGGGACGCCGTCCGCGTCGCTGCCCGAGTAGCCCAGCTTGCGCTGCCACGCGGCGTACGACTTGCGGTCGGCCTCGGACCAGTCCGGGCCGGGGCCGACCTCGTACCGTCCGCAGCCCTCGGCCACCAGTCTCTTTCCCATCGCCGTGATGACGGCGCTGCGCCGGCCGGCCCGGAAGTACGCGGATCCGGGGAACGGCTCGTACCTCGCCGGGGGTTTGGGGGCGGGTGGCTTCGACGGGCCGTCCGGTTTGCCCGCGAGGCGCGTCTTGACCCTGGAGCGCATCGAGTCCATCGTGAACCCGCGCGGATCGATCTTCCCCGGCTGCCACTCCTTGTGGCCGATCACCGAGCGCTGGTTCCAGCCGTGCGCCCGGCAGATCGCGGCGGCGGCCTTCTCGACGGCCTCCAGCTGGGCGGCCGGCCACGGGTCCTTGCCGTCACCGAGGTTGATGCACTCGAAGCCGTAGAAGTGACGGTTGCCGTCGGTGTTGGCCTCGTTGTCGGCGGGCAGGGACGTTTCGTTGATCACCGCGCGCAGGACGTCGTCGTCGCCGAGTCCGGCGTGGTTGGCACGGCCGTGGCCCACCATGTGGACCGAGCCGTCCTTGGCGATCACCCCGTGGCACAGCGGGCCCGGAAGGCTGGAGTGGCCGTCGTAGCAGAGGTCCACGGAGCTCTGGGTGCCCGAGGTCACGGTGTGATGGATCATCACACCGTTGACAGGCCCCCAGGAGCCCTTGTGGTTACGGTTGTGCGTGCGCCAGCTCCGGTGCTCGACGACACGCAGACCCTCGTCCCGCAGGGCCTTGAGCAGTTTTTCGGCGGACAGAGGCGTTGCCATCGTGGTGCTCCTTTACCCAGGTGGTGCGTCAGTTCTCGGCCTGTCCCTGGTCGTCCTGCCCCACCGTCCGGCCGTCCGAACCGGCGGCGGCGTTCTCCGTGGCCTCGGCTTCCGCTTCGGCCTCCGCCTCGGCGGCCAGCGCCCGTTCGTCGGCCGCGGGGATGACGGCGGCCAGCGGCGCGAACGTCATCCGCAGGTCCGCGACCGACCCCTCCCCCAGGACCCAGGCAAGCGGTGCGTAGTGGACCCGGACGCCCTGCGGGGACCGCAGCAGCGGGCGGCGCGCCGCGTCGGACGGCCACTCGACCCCGCCGGTCACCGTCCGGGCCGGGACGGTCCAGAAGTCACCGGACCGGTAGGTCCGGCCCGGCTCGAAGTACACGAACACGCCGTCCTCCAGCGGCAGCCAGCCACCCTCCTCCAGCCGGACCGCCCCGCCCCGCAGCTTCGCCGCGGACTTCCGGGTGCGGGCGGCCCGCTGGTCCCAGCGCCGCAGGTAGGGGTGGAGCCCGGGGCGCCGCCCGACCGAGGGGTGGGGCTCGTCGGAGAGCCGTACCCGCCGTCCCGGCAGGTCGACCTCCTCGATCCGCAGCAGGGGCAGCGGCTCGCCCCGGCTGGTGTACCCGGTGTCCACGAACTCCACCTGGTCGCCGACGCCCAGACCGAGCTTGTCGTCGTTGCCGAGCGAGGCCAGCTCCACCCAGGTCCCGTCGATCCCGTCGACGGGGAGCGTCACGGAGCCGTTCTCCCGCGACCACTTGAAGGTGGCGTCGCCCGCCACGCCGCCCTCGTGGATCTCCACGCGGTACAGCTGGTTCTCCGGGCCCCGGTAGCGGGCGTCCGGCTCCACCAGGCAGGGATCGTCGTCCGCGTGCTCGGGCCGCTCGCTGCGCGCCGCCATCCGCGCCGTCGGCGCCTGCGCCGCCGCCCAGCGCGCGAACGCCTCGCGGACCTGGTCCTTGGTCGCCCCGTCCGCCAGTTCCAGCTGCGCGCCGGGGAGCGGCAGCACCTGCCACACGGTCTTGATCCGGGCCGCGGTGTCGGGTGTCGCCGACCCGAGCGCTACCTCGCGCAGCAGCGGGTCCTCGGCCGCCGTCACCGAGCGCTCCCACACCTTGAGGCAGACGAGGTAGGGGAACCGGGTGGGCAGCCGGTCGCCGGGGCGTTCCGGATCGCGGTAGCCGTCCGGCTGGTCCCAGTAGGTCCAGGTCGCCGGGGTCTCCGCGTCGTCGGTGGCGTCCTCCTCGGCCGGTACGCCGGGTTCGGGGCGGGTCGCGTCCAGCAGGATCCCGTCGACGTAGTAACGCCCGCCGCCGAGCGACAGGTCGTCGAGCTCCCGGCTGCCGCCCAGGAAGCCCACCTCGAATCCGGTCGCGCCGCGCGGGCCGCCGTGCTGCCCGATGAGGTCGGCGGCGGTGGTCCGGGCCAGGTGCAGCTGGATCGCGGCCTGTTCGTTGGCGTCGGCGTCCAGTTGGACTCGGCCCTGCTGGGTGAGGACCGCCGC
Organism: Streptomyces sp. NPDC002793; assembly: GCF_040295485.1. Taxonomy (NCBI): domain Bacteria; kingdom Bacillati; phylum Actinomycetota; class Actinomycetes; order Kitasatosporales; family Streptomycetaceae; genus Streptomyces; species Streptomyces sp. NPDC002793. Next base: position 50,277 of record NZ_JBEOVL010000048.1, on the reverse strand, counting down.
GTAGCGCCGGTCGGGCCGGAAGGTGTCGCGGGAGAGATCTGCGTGCATGGGAAGGGGTCCCCCTCGGAAGTACGTCGTTCGGAAGAGATCGGGGCGGGCGGGGCGGGCGGGGCGGCCGGACGGCCGGACGGCTGGACGGTCAGGTCACGGTGAAGATCCCCGCGTCCGTACCGGCCGGGGTGTACTCGGCGAGCCTGGCCCGCAGGCTGTCCTCGCGCTGCGGTTCGTGGAGCCGGTGGAAGACCCCCATCTCGGAGCCGTCGTCGGCGCCTCGCCGGATCTGCCACGGCCCGCCGTCGGCGAGCCGCCCGTACGCCGGGGTGCCGTACCGCTCGCTGGTCAGCAACGGGCGTACGTCTGAGGCCTGTTCGGCGCCCACGAGATCCGGCTGGCAGCGGTGGCGGCTCGGGGTGCGGGACCCGGGCGGCACGTAGCAGTACCGCAGGCAGCCGATGCCTCGCCGGGCCACCCGCAGCTGCCCGGTGAAGACACTGTTCTCGGCGATCCGCACCGCATGGGTGTGGACCTCGCCGATGACCGTGGTGCGGTGCGCGTGCAGCACGGCGTGCGCGTGCCGGCAGTCCGGGGCGGAGAGCGCCGGGAGGTGGTGGCCGGTGGCGTCCAGGACGCTGTCGCGGATGTGGATGGGCAGGGGGTCGGTGCTCACCTCCTCGCCGATGACCTCGATGGTGCCGAGGATGCTGCGGTCGATGGACACACAGGCGGTGGTCCGGTCCAGGACCAGGCTCGGTTCCTCAGGGGAGTGCGGGTCGCAGTCGGTCTCCAGCGACCAGCCGGGCACCAGGGTGCAGTGCCGCAGCACGACCGCGCCGACGGGGCCGCTGACGTGCAGCCCGCGTCCGGTGACCAGCAGCCCGTCCAGGACGATCCGGGGCGCGTCGGCGTCCTCCTGCCCCTCCCGTCCACCCTCCTGCGCCCGGATGTTGAGCGCGTCGGGGCGGTTGCTGTACCAGTCGAGCAGCCGGATCACGGGGCGGCAGCCCTCGGCCGCCCGCAGTTCCAGCCGGTCGCCGCGGCCGAGGTCGAAGTCGAGCTGCTCCTGGTAGGCGCCGCTGTGGGTGATCTCGATGATGCCCTCGGCACCGCAGTGACCGGAACGCCGGTCGGTGCGCCACCGTTCGTAGGCGTCCATGATCCGCTGGTGGGCCTGGCCGGGGCCGACCCGGTAGATCCGGGCGGCGGGTGAGGTGACGCGGTCGCGCGGGTACTCACCGCCGCCGGTGTCGTCACCGAAGGCGTAGTGGTAGGTGACCCAGACCCCTTGTCTGGGTGCCGAGCGGGACCCGAAGGCGATCCGTCCCAGCACCGGGTCGACGGCCACCTGGCCGAGCCTGGGACGGTAGCGCCAGCCGGTCAGGTCCGCCACGACGATGTCCGACATCGGCACGGGCTCGTCCTGCCCGTCGCGCCAGACCGTGAAGCTCTTGCCCGGACCGTAGTGGTCGGCGAGCCGGTCCGCGAGCTGCCGCCTGCTGATGGAGGCGGGCACGTGGTCGACGGTCGCGAGGTGCGTGGCGGAGGGTTCCGGCACGGGCCGGGTCACCAGCGCGGTGTCGTTGCCCAGGATCGAGAACGTGTACAGGCTGCGGGCGCGGTCGACGCAGTACGCCGGTGCCCGGCTCACCCGGTAGGGCTTCAGCCGCCATACGAACAGCCCCACCCCGGCGGGCGAATGCCCGCCCCGACGTCGCGTCGAGGCGGCCCTGCGTACGTCGACCGACCGGGCCAGGGCGTCGAACGGGCCGCCCGCCAGGTCGAGTCGCGCCCCGTCGCGCACGTCGGCCAGCCGGCCCCGGCCGGCCCTGCGCACGTCGCCGGTTCCTGCCCCCGTCCCGTACAGCCTGACCGGCTGCTGGTGGGAGACCAGCCGGGAGAACTCCACGGCCCTGGCGGGCCATCCGGCGATCTCCTGGGCCAGCTCCTCCAACAGGGCGAGGGTGCCCTTGCGGCGGCGGTTGGCGACCGTGGCCGCCACGTCGCGGCGTGGGGCGAGTGCCTCGGCCAGCCGTGAGCGGGCCTCGTCCGTGGTGCCGCCCAGCCCGGCCGTCCGGACCCGCTCGTAGCCGGGCAGCGGCCGGTAGCCGACGAGGTCGCCGAGGTACGGCAGCACCCAGGGCGAGGCGGTCTCCACGAAGAGGTCCTCGTAGCTCTGGTCGACGCCGTCGCGCACCCGGTCGACCTGCTCGGCGATCACCGCGAGCAGGGCCCGCAGCGGCTCCCCGCCCTCCGCGTCCCGCAGCCGGTGCCACTGCGGGAGCAGCTCCGCGAGCCCGTCGGGTTCCCTGCTCATGCGACGCTCCCTTCCTGGGTGTTCATGCGGTGACCTCCGTGAGAGTCAGCGTGTCGGGGACGTCCGGTGACAGCAGGGCGAGCTGTGCGGGCCGGATCCCGCGGAAGACGCACACCGCGCGGCCCTTCGCCAGGCGGCGGGTGTCGGTGATGTCCGGGTTGAGGCGCAGCAGTTCGGCGAGGGCGATGCCGTACCGGGCGGCGACCGCGGTGAGTGTCTCGCCCTCCGGCGCGGTCACCCGGTGCACGTCCTCGTCGTAGGTGGCGAGCCGTGCCGGGACCGTGGTGCGCGGTTCGGCGAGCGCGTCCGCGAGGGCGGGCAGTCCCTCGGAGGTGAGGGACGCCGGCGCCCCGCCGAAGACGTCCACGTCCACGTGGTCGACGCCGGGCACGGTGTGCGCCGTCGCCAGCACGTCCGACAGACGGGCGGGGCTGCCCAGCTCGCGCCGGGAGCTGCCGAACCGGGTCAGCAGGGCCTGACGCAGTCTCGGTTCGACGATCCGCCAGCTGTGGTCGCGGGCCACCTTCACCTTCGCCGCGACGACGAGCAGCAGCAGTTCGCGCACCTGGACGCGGACGGGCAGCCGGGAGTCGCCGTACCGGGCGAGTGAGGAGCGCAGTGCGGTGAGCAGGTCGGAGTCGTCGGCGATCGGGACGTCCTGGGCCCCGGTCACGGTGACGTGCAGCACCTGCCGTCGGCCGTCGAAGAGCTCACGCGCCGCCGCCCGGCCGATCCCGGCCCGGGAGCGGGCGAAGTCCTCGTAGTCGGCGACCGACACCAGCCGGTCGAGGGCGGACACGGCGAGCGGGATCGCGGTCCGGGTCCGGCCGGGGCCGTCCGCGTCCGCGCCGCCCGTCGCGGGCTGCGGGTTGGTGACCCCGGTGACGCCCAGCGGCCGGGTCACGGCCTGGGTGACGCGGTCGGCGCGGACGTTGGCGGCCCGGCCGGTGCCGAAGCGGTAGCGTGCCCGGACGTTCTCGTGACCGGTGGGGAGCCGGGCGCCGTGCACGCCGTCGCCGAAGGTGACCGTGGTCCGGCCGCCCGCGGCGCCGAGGACGTAGACCCGCTCTCGGGGTCCGCGCCCGGCGAGGCTGTCGACCCGGTGCCAGAGCAGGCCGTCGACGCGTACGTCCAGGGCCGGGGTCGCGCCCTGAGGGTTGTCGGCGGGCAGCCAGGTCAGGGGCGCCTGCCAGAGCGCGAACGTCTGGTTGGCGAGGTCCGCGTCGCCGTTGCCGATCGGTTCGTCCCGGCTCTCGCCGTGCCCCGCCGCCACGACGTTGCCCCGTACGCGCACGGTGGCGCGCCGGTAGCGGTGGGCGAGGTCCGTCGTCAGGGTCAGCCGCGTGTGCACGTGGTCGCCGGGCAGCAGCGGGTCGAGGATCTGCTCGACGCCCGCGATCGTCACCAGTTCGGTGGCGGGCGCGGCGGTGACGTCGGTGCGCTCCCCGGACACGATCAGCCGCCGGCCGGGGCGCAGCCCGTCGTACAGCTCGGCCAGTTCGAGCTCGTTGCCGTGGACGTCCTCGCCGAGCGGTTCGTCGGCGAGCCTCAGGGCCTGCCCGCCCGCGTGCACGGTGGCGTCGCGGATGGTGGAGAGCAGGACGTCGTGTTCGTCGAGCCAGGGATCGGCCAGGGTCAGTTCCGTACCGCGGCCGGTGATGCCGAAGTCGGTGTACACGGCGGTGCGCACGGAGGTGACCCTGGTGGTGACGGAGCTGAGCGCCGCGTCGCCGGGGATGCCGTCCGGCCCTTCCGCGCCCTTGCGGGGGCGCTCGACGACGACCCAGCTGCCGGGTGTGACCGAGTCCTGCACCGAGTCCAGGGCGATGACCCGCCGGTTCGCGGGCTCGGGCACGGTGGCGACGCCGACGACCACGTTGGCCGGTTCACTGCCGACCGTGTAGCGCACGGTCAGCTCGTAGCCCTCGTGCCTGATCTGCTGGTGGTCGCCGGGCGCCAGACGCCAGCTGCGCGGCTCGCCGTTGTGCACGGCGACATGGACACGGCCGTCGTCCGCGGGCCGGGACACGAACAGGGTCCGCTCGGGCAGCCCGTCGAGGAACTGGGCGGTGACGCCGGGTTCCTGGGAGTCGGCGGGGCGCCTGCTCAGCCAGCTCAGATCATGGTCCTGCGCGGTCCTGGTCATCACGGCGACCCGGCCGGGGCCGAGATCGAACGTCGCCTCCGACGGCAGGTTCTCCGAGTGCTGGACGGACGACCCCGTCTCGGTGTGCTGGAACTCGGCGCGCACGGGGACCTTGCCCGCCGTGTCGAACACCACCCGCATCGTGGTGAGGGACGAGCCGGTGAGCGGCCAGTCGGCCTGCCTGATCACCCGCCCCCGCTCGTCCTGCACGGGCCGCAGCGGCGCCGTCGCCCCGAACGGGGCGGCCGTGACCCGCATCGCCTGCACCTCGTGCAGGAGGGGCGGCGCGGTGGGCGCGGACCGCCGCCACGCCGGGTACATCCCGTCGGCGATCCGAGGGTCGAGCGCCGCCAGCAGCCGCGCGCCCAGATCGGGCCCCGGAGTCAGCCCGGAGGACCGGCCCGGCCCGCCGCGGGACGGGCGTACGACCTCGCTGCGCAGGGCGGGGAGCACCGCGCCGAGTGCCCGCAGCGCCGCGGACGCCGGTGCGGCGGCACGCAGCGCGTCCGGCGCCGGGCGGGAGGGCTCCAGGTCCGCCGCCTGCGCGATCACTTCACCGACCATCGCCTCCAACTGCTCGAACCACGCGGTGACATCGGCGTGCTCCCGGGAGACCGCCTGCGCCTCCGCCAGCCGTTCGTGGGGCTCCGCCAGGCGTGCCGCGAGGGCGGCCGGTGAGGTGACGGAGTCCAGAGCGGCCCGCAGCGGGGCGAGCACCTGGGCGTCGAAGTCGGCGATGAACCGGCTGACCGGACGTGGGTTGGGGTTGTCGGGCGTGGGTTCGCCGTCCTCGACCGCCCGTTCGTCCTCGGTGATCCACTCGCGCAGCAGCTCCACGAGCTCGCCCAGTGACGGTGGGGCGGACTGCTGGAGCCCGATCCCCGTCACGTCGTCCTCGCGGTCGACACGGACCCGGGCCACGGTGCGGAGCAGCCGCCGGCCCGGAGTGCCGTCGCCTTCCTGGCCCTTGAGGACGAACAGCAGCCGGTCCCCGGTCCGCACAGCGGTCGTGGTGCCCGCCACGAGGACTTCGGAGCGCCGGGTCAGGTCCTCCTCGGTGAGCAGCGCGGGCCTGCGCCGGCGTACGGCCAGCTCGTTCCACGAGGCGCGGGCGACGAGGTCGGTCTCCGTCTCGAAGACCTGCGACTCCTCCTCGGAGGTGAGCGGGACGCTGTTGCTGCGTGCCCCGCGCTCCACGGTCACCTCCACGTCCACGCCTCGCGGGTCCCTGTCCAGGGTGTACGCGAGGTGCGTGTCGGCGGCGATGCCCGGCCTCGGGCGGTGTCCCACCAGGCGGCCGAGGAGTGCCAGGGAGCGGTGCTCGTTCGCGGTGCGGAGGTACGCCTCGTCCATGATCCGTTCGGAGTGGAACGTCAGCAGGTCGCCCACGACGGCCCAGGAGTCCAGCAGCCCGATCGCCGGATCGTCCGGGGTGCGGACCGTCAGTCCCCGTAGCACCGGATAGGCCGGGGAGGCGAGCCGGTCCACCATGGCCGCCAGGAACGATCCGTGGTCCCCGACCCGGTAGTCCAGGGCGGTGCGCCCCGGCGGGTTGTACAGGGCCTCGGGGGCCCGGCGTTCGTCATGTCCACCGCAGCCGCAGCCGCAGTCGCCCGCGCCGCTCATCGGCCACCTCCGGCGAGTTCGATGGTCAGCCGCCCGTTGTCGGGGCGGTCCGGGTCGTTGTCGCAGCGCGCGATCTCCAGCGCGCCGAGCCGCAGCACTCCTGTCTCCAGGGCCGTGCCCTCTCCGGCTTCGTCGAAGAGCCGGCGCAGCCGTGTCACCGTGACGCCCTCGACGCCCCGCACTCCGGCCGCGGCGGCCACCAGGCGGCTGAGCCGCACGGGTTCGCCGAACACCAGGGCGTCGGGATGGAAGAAGCCGAGCCGCCCGTCGAGCAGTCGTCCACGGCCCAGCAGCCGGTACAGCTCGGCCAGGATCTGCCCGTGCTGATGTCCTGGGGCCGCGCACACCGACAGGGCGATGTCCAGCGGCACGTTGCTCGCGGGGCCGACCACCAGGTCGTGTCCGATCCGCCGGTAGCGCTCCAGCGCGTACGCGACCGAGTCGAGCAGCTCGGGCTCCGGGTCACCGGCTCCCAGGGGGTCGACGGCGACATGGACCTCCTGCACGCTGCCCGTCCAGCGGATCTCCGCCGCCGCCCGCTGCACGCCCGGCAGCGCGGAGGCCAGTGCCGCGTAGTCCTCTGCGGTCACCGCGCGCTGGATGGTGCGCTTCAGATCGAGCGGGGCCAACTGCCGTACCTGCTCCAGTGGTTCGGGCTCCGTGCCGCCGACCGCCGGCAGCGGGTTGCGTACCCCCGCGACGGGCGGCGGCACCGCGGCGCCCTCCGTCCCGGGGTCGCGGTGCAGGACCAGATGGTTGACGGCCTCCGCGCCGACGTTGCCGGCCGTGCCGCCACCGAGCCGGTAACGCAGCTCCAGCCGGGCCCCCGGCCGGGGCCGGGCCCCGTGGCGCCCGTCGCCGAAGCGCAGCGCGATCCGCCCGTCGTCCTCCAGCTCCCCGACGAAGGCCCGGTCACGGTGACCGGCGGCGAGCAGGTCCCGTCGTGCGGTCCACTCCTCGTCGCCGTCCACGACCGTCACCCGCGGCAGCGCGGCCCTCGGGTCCTGGACAAGGGCGGCGGCCGGGCCCCGGAGCACCGGCTCGTCCGGATGCAGCCCTGCCGCGTGTCCGGGCCCCCAGGTCCGGGCGATCTCCCAGGCGATGCCGGCGTCGAGCACCGCTCCCGCCCGGGCCCTCGCCGTCAGGACCTGGAGCCTGCGCAGCTTCGGTGCCAGCAGCCGGTCGGCCCGGTGCAGCAGTTCACGCAGGGCGCGTACCGGGTGGACGTGCAGTTCCAGGTGCTCCAGCGCCCGCAGCCCGAACAGCACGGTGAGCTCGTCGATCTCCGCCTCGGTCAGCCCGTCACGGTCACGCGCGCTGCGCCACAGCTCCACCAGCCTCTCCCGGACCCGGCCGGGCACGGCGGCCAGCCGGTCGGCCTGCCCTGCCGAGACGTGCTCCGGCAGCGGGAAGGGTGCCGCCTGGACCACGGGTGAGCGCTGGAGCACCGGACGGAACCTCGGCCTGATGCCGGGATAAACCACCTGCGCGAGGAGCGTGGCCAGCGCCTCGGCCTGCTCGTACGCCGTTCCCGGTACGACCTTCTCGCGCCGGCGGCCGGCGAGCTCCAGGCCGATCCCGGCGCGCGTCACCTGGTCGTCGCCGACCCGCTCGGACAGCTCCCGCACCTGTGCGGCGGTGAGCAGCCGTCCGCCCCGGGTCTGCTCCAGCCGTTCCGCCAGGAGCCGGGCCGTCGCATTGCCCGCGTCGGCGTCCGCACAGCCGAACGCGGCCGGTTCGCAGGAACCGGGCACGGCGGGCTCCGGGGGTACGTCGACCGTCTCGGGCCGCGCTCCGCCGAACGTCAGCGACCTGCCGTGGTCGACGAGGACCACGTTGCCGCGGGCGACGCTCACGTCCGCCACCGGCGCGCAGTCCGGCCCGCCGCGCGTCGACAGGCACACGGGGAAGGTGAGCGCGTCCTGGCGGGCCCAGGTGATCTCCAGCACCGGCCGGCCGGCCAGTTCGTCCATGCCGGGGGTGACCGAGGTGAGCCGTACCGCCTGGCGGTGCGCGGGGTCCGCGTCGCCCGGAGTGCCCGAACGGGCTCCGCGCACTTCCTCGAACACCAGCAGGTCGCCGGGGGCCAGGGCCAGTGAGCGCTCCGTGCACTTCTTGTCGGTCCACGCGTCCCGCAGCGTCGCGGAGACCGCGCCCTTCGGCAGGGCGCACACCTCGTCGCCCCAGGTCCAGAAGCGGATGGTGTTGTGCGCCGGGCGCAGATCGGCCGGTTCGGCGTCCACCACCGGCTCGAACACCTCCACCGCGCCGCGCTCTGCCAGCACCGCCAGCTCACCGTCGTCGAGGACGGTGCCGGTCTCGGGCCGGTCGCGGAGCCCCGGCGTGCGGACGTCGACGGCGGCGAAGCGGAACGTCCCCGGGAGCAGCGTCAGCCGCTTCGTCACCTCGACGGTGACCAGGGCCCTGGCATTGCATCCGTCGTGCATCGGGTAGTCGATCAGCCGGACGTGCCGGCGCACCGACACCCTTCTGCGGGCGGTGTCGAGGTACGCCTCCGTCGCGACCGCGTCCTGGTGGTAGCTGATCCGGTCGGCCGTGTGGGCCAGCAACTCGACGAGGGTGACGCCGAGGTCGGCGGGGTTGCGCTCGACCCAGTCGGGTGTGGTCAGCGCGAGCCGGTCGAGGATCAGGCGGCGTACGGAGTCGTAGTCGCGCGCCGTGTAGTCGATGACGGGTGCCTCGGCCCGGGGGCCGGGGTCGCCGCCCGCCGGGTCCTCCGCGCAGTCGAAGGGCGTGGAGCAGTCCGTCCGGAACGCGAACTCCGCTCGGTGGTACCGCTGGTCGAAGCCGGGGAACGGTTCCGTGCCCGGCCGTCCGTACGGATCGGTCTCCACCACCGACAGCCGGTAGCGCGAGGTGTCCCCGGTGCGGTCGACGGTCACGAGCAGCCGGTCGTCGAGCTCCGGGTCCTCCTCCCGCTCCACGGTCACCTCGACCGCCTCGATGCCCGTGACGCGGCGGCCGCCGTCGACGCGGATGTTCTCCGGGCACAGCCCGTGCGGGGCCTTGCCGAGGAACGTCACCGTGAGCGTCAGCCCGTCGTCGCCGACCTCCACCGCGTCCACGCCGTGGAGCCGTGCCGCGCGCACCTTGCCACGCCTGCCGTCCGTCCGGCAGGCCATCTCCCTGCCCGTGCCGCTCATGCGGGCCCGCTCCCTTCGAAGACCTCGTCGCGCCGGCTCCCGGTGGAGCGCACCACGTAGCGCAGGTGGACCCGGACGACGTTCTCCTCGCTCACCACGTCCAGGGATTCCACATCGATCAGCTCACCCAGCCAGCGCTGCAGCGAGGCCTGCACGGACAGCTCCATGGCCGAGGCCAGCTCGGGGCTGTTGGGCGTGAACACCAGGTCCAGCAGCCCGCAGCCGAAGTCGGGACGCATCAGCCGTTCGCCGGGGCTGGTGAACAGCAACTGCTCGACCAGGTCCCGCACGTGCTCGTCGTACCGGGCGTGCGCCGTCCTGCCGCGCCGGTCGCTGCGGAACGGGAACGCGATGTCGCCGCGTACGGTCCTCATCGGCAGGTCGCCCCCCGCCGGGCCGCGTCGACGACCGGTGGCCCCTGCGGCACCTGCGCCGCGCTGAAGCACTGCGCCGCGGTCGTGTGCAGCAGGACGGGTACGCCGTCGAGCCGCACTCCGCCTGGCTGCGGGCTCCACCGGACGCCGGTGCACGGGTGCGGCACCCCGTCGACGGTGTGCGGGCACCCGGTCACCACGAAGGCGTCGGAGGCGGTGTGCGCGGGCAGCCCGTCCAGGCGCACGGCCGCGTGCGCGTTCGCGGCGGAGGCCGCCCGGCCGCCGTGCGGGCAGTGAAGGGTCGCGGCGGCGCTGACGATGGTCCCTGAAGTGGTGGACAAGTGCTCTCTCCCCGTTGTCTGTTACGGCTTCACTGCTTCTTCGCCACGGTCAGCCGGCCGTCGTTGATGTCGACCTCGCCGCCGGTCAGCACGATCGAGGCGCCCTGACCGTCGGCGATCGTCACGCCCTTCTCGTCGACCTGGATGTACGCCCCGGTCGCGGCCTGGAGGCGGATGCCGCTGCCGCCGTCCGGCACGTCGCCCATGACGAACTTGTGCCGGTCGGAGGTCTGGATCACCACGTTCTGGTGGGCGGGTCCGCCGGTCAGCGCGTCGGGCGGGAGCTCGGACGTGTCGCCGTACCAACAACCCGTCCAGATAGGGAAGCTGACGTCTCCCTGCTCGAACTCCACCCACACTCCGGCCCCTTGGGCCGGGACGACGTACTGCCCCGACTGCGGTCCCGTGAACGGCAGGCAGGGCATGGCCCAGGTGGACGTCTCGTCACCGAGGACGTCCGGCACCTTGACGGTGACCCGGCCGATCCGCAGCGGGTCGTCGTTGGCCACGACCCGCCCCCGGAACTTGCCGAGAAACCGGTTGTTCGGTCCTGCAGCCATGCGTAGCTCTCCTGGTCCTGTTCCGTCTTCGCTGTCGGGGGCGTGGACGTGGGCGTGGGCGTCACGGTCGTACGGTGCCGCTCCTGGCGATGAGGCCCTCGCGTGAGAGCGTGAAGTTCTGCTGGTACGAGCCGGGCCTGAGGGTGTGGGTGACGGACTTGACGAAGTAGTCGCCGTCGTACGTCACCCCGGCGCCCCGGACCCCGACCAGTTCGCGCGGGCGCAGGATGTATCCGTGCCGGTTGACGTCGAGGGACCCGGACCCCGAGATGGCGTCGGCGGACAGCGCGGCCCGTGCCAGCAGTTCGGCCTGTGCCTGCGCCGAGTCCTTCTTCGCCGTGCCGGACAGCGTGCGGCGCTTGAGCGCGGGGGTGGCACGGCGGCCGAGCGGAGGGCGCAGCGGCCCGATGTCGGGCTGCGGCAGGAGCCGGCTGTCGCGGGTGGCAGGGTCCTGCACCCGGGCCTGCGGTTCCTCCCTGGCCGTCCCGTCGTACGCGAACGTCAGCTGGTCCACGGTCGAGTTGGCGTCCATGTTCACGTTGAGGGCGTGCTGCCGCTGCCCGATGCGGGCCTCGGGGCCCCAGACCGCTGTGGAGCGGCCGGGGCGGGGCCCGGGTTCGAGGTAGAACGTGTAGCCGTTGGCCCGGGCCAGGTCGTTGACGTAGCTCAGGTCGGTGCCCGACTGGTAGTCGACCCGCAGCTGTTCGCGGGGCGGCTGCTCGATCTGCTCCTGGAAGACACGGGCCTCGATGCCGTAGTCGGCGTACTTGGCGAGAATGCGGGCGACGCGTCCGGAGGGCCGCAGGTTCGGGTACCGGTCGGTGCGCTCCTCCAGGTCCATGAGGAGGGTCAGGTCCTCGCCGGTCAGCGTGAGGGTGGAGTGGCCCGGCTGATTGCTCGCTCCGACCTCCTGCCGCACGATGAGCCCGTCGAGCAGCACCTGGGGGGTCCCCTTCACACTCACGGAGAGGATCACCCGGGTCTTCGGGTCGAAGAACCCCTCGGGCAGCAGCCGGCGGGACAGCGCGCCCTGCTTGGTGAGGTCGAACGCCAGCTGGAAACCGCTGCGTTCGCCCGCGGTTGCGGTGATCTGGGCGGACAGCAGCGCCTCGGTGACCTCGGGCGGTACGGGCCGGGTCAGCCGGGGCCCCGACTGCAGCGTGATGTGGATGGGCCCGCTCCCCACGGGCTGATCAGGCATACCTTGCCCCCTGGAACCCGTCGGAGCCCGGGATCGTGAGGGTGCGGCCCGCCTCCTCGGTCAGCTCGTGCGGGTCCAGCACCGGGTTGGCGTCGGCGATCTGCCACCACTGACCAGGGTCACCGATGTACCGCTGCGCGAGCAGGTCCGGCCGGTCGCCGCTGCTGACGGTGTGCGGGACGCCCTCCTGCGCGGCCTCGCTCAGCGGGGGGAGCAACCGGCGTTTCGTGTACCGCACTTCGGTGCCGTCCGGCATCCGGTGCACGCCGATCTCGGCGTCGTGGTAGCGGCTGGAGCGCGGGTAGGGATGAGCGCCGGGTATGGCGTCCAGCGCGTTCTCGTACGGTTCGATCTCGGTCATCTCCCTCATCCCCTCCCCATGACGGTGGTGCCCCCGGCCAGCCCCAGCGAGACGAGTCCGCCACCGCCTCGCGCAGCCCTGGCGAGCTGTTCCTTCTGCGCGAGATGCGCCATGTACAGATCGGCCCCGCGGTGCCCGGCGGGCAGGTCACTGACGCTGAGCACCTTCATGCCGATGCTGAGGCTCGCCCGGATCGGATTGAGGTTCACGTCGAACGCCGACTCGTTGATGGACAGTTCGGTGAGCCGCACGGGCATGACGCGTTTGCTGCCCCAGGTGAAGAGGGTGAGCGGCATCTCGATCGGGCTGATCTCGATGGTCCCCTTCTTGGCGAGCCGGCTCGCCTCGCGCAGCTGGGCGGTGGTCGGGTGCACGAGCATTTCGAGGGCGGCCAGCTCGGGGTGAATGCCGTCGGGGGCGGCGACCTCGAACTGGTCGGTGGCGTCGATCTCGGCGGTGAACTTCCAGGTCTCCTGGGCAGGCCCTTTGAGCCGGAGGGCCTCGTTCCTGTCGCCGGACCCGCTGCCGCCTCCGCCGGAGTCACCTCCGGAGCCGGCGGACTGGGGCGCGAGGCTGCGTTCCAGGGTGTCGGGGTTGAACTGGAGGACGATGATGCGCTGGGGGGTGCCGCGTTCGGGGTCGACGACGACTATGCCGGAGCGGATGGGCTTGGGGATGTCTGCGTAGCGGGTCATCATCCACCTTCTCGGTGCGAACTCTGATCGGGTTCGTGCACAGCTTCTGCCCGAGCGGACATCACATCCAAAATCGTTTCCGCCTGCGCGCGTACGGATTCGGATGGATCATGCGTACGCACGTAGTCCATCAGCGGGATGAATTCCAGCCAATCGGTGAGCGACGCCGTAAGGAGAGCCACCCGGCGGACCAGGGGGTCCGGATCGTTCATGGACCAGCGGAACAACGCAAAGAGATGAGGGTCGAACGGGCCGGAACAGTAGACACCCAAAGCATGCAGAGCGTCCATGAGAGCGGAGCTGTCACGCGTCTCGTCGAAAACCTCCTGCAGAGATTCAGAACTATGGAAGTCGATCCTGGATTTCAATGAGCTGATCGCGGGATCGACGGCCGGCCCCTGGACCAGCAGATAGTCAACGCGAACAAGGTGATCCTCGATCCAGTGAATCACTGCACCGCGATCAGGCGAGAGCCAAGTGATTTCGAACGGGGTTCGCTCCCCTTTCTGCGTGGTTCGATGGTGAGTCCAGCCCAACTGCTTCGCCAGTTGCTCAATATCTGCACGACTCGTCACAGCCCGAGGAACGAGGCGGATTTTGCTCGACATGATGCCCTTCTGATGAATCTGAGTAATGTCGCAGTCATGTTACTTCCCTGGGTCACGGCACCCATATGCCACCCGGCGAGAGATACCGTGCAGCGTTGCGCTTCGCCCACTCAGGGAACTCATCGATCAGCGCCTGTTCATCCAGGTACAGGGCTCCGGCCAGATTACTGGCAAATGCCCGCGCCAGGAGAAGACGAGCGTTGGACCGCATGGCCGTCACCGCTGCCTGATCTTCTTTTCCTTCAACCGTGAGGCCGCCTGTCTTCGAGTTGCCCTTGTCCATGGCGATGCCACTCGGATCGACCAGATAGGCAGAGGCTCGAACAGCGTGCGGCGGGGACATCGTGTTCGTGCGCGCTGCGACGTCTTCCCACGTCGCTCCCGGGAAGTCGGCCAGTTGCCAAGCCATGACGTTCGTCAGTGCGGCGGCCGGGTACCGGGCGCCCTCGACCGTACCCATGAGGCGGGCTGCGGCCCCAATGGTCTCGACTGCCGGGACGTTGTCGCGGAAAAAGGGGTCACCCGGGAGATTCCCCTTGAGGATGTCGAAATATGCGGATTTCATGAGCCGACGAGCGGTGAGGGCCGGTGACGGACCACCGCGATTATGCTTTCTCAGGTAGTGCTCGAACTGTTCCTGCACCTGGTTGAGTTTGTCCGTGACCGACCCTCCTGCAGCCCCGCCGGGCGGTGTGACGTAGTGTCCACCCATTCCGAATCCGCTTTTAACCTTGATCAGGCCAGGGCTTGACTTTCCTCTCATCGGGTGATCCTTCGCCCGGAAAGAACCCTGCTGTTCGCTTACCTGAACGTCCCAGTCGTCGTCGCCGGCCATGACGATTCGCTCATGAGCGGGTAGGAATCCACTTCCGGCTGGACGTAGACCTTCACGAATGGCGAACATTTCGACAGCGGCCTCGCGGGCTTCACGCGTTACCGCAGACGGATTCTTACCCTCGGTCTTGGCATCTTTTCGTCTCCCCTGATACTCCTTCTGTTCCTCGGCGAGCTTTTCGGCGAGCGCGGGCAGGCGACTGTCATCGAGTAGCGAACCCCCCTGCGACTCCAGCGCAGCAAGAAGCTCGTCCTCGTTCCTGCGGGCCAGCTCCTCCCCTTCTTCGAGATTATCAAGGGCATTTCCCTCAGGATTGAGGGCCGCCTTGACGGAGTATTCACTGTCACCTTTCTGAACGGAAAGAGAGGTAAGCCGATACCAGCCCCTCATTCCGGCGAGAAGGGCCCGCATAACCGGTAGCGGGATGCCTCTCCGGACGGCCCGGGAGAGCTTGGGCCGCATCCGGGCGATGATCTTCCGCAGCCGTTCCTCCTTGGACTCCTTCGAGTTCTCCTCCTTCTTCCGCCGGTCCTTCCTTACCTGCTTCTCCCTGACCGGGTCCTTGACCTTCGGCTTCCCGTCCTCGCCCTTGGCCGGCCGCGGCTTTTTCGGCGCCTTGCCTCTGTCCTCGGATTTCGGCTGCCTGCCTTCGCCGTCCTTCTCCTTCTCCGTGTTCTTGTCCTTGTCCTTGCCGGGCTTGCCCGGGCCGTCCTTGTCGCTGCTCTTGGGCCTGCGCGGGTCCCGGTCCTGCGGTTTGTTCGGGCCGCCCTTGTCGTCGTCCTTCGCCTTCGGCGCGTCCTTGACGTCGTTCTCCGGCTTGCCCGGGGTGTCGCCCCTCGGCCTGGGCTTCGCGTCCGGCTCGGTCCTCGGCTTGGCCGGGGGTTCCGGCTTGGGCTTGGGTCTCGGGGACGGGGTCGGGCGGGTGTCCGGCTTGGTGTCGCCCTTGTCCTTCGGCTTGCCGTCCTTACCGTTGCCCGAGGTGTTCCTGGGCTCGCCGGGCCTGTTCCGGTCGGGCCCAGGGGTCGTGGTGGTCGGGCGGGCGCCCGGGGCGGTCGTGTCCTTCTTCGGGTCCTGCCCCTGACCCTTCTTGTCGCCGCCCTTGTCGTCCGAGCCCGCGCCGTCCTTGTTCTTGTCCCCGCCCTTGTCCTTGCCGAGCTTCGCGGCGACGCCTTCGAGCCGCTTGCCCACCTTCGAGACGTACTTCCCGATGCCTGTCATCAGCGCCTGGTACAGGACTTCCAGCAGGGCAACCACACCCGCCGCGACCGCCTTGGCGAAGAGGATGCCGGCGCCGCCGCTCCGGACCGACTTCAGCCAGTCCAGGACCATGCCGAGCGCGCTCAGGATCGCGCTCAGCGCCCCCCAGGCCGTGCGGATGGCATCGATCACGGCCATCACCCAGCCCGCACCCGGGATCAGCTTGGCGACGACCTTCGTCATGACCAGTTCACCGATGATCAAGGGGAGTTGGGGGACGACGGCGTCCCATGCCTCCTTGACGATCTCTTCCATCTTCATGCCGCCCTTGAGCAGCTTGTCCAAGATGGCCTTCGGGACGCCGATGATCTCCGTGATCTTGTCGGTGAACCACTGCTTGACAGCGGACTTGACCTCGCGGAACAGGTGGTTCTTCGCACCGTCCACCGCCGAGTTCTTCGCGCCTCCGAGCCAGCCGCCCGGGTCGGAGAGGAAGTCGACGGCGATCAGCATCCAGTCGCCGAGCGCGCTCAGCAGTTTCGAGGCGAAGTCCAGGACCGCCTTCACCGCCGCCATGACCGCCTTCACCGCCGCCTGGAGCATCTTCTTGAGCAGGTCCAGGATGCTGCTCAGGAGCTTGCCGATCGCGTCCAGCAGATCGGTGACGGCCTGCTTCAGCGCTGCGGCGAGCCGGGTGACGAGGGCGATCGCCGCCGCGATCAGCCCCGTGATGAACTTCCTGATCCGGTTGGCAAGTTCGATGATTCCTCGAACCATCGCCTTCGCGAACTCGATCAGATCGTCGATCAGGTTCTTGATCGCGTCGACGATGAACGCGCGGGCCTCGTTGATCCAGCGCTCGACCGTCTCCTTGAAGTTCTTGATGAAACCGACGACCGCGTCACGCGCCGCCTTGATGACGCGGACGATCGCGTCCTTGATCTCGATGACCTTCTGTTTGATCCAGTCGAAGGCCTTGCTGACCCAGTTGCCGGAGTCCTCGACGCTGTCGTCGCGCTTCTTCTCCGCGTCCTGCTCTGCCTTGGTGTTCTCGTCCTTGATCTTCTTGTCGCCGTCCTCCTTCTCCTTGACGACGTCCTCGTCGGTCTTCTTCTCCTTGTCCTCGACATCCGTGCGGACCTTCTCGTGCCGCTCGGTCTTCTTCGTTCCGAGGGTCTTCAGCTCCGCGTCCTGCTCGGTGCGCCAGTCAGCCCGCTCTGCGGTGACCTCCTCCATGGCCTTCTCGCGCTCACCGGCCTGGCTCTCGGTGTTGGCCGCGATCTCGGCGTCGACCTTCACCTTGTGCTTCTGCTGGGAGTCGCGGAAGTCCCTGTCCTTGGTCTGCCGGCCCTCCGACATGCCCTTCTGGCCGTCGCTGAACGCGGCCTGGAACTGAGGCCCCTGCTCGTGCTCGGCGACCTCGGAAGCCGCCTCGGGGGGAACGGTTCCCGTGCCGGCTCCGACGTCGGGCACGCCTCCGCCGCCCTGCCCGCCGGGCACCTTCGCCGTCATCTGCTCCTTGGGAGCGTCGGGGTAGACCTGGTTCTCCCCCATCGGGCGGGCGGCGTCGTCACGGCCCGTCGTGACGGTCTCCTGGCCCTTGGTGTCGACGGCAGTGCCCTGCTCGCCTGCCGTCTGCTCGGCGGCGCCCTGCATCTCCACGCCCGGGGCGTTGCCCGCCTGGGCGTTCTTCAGTGCCTCGTCCTTCGTCGGCAGCCCGGCGAACTTGGCGGCCAGCTCCGACGCGTCCACCTCGAAGCCGACCCAGCTCAGGACCTTGCCGATGCCGAAGCCCAGGGCCATCTTGAAGGTGTCCCAGCCCCCCGGCTCCTCCGCCTTCTCCGCCTCGATCTGCCCCTCGGGCTCCTTGGCCCCCTTGACCTCTGCCTTCTCGTCCTCCGGGGCCTCGGACTTCGCCGCCGGGTCCTGGGAGTACTCGGCGGGTGCGTCGGCCTTCGGCTTCCCCTCCAGGGTCTGCGGGGCGCCCGCCGGGCGCTCCATCGAAGGTGGCGCCGCCTCAAGGGTCTTGTGCTCGTCGCCGACGGTGCGGTCCACGGAGCCGCTCACACCACTCATCGCCTGAAGTGCCTTGTGCGGCTTGAGCTTCGAGGCCGTGGACAGGCCCGCTTCCGGGGCCACCCCGGAGAGGTTCGGGGCCGCCCCCGAGTCCTTCTTGCCCTTGCCCCGCGCAGCCCCCTTGGCACCACCACCGCCTCCGCCCCCGCCCCGCGATCCCTTGGCGGCGGGAGCAGGCTTGGACGCTGCAGCCTTCGGAGCAGGTGCGGCCTTCGCTGCGGTCGGGGCGGCGTCGGCATTCGTGCGTTCCGGGCCTTCGGCGGCCTTCGGCGCGGGGCTTTCCGTACGGGAGACGGGCTCGCTGGGCGAAGGACCGCTCTCCTGCGACCCGCTCGGCCCCGCCGACGTGTCCACGTTGGACCCGCCCGAGACATGCGTGTCCCGTGCGGGCGACGGTGCCTGCGAGTCCACCGTCGGTTCGCTCCGGCCCGCCGGTGCCGCGTCCGTATTCTTCTGCCCCTCCTCGGCCGTCGGCTCCGGAGCCGACGCGTTGCCCGCTACCGCCTGCGGCGAGGCCTTCTCCTGTGCACCGGATGACGCCTCCCCTCCGGCAGGCGTCCCCTGCTCCTCCTTGGCGGCCGCCTCCTTGGCATCGCTCCCGGCCTCAGGCTTGCCCGGCGCCTCCTGGGCGGCCGTCTGCGCGGCGACGGGACCGGCCTTCGGGTCGGCGCCGCTCTTCGGGTCGCGGGAGCCCGTCACCGGCCTTACCTCGGCGGCCTGTTCCAGGGCGAGCCCACCCAGCTGGGTGTCCTCCTGCGTGTCTGCGTCCGCCTCGGCCGACGGGACCGGATCCGCAGGCCCGGCATCGTCCTGCTCGGGTTCGGCCTCCGCCGCAGCGTCCTCCGCGTCCCGCTCGGCCTGTACCTGCTCGGCCTTGGTCACCGGGGGCGCGGAGAACGACGGCGCGGGCCCGGCATCGGACGAGGACGGGTCCAGCTTGTCCGCCGTCGGTACGGCGGATACATCGAGATCCTGCGCCGGCAGGAAGTCCTCCGGCTGGAGCTTGACGTCCCAGGCGCTCGGCTCACCGTCGGCCTCCGACTCGCTGCCGGAGCCGAAGGGATCGTCGTCGGACTTCTCCTCCGGGCCGTCGAAATCCTGGTTGCGTACGCCGTCGAGCGTGCTGAACGCGCCGGGCAGCTCAGCGTCAGTACCCTGCACGGACGGAGAGCCCGTGGGCTTCTGTGAGCCGCCCTTGTCCTCTTCCTTCAGCTGTTGGCCCGCCACGAGGGCATCGACGGCGCCCGGACGGTTCCTGGCCGCGGACTCCTCCTTGGTCGCGGCCGGGGCGCTCTGCTGCTCCTGTCCCTCCTTGCCCTCGTCGGAGCCTGCGGTCTCCTTGCCGCCGTCCTCGGACTTCCCGCCCGAGGACGCTGGAGCGGACGATGCGGAGGGGGCGGATGACGGCTCCTGGGACGGTGCGGCAGCCGGTGCCTCCGAAGCGGCGCCCTGATCCTGCTCCTGCCCACCGTCCTGCGGGCCGGTTCCGTTCTCCGGGGTACTTCCGGGAGCACCGCCCTCGTCGTCCTGGCCCTTCTCCGGACCCGGCGCGGGCGCGGGCTGCCGCTCCCCTTCCCGCTCCTCCTCGGTCGAGCGCCGCTCCGCCTCCCGCTCGTACCGCAGTTCCTCGACCGGATCGTTCTCGACGGCCGGGGCGTCGAGCGAGTTCCGCTCCAGGTCGTCGTAGGCCTCGACCTCGTCGACCAGGTCGAGCACCCGCTCGTGCTCCGAGCTGAGCAGCCTGGTCTCCAGGCGCTCCAGGACCGTGTCCTGCAACTCCTCCGGGAGGCGCGCCAGCTGTCTGCGCGTGCGCTTCGAGCGGTCCTCCGGGTCGCCGCGCAGCGACCGTACGACCGAGTTGGCCAGGCGTTCCACCAGCGTGGCCGGGTCGATCTGTTCGAGCCGGTTCCGGTCCGCGTCCACGGTCGCGTACCGCAGCCAGCCGGGCGTCGCCTGCCTCTCCTCGACCTGGGTCCCGGGCTGCCCGTCCCGTACGGACTCCTGCGCCGCCGACTCCGCCTCGCGCTCCATCGCCTGCTGTGGCAGGCTCACTTCGCCCAGGTCACGTCCGGCCCGCAGCGCGCCCAGGCCGTGCGGGTTCTGCACCGTGTGCAGCAGTTCGTGGGCCAGCAGCCGCTGACCGTCCTGTGTGCCGGGGCGGTAGGCCCCCTCGCGGAAGAAGATGTCCTGGCCGACCGCGACCGCGTCCGCGCCGAGCATCTCGGTGAGCGCGCCCGCGTCCGGGTCGGTGTGCAGCCGTACCCGGCCGAAGTCGTGCCCGAGCTGTTCCTCCAGCTCCCGCCGTACGCTCAGGTCGAGCGGCTGGCCGGCGCCGCTGACGATGTTCTTCGGCTCGGGCGCCCGGGTCGCGGACCGTTCCTTGCGCTTACGGCGCTTGCCCGACTGGTCCGGTCGCGTCTCCTGTGCGTGGGACGTGCTCATCGCGTCACCTCACCCCCGCCCGAGAGGCCCGTGTGCACCGCGCGCGCCAACTCCTGGCCGAGGCGCCGCGCGGAGAGGTTCGCGGGCAGCGGGGGGAGTCCTGCCAGGGCGTCCAGCACCTGTCCGCCGTCGGCGGCGAGCGGCACGCCCCGCTCCTGTACGAGCCTGCCCAGCTCCGCCTGGAACGCCTCCGAGACACGCTCCGGGTCCACGCGGCCGAACCCGTCCAGCACCAGCTCGCCGATGTCCACCCGTACCGTGCGCTGTTGCTCGTTCAGACCCATCCGTGCACCTCCGACGGCGTCAGGGAACGGTCGAGCTTCAGGTACTCGGTGCGGGCTGCCTCCAGCATGTGGCGCATCTGGAGCCGGTCGCCCTCCTCCGCCGCGAGGAACGCCCCCGACAGAGCGATGTTGCGGATGGAGCCGCCCGCCACGGTCAGGCGCGCCAGCAGAGCCGGATCGACGCCCTTCGTCGGCGCCCGCGCGGGCAGTACCCTGCGCCAGATCTCGGCCCGCTCGCTCTCGCCAGGGAACGGGAAGTCGACGACGAAGCGGATACGGCGCATGAACGCCGTGTCCAGCGCCTGCTTCATGTTCGTCGTGAGGATCGCCAGGCCCCGGTACGCCTCCATCCGCATCAGCAGGTAGCTGACTTCGAGGTTGGCGTACCGGTCATGGGAGTCCTTGACCTCGCTGCGCTTGCCGAACAGGGCGTCGGCCTCGTCGAACAGCAGCAGCGCCCCGCCCTGCTCGGCGGCGTCGAAGACCTTGCGCAGGTTCTTCTCGGTCTCACCGATGTACTTGCTGACCACCTGGGAGAGGTCGATGACGAACAGGTCCAGACCCAGCTCCTTCGCCATCACCTCGGCGGCGAGGGTCTTCCCGGTGCCGGAGCCGCCGGCGAAGAGCGCGGTGACGCCCAGCCCCCGGCGCAGCGTCCCGGCGAAACCCCACTCCTCGTGGACCGTGGACCGCTGCCGCACATGCGCGGTGATCTCGCGCAGCACCCGCACCTGCCGCTCCGCCAGCACCAGGTCGCCCCAGGCGGCCTGCGGTTCGATACGGCGGCCCAGCTCGTCCATGCCCATCCGGGCCTCGGTGAGACCCGCCTGCCACGCCAGGCCGGCCGCGTCCCGGTCGTCCTCGCCGGGCAGGTCCCTGGCCACGGCGGCTCCCGCCGCGCGGACCAGGTGGGGCGGCAGCGAGAACTGGGCCACGAGGTCGCGGAGATCCTGCTCCGACACGTCGGGAACCTCGGCGAACGCGTCGGTCCAGACCCCGAGTTGTTCGTCCGCGTCCAGCTGCGGAACGACCACTCGCTCCCCTCGGGGGCGTGCCGTCTGCCGTGGGTCGGCGCTCGACACGACCAGGGGGACGGCCGCGCTCCCCACGAACGCATCGGTGGCGGCGGCCTGTTCGCGGTCCTGATCACCGACCTCCACCAGCAGTGCCGCCGGCAGGAGTACCGCCTCACGCTGCCACAGGCGTGCCAGCAGGTCGCGTCGGTCCGGAGCGGCCGGGAGGTCGGAGGCCGACACCTCGTAGAGGCCGAGTCCCGAACGGCGGGCCGCGACCGCGGCGATGTCGGCCCGGGTGCGGAGATCGCCCCCGACCAGCTCGACCCGGAGCGGGGCCCCGTGCCCGGCATCCGCCCAGCCCTTCGCGACCCGGCTCGCCGCCAGGTCGTAGGAGGCGGGCAGCGCGTCCGGGGCGGTGGTCCGGCGGAGCAGGCCGTGCAGCCGTGCGTCCAGGTAGGGCGAGCCGGCCAGGAAGTGCAGGATCCGTTCGTCGAGCCGGAGCCGGGACGTGGTCAGCCGGGTCTCGTCGTCGAGCTCGACGATGCGCCACCGCCGCAGGGGGGCGACGGGGGTCAGGGCGCTCCAGTGCGGATCGGCGAGCGCGGCGAGGGAGAGCGAGAAGGTGGGGTACGCACGCTCCGGGTCTCCGCAGGCCGCGGCGCAGCGGGCGGCCGTGGTGGGGTCCAGTTCGGCGGCGGCGGCCAGCAGCACGATGTCGCGCTCGAACGGGCTGAGGCCGAAGCAGGCGACCAGGGCGTCGAGGGCCGCGGGGCCGGGCGGGGCCGCCAGGTCGGCGGCGCCCTGGTCCAGGTCAGAGCTCTGCGCGGCTCCGGCCGGACCCGGCCCTTGTGCCGCGCGCCCGGCATGGGAATCGACGCGGGCGAGCACGGCGTGGACGGCGGCCAGCAGGGCCCGTCCCTGCGCCGCCGTGTCGCGGCCGTCGCCGCCGTCTCCGTACGTGTCCATGCCCTCACCCCCCGTGTTCCGCACTGCGGCTCAGCCCTTGTCGTCCGGTGTCGGTACGTTCTTCCCGGCCGCTCTGCGGGGCCGCGGCGGAGCCGCTCGCTTGGCCGCGGCCTTGGTGGACCTGGCGGGGGCCTTCTTCGCCGGGGCCTTCTCGGCATGCGCCTCACCGGCGGGCGCGGCAGAAGCCGCTGGCTCCACGGGTGGTGCTGCCTCGAACGGCACCACCCGTACCGTGTGCTGCCGCACCGGCTTCGTCGGCAGGGGCTTCTCACGGCCCTCGATCACCACCAGCGAGGCCTGATAGGCCACCGACAGGGTGTACGGGGTCTGGTGCAGCATTCCCCAGAGCTTGGACGTCTCGTCGACATCCATGACCGTCGGCGTGAAGCGGACCCTGTACGGCGAGTCCGCGAGATCACTGCCCGTCAGGTGCGGCAGCTCCGCGGCCGTTTCGATCAGCTCCCTCGGCAGGACGGGGATCTCGTGCAGCGTGCGGATCACGCAGCCGAGCAGCCGCTGCCCGACGAGCTTCGTCTCCTCCCCGTACGCACTGATCACGTAGTGCAGGTCCAGCGGTGCGGCGGCCCGGTTGCGGAGGGTGCCGTCGGTGGCGCGCGTCGGCAGGTCGTTGTTGCGCATCGCGGCGTTCGGGGTCACCTGGTAGAGGAACACCGTGATGGTCGGCTCGTCCGGCGGCTCCGACGGCGGTTTGCGTGTCTCCACCTTGACCGCGATGTCCATCTCGGGTCCCAGGTTGTTCTCGATCAGCAGGGCGAGCGCCTGGGTGACCGTGGCGACGGCGAGTGCGTTGCTCATGTCGTCAGTCCCTCTTCCTGCCACGTGACAGGTAGTCGTCCAGCGTCAGCACGGGGGCGGGCCTGCCGGTCCGCTGTGCGGGGCGCCCGGCCGGTGCGGCGGCGCCGGACCGCGGCGCCGCGCTGACCTCCAGCCGGCCGATCTGTACGTGCACGACGCGCTCGGCCTGGCGCGGTGCGCGCCGCCCCACCGAACCGAGCCCCGCACCCCGCACCGCCGCGGGGCTGCCGGAGCCGCGGGGGACGACGGGCACCGCCGCGCGCGCCGGTGCGGCGGGCACAGGTGCCGGGGCCGCCGGAGCGAACGGCGCCACGGCCGGCTGGTCCGGCGCCGGCGACCGCCCCCGGCGCACCGCACGCGCGCCCTCCGCACCACCGGGGCGGGCCTTCGGTGCCGGGTCCGCCGAGAGCCGCAGCACGGGTGCCGGGGCGTCTGCGGCGTTCAGGAGCCGCTGCTCCGTCCCTCCGGGCCACGGAACCCGCTCGGTGCGCACCTCGGTGTGCCGCTCCGTACGCACCTCCCGGTCCGGTCCCACCGGTCGGTACGGGTCCCCGTCTGCCCTGGGGGCGGAGGGGATCAGCGGGGCGGGCTCGTCCGGCCCCGGCGGGCCGTACCGCAGGGCCTCGGCCCGTTCGAAAGGGCCGGACAGCCGTGGCCGAACCCGCACCCGTGCGCCGGTGTCGTCGGCCGTGGCCACCGGCGTGTACCGGGCGAGCAGCCGGTCGAAGTAGTCAGCCATCGGTGCACAGCTCCAGGTAGTAACGGCGCCGGATGGGGCTGAGCGCCAGGATGTCGGGCTCGCGCCATCCGTATGCGGTGGCGAGCAGATGGACGTCGAGGAGCAGGTCCCGCGCCCAGCTGTCCAGTTCGGTCCACAGGTAGGAGGTGATGTCCAGCTCGGCCGGGGTGGCCTCACCGCATTCGGGGCACGCCACGTTCAGCGTCACCTCGGCCGTCGGGTCGGCCTCGGCGGCCTTCTCCGCGATGAGCCGCTCCACCCGTTCGGGCAGCAGGGCGGCCAGCCGCTCCGGGGTGACGGGCTCGCCTCCCCGCAGGGCCCTGACGGTGCAGCCCGTGACCAGCCGTCGGCGTGCGGCGGCGGGTGTGCCGGCCGCACCTGCCGCCGCGAGGTCGGCGACGGTGGGCAGCCGGAACTCGACCACCCAGTCGTCGTCGGCCACGCGCAGCAACCGGTCCCCCGCCGACGGGCGGGCACCCAGGGCACCTGCGTCGAGGTCGAACTCCATGGCCTCGCCGCAGGCACCGCACTCGGTCCGCACCTGCATCCGCTCGCCAAAGAGTGACCGGCGCAGAGCGAACAGGTCGGCCTCCCGTTCACCGACCGGCACCGCCAGCAACGTGTCGGTGCCGTCCCCCGGACGGGCCGCCCGGTGCAGCAGCAGTGATCTCTCCGCCGCGCCCAGGGGCAGCCCGGTCTCCCAGGCTGCCAGCAGTTCGGCGGGCCCCACCGGGGCCGTCCCAGGGATCACGGTGACGGTCAGGCCGGGTGGGTGAACGACGGCTCGACCGGTTCCGGGATCTCGTAGTCGCGTTCCCAGCCCTCGCACTCCAGCTTCACGCTCTGGATGGCGACGGCGTTGGCGTTCGCGTCGAGCTCGCCGATGACCTGGTACTCGCTGACCCAGGCCCGGTAGAGCTTGTGCGAGACGGCCACCTGCCCGGCTTCGTTGAGTACCTGGATGATGATGTCCTTGCGGAAGTCCCGGAGTGAGACCTCGGAGCCGAGCCCGGCCCCCACCTGCCAGACCTTGTTGGCCCAGCGGTCGAATTCGGGGTCGTGGGTGACGCCTCGTTCGAGTGTCACCCCCTCGAACTCGGACCGGCCCGGCGACTTGCGCGGTGAGCTCGGATCACCGCCGTGACGGTGTTTGACCACCTCTGTGGTGCGCTTCAGGGGACTGATCTTGCTGATGCCCGCGACCGTTCTACCGTCCCAGAGGACCAGGAACTTGAAATTCTTGTAGGGGTCGAAGCGATGGGCGTTTATCTGGAACTCAGCCATCGGTTTCCTTCGTGTTCCATTTCCTTGGCTACGGGGCGTCGGCTAGGAGAGGTCGAACTGTCCGGCGAACTGCTGGATCTTGACGATCACGAACTCCGCGGGCTTGACCGGTGCGATACCGATCACGACGTTGACCACGCCGTTCTCGATGTCGGTGTCGGTGGTGGTGTCCTTGTCGCACTTCACGAAGTACGCCTCGCGCGGGGTGCCGCCCTTGAACGCGCCCTGCCTGAACAGGTCGTTGAGGTAGGCCGACGCCTTGAGGCGGATCTGCTGCCACAGCTGCTCGTCGTTGGGTTCGAAGACCACCCACTGCAGACCGCGGTAGAGGCTCTCCTCGACGTGCAGCGCGAGCCGTCGCACCGGTACGTACTTCCACTCGCTGTCGAGGGCGTCCGCGCCCTCCAGCGTGCGGGCGCCCCATACCAGCGGCCCCACCACGGGGAAGGTACGCAGGCAGTTCACACCCAGCGGGTTGAGCAGCCCGTTCTCCCGGTCGGTCAGCTTGACCGTCAGTGACCGGACGCCGGCGAGGCGCGCCTCGGTCCCGGCCGGTGCCTTCCACACCCCGCGCTCGCCGTCGGTGCGGGCGATCACCCCGGCGACGGCGCCCGACGGCGGGAAGGAACGCAGCCTGCCGGTCAGCGGGTCAGTCAGCTGCAGGTGCGGGAAGTAGAGCCCCGCGTGGTTGCTGCGGACCGGCTCGAACGCGCCGATCCCGGCTCGCGCCGCGTCGACGCTCCCCCACGTCGAGGGTGAGTCGACGAGCAGGAAGATCCGCCGCTCCTGGCAGAGTTGCTCGGCCGCCGACAGCACGGTGACCATGTCCTCGGTGGACTCGTACGCCGCCAGCTCCGGCAGGACCAGCAGATTGACGTCGTCCACGTCACGCAGCGACTGGAGGCCGGTCTTGGCCCCCTCGCTGCCGATGAGGTCGCGCGGGCCGGGCGGGTCGCCGTCCTTGCCGCCCTCCAGCGGGAAGACGGGCGGGTTGACCGAGGCCTCGAGCCCCAGGTCGTTGGCGCACTCGCCGACGAAGCGGACCACGTCGTCCGGGTCGACGGACCCTGCGACGACCTGGAGCCGCCGGCCGAAAGCGGTGACCTCGGCCCCGGCGTAGGCGTGCTTCCCGGGGGCGTCGGGCAGCGCGCGCAGCTTACGCTCCAGCAGGAGGGCGAGCTCGGTGACGGTGGTCGGCGGTTCACCGTCACGGTCGGGTTCGAAGAGCGTGAACTCGCGCTCCACTTCGCCGATCTTGACCTTCAGCTCGACCTCGAGGCCGGGCAGATTCGCCGCGAAGGGCTTGGAGACCGTTCCTGACGGGTCCGGGCGGTCCTCGTCGAGCGCCTTCACACGGACCAGCGATGAGCCGGCGTTGACCACCGTCTCGACGAAGCGGCCGTGGCCGGCGTCCATGGACAGCCCGGCGAAGGACTCCCGGGCACCACCGCGGGCGTCGAGGATCTGGAGGTTGAAGGTCCTGTCCGGCGTGGGGGTGTCATGGTCGACGGCCACCCGCAGGCCCGAGCCCCATACGCCGGGCTCCTTCGCGTGCACCTCCAGCACCGGGCATTCGCTGCGCCCCTCCGTGGACGTGAGGGTGACGCAGGCGTCCTCACCGGTGCCGGCCTTGGCCACCCGGACGATCACGGCGAGTGTGCCGCCGTTGCCGAAGAACTGGTGCACCGCGTAACTGAGGGCGCTCTGTGAGGTGAGTCCGCCGAACCGGCGCTCGAAGTCAGCGAAGCTGGTGACGCGGACCGGCTGGTTGAGCGGACCCCGGCGCGTGTGCCCCACGAACGCTGTCACCGAGGTGGTGACCGAGGCTATCGTGCGGACGCTGCTGGGAAGTTCTTCGATGTACACACCGGGATAGCCCATGTGCGTCGGCATTCCCCCTCCATTCCCTTTTGCGCACCAAGAGATGAGTGGAGAGGTGAAGGACGCGTGTACGTATGATCTGCGCACACACCGGTCCCTCGCGTATTTCCCCCGTCGTTCACCCCGTGCGATTTCCGGTCTCGCAGGGCCATCCGCATCCGCGTGCGCTCGTGGCTCCTGATGCATGAGTGCCTGTTGCGAGTGTGTATCGCGCCACGAGAACCGGTCAAGACAGTGATTCGGTCATCCGGTTCCGGCGGCTGGCCGGAACCCAAATTAATAATGTGACGTGGTCAGAGGATTTTCCCATCAGTATATGAAGATTCAATTCACGGGTACTTCACAGAAAACCCGGGGCCCACGAGCAGAACAAGCCGAATTGGCTCGATGGCGGCGCGCCGCCGTGCGTTCGCGCGGGCGCACGCCGACACCGGGACGGCGGACGCGAAGCGGCAGGTACCGTAGGGAGGACGATTTCGTGGGCCTCCTGACGGGCTGCGTACACCCAGGAGGAAAGACATGACGACGAACCGCGGGCGCAAGGACGTGATCCGGGACCGGATGGCCGCGACGGGCGAGTCGTACAACGTCGCCGCGCGGAACCTGAAGGCGATGAAGGACATGGGCGCCACCCGCGACGCCCGGCTCGTCCAGCGCTGGCAGCCGGCGGACTCACTGGACGTGCCCTGCCCGTGCGGCGGTACGTGCGAGCCCGGCGAGACCTGTGACCACTGCCATGCCCGACACCGGCACGTGAAGCGCTACCCGGGCAGCGTCACGGACGTCGAGACATGGGCGGACCGGTACGAGTGCATGGGCTGTCCGGCCTCGTACACGCTGACCGTTCACCTGGCGGGGCGCCCCTGGGGTGTGGCCGAGACCGTGGTGCAGGGCGGCGCGGCCGAGGAGATCGTACGGGCCCGGGTGTTCCCCGGCGTGGCCCACCCGCTGCTGCGCGCCGAGGTGGGCACGGAGTCCGACTCAGGTCACTGAGGGGCTGCCCCGCGAGGGGCCGGGGATCCACCGAACGGTGGAGGCGCGAATCACCCCGGGAGCGGGCGCCACGGCCGACGTGGCGGGGTGCGGTGCACTCGTGACGTCGCGGCGGGACCGCAGTGGGCGTAAGAAATCCGCACAAGCGCTGCGGGCGCCACGTCGCCGTCACCCGCTCACATGACGCCCCGCCCGGCTGCGGTGATGCGGCTCTTCGCGGACAGGGCCCCCGGAACGCTGATCCGGGCGGATACCGGGACCGCTGGGACGACCGGCGAGTGTCCGAGGAGCCGGACGAGGAACCGGACGAGCGAGCCGGGCGAGGGAGCCGAACGCGAGCAACAGCCCGCCCGGGTACGGGCGGAGGACCGCGGCGACGTGGCCGCCCAGGGCCGGAGTGGCGGGCGTCACGCGACATGCCTGACCGATCGGTCAGCTCTGACCGATCGGTCAGCTACGGTGAACCCATGCCACGTCCGCCTTCCGAGATGCGCCGTCACATCCTCGACTCCGCTCTTCGGCTGTTCGCCGAGCACGGTTTCAAGGGGACCTCGCTGCATGACATCGCCGTCGAGGCGCACTGCTCCAAGGCGTCCCTGCTGTACCACTTCGCCGGCAAGGACGCGATTCTCACCGAGTTGCTGGCCGCGCCGGCCGAGGCACTGACCGTCCTGGGTGCGGAGCTGGCGGAGCTGGACGGGGATGAAGCCGTCGAGCCGGCCGTGGCGGGCTTCGTCGGCCTGGCGATCCGTTTCCACCAGGAGATAAAGATCATCTTCGCCGCGTTGCCCGACATGCTCGGCCATCCGGTACTCGCCGTCATTCCCGAAGCCATCGACCAGCTCGCCGACGCGCTGGCAGGCCGGTCCCGGCAACCGCGAGCACGTGTCATGGCGCAGATGGTGATCGGAGGGGTGGCCGTCATGGTCGCCTCCGACGTCGACGTCGAACGGGACACCCTGCACGCCGAACTCGTCCGGGGGGCGCGGAGAACCCTCGGACATCCCACCAGCTGACAGAAGTCGTCCAGGTCCAAGAGAAAGACGCCTCCTAGCATGGCAATCCTGTTGTACCGGCTCGGCCGGCTCTCCTTCCGTCGCCGAGGGCGTGTCCTCGCCCTGTGGCTCCTGCTGCTCGCCCTGCTCGGAGGTGGTGCGGCAGCCTTCAGCGGGCCCACCACCAGCAAGTTCTCCATACCTGGCACCGAGTCCCAGAAGGCCCTGGACTCGCTCTCCCGGGAATTCCCGCAGGCAGGCGGCGCGACGGGGACGATCGTCGTCGTCGCGCCCGAGGGCGGCAAGCTCACGCCCGCGGCTGTGGCCCCCGTGACCGCGGAGGCCGCGAAGGTCCCCGGCGTCCTCGCGGCCGTCGACCCGTTCGCGTCCAAGGCCGTCTCGCAGGACGGCCGTTACGCCCTCGTCCAGGTGCAGTTCTCCTCGGCCGTCGACGACATCACCGACGCCCAGCGCGAGGCCTACTCCGAGGCCGGCTCGGACGTCGCGGACCTCCGCGTCGAGCACGGCGGAGAAATCATGCGGGGTGTCCCTGAGATCGGTTCGACCGAGGGGATCGGTGTCGCGGTCGCCGCCCTCGTGCTGGTCCTCACCTTCGGCTCCCTGGTGGCGGCGGGCATGACCCTGCTCAACGCCCTGGTCGGTGTGGCCGCCGGCATGGCCGGGCTGTTCTCGCTCAGCAGCACGGTGGAGCTGACCAGCACCGCGCCGATCCTGGCACTCATGCTGGGTCTGGCCGTCGGCATCGACTACGCGCTGTTCATCACCTCCCGCTACCGCCAGTACCTCTCGGAGGGCATGGAGAGGGAGGAAGCGGCCGGCCGGGCGACCGGGACCGCCGGTTCGGCCGTCGTCTTCGCGGGCGCGACCGTCGTCATCGCGCTGGCGGGGCTCGCCGTCGCCGATGTGCCCTTCCTGACCGTCATGGGCCTGGCGGCTGCGGCCACGGTCGCCCTCGCGGTGCTGGTGTCCCTCACCCTGCTGCCCGCGGTCCTCGGCTTCGCCGGCGTACGCGTCCTGCCCCGCAAGCTCCGGACGCAGGACCGGGCCGCCGCCGCCGAGGCCGGTACCGCCTTCGGCTTCCGCTGGGGCCGGATCGTGGCACGGCTGCGCGTCCCGGTTCTGCTCGTCGGTGTGATCGGCCTCGGCGCGCTCGCCCTGCCCGTGCAGGACATGCGGCTGTCGCTGCCCGACGCGGGCACCGAGGCGGTCGGGTCACCCAACCGTGAGGCCTACGACCTGACCACCGAAGGCTTCGGCGAGGGCTTCAACGGCCGGCTGGTCGCCGTGGTCTCCGGAGACACCCCGCAGGCGACCGGCGCGGCGGCCGAGCGGACCGCCGCTCTCATCATGGACACCGACGGGGTACTGGCCGTCGCTCCCCCGCAGCTGAACGAGAAGGGCACCACCGCCCTGCTGGCGGTGATCCCCGAGACGGGTCCCACCGACGCCGCGACCGAGGACACCGTCCACGCGATCCGCGACCGGGTGGAGGACGTGAAGGGCGCCGGCATCGCGCTGACCGGTGCCACCGCGGTCGGTATCGACGTCTCCGAGAAGCTCGCCGACGCGCTGCCGGTCTATCTCCTGCTGGTGGTCGGGCTGTCCTTCCTGCTGCTGATGCTCGTCTTCCGGTCGATCCTGGTTCCGCTCAAGGCGGCACTCGGCTTCCTGCTGACCATCGGTGCCACCTTCGGCATCACCGTCTTGATCTTCCAGGAAGGCCATCTGGCGGACCTGGTCGGCCTCGACACACCCGGCCCTCTGGTCAGCTTCCTGCCCATCCTCCTGATCGGCATCCTCTTCGGGCTGGCCATGGACTACGAGGTCTTCCTCGTCTCGCGCATGCGGGAGGACTTCGTGCACGGCACCGACGCCCGCGAAGCCGTCATCAGCGGCGTCGGCCACAACGCACGCGTGGTCACGGCCGCGGCGGTGATCATGACGGCCGTCTTCGGCGG
Source organism: Streptomyces sp. NPDC002793 (assembly GCF_040295485.1). NCBI lineage: Bacteria > Bacillati > Actinomycetota > Actinomycetes > Kitasatosporales > Streptomycetaceae > Streptomyces > Streptomyces sp. NPDC002793. The sequence goes on along the minus strand of NZ_JBEOVL010000048.1, from coordinate 19,387 downwards.
CTTCGTGCTCATGCCCGACCCGATCATCAAGTCCATCGGGTTCGCCCTGGCGATCGGCGTGCTCATCGACGCCTTCGTCGTACGGATGGCCCTCGTGCCGGCGGTCATGCACCTGCTGGGACGCGCGGCCTGGTACCTGCCGCGCCCGATCGACCGGGCGCTGCCCGACCTCGACATCGAGGGCGAGCGGCTGAACAGCCACATCCCGGTGCCGCAGCCGGACGCCGAGCTCGTGAAGACCTGATCACGCCCCGGAAGACGGAACGGCCCGCCAGGAGGCATGTGCTCCTGGCGGGCCGTTCCGTCGTTCCGTGCGCTCCGGCACCGGTGCACGCCGGTCCCCCAGCGGTCAGCTCTCGTCGGGCGACAGCGTCAGCGAGATGGAGTTGATGCAGTACCGCTGGTCCGTGGGCGTCTGGTAGCCCTCGCCCTCGAAGACGTGCCCCAGGTGCGAACCGCAGCGTGCGCAGCGCACCTCGGTGCGGGTCATGCCCAGGGTGTTGTCCTGGAGCAGTTCGACCGCGTCGGTGTCCTTCGGGTCGTAGAAGGACGGCCAGCCGCAGTGCGACTCGAATTTGGTGTCGGAGCGGAACAACTCCGCACCGCAGGCACGGCAGGAGTAGACGCCCGCCGTCTTGGTGTCGGTGTACTCACCCACGAATGCGGGCTCGGTGCCGGCCTTGCGCAGCACCGCGTACTCGGCGGGCGACAGCTCCGCCCGCCATTGCTCGTCCGGCTTCTCGACGTCGTACGACACGGTGGCTCCTCAGCTCGACAGGTGGTCCAGGATCTGCGGGCCGAGGTCGGTGACATCGCCCGCTCCCATGGTGAGAACCAGATCGCCGGGCTTCGCCATTCCCGCGACGGCTGCGGGAACCGCCGCCTTGTCCGGGACGGCCGTCACATCGGCGCCCGCGGCCCTCGCCGCGTCGATGATCAGTGCGCTCGTGACGCCCGGGACCGGGTCCTCCCGGGCCGGGTAGATGTCCAGGACCAGCGAGGCGTCGGCGAGGGCGAGTGCCTGGCCCATCTCCGTGCCGAGTTCCTGGGTGCGGGAGAAGAGATGGGGCTGGAAGACCACCAGGAGGCGGGCGTCGGTCGCCGCCCCGCGCATGGCCTCCAGGTCGGCGGTCATCTCGGTGGGGTGGTGCGCGTACGAGTCGATGACCTGGACGCCGGCCGCCTCGCCCTTGAGCTGGAGGCGGCGCTTGACCCCGGTGTACGAGCCGATGGCGGAGGCCAGATTGTGCGCGGGGAGGCCGAGGGCGACACCGGCGGCCAGCGCGGCCACCGCGTTGTGCGCGTAGTGGCGGCCGGGCACGGAGACCGTGAAGGTGAGGTACTTGCCGTTGAGGACGACCGTGACCTCGCTGGTCAGACCCCGCGGGGTGACCTTGTGCACGCGTACGTCGGCGCCCTCGGACTCGCCGTAGGTGACGACGGTGAGGGAGGAGAGCTCGCGCACCCTCCGGGTGAGCTCGACGGCGCCGGGCTGGTCGGCGGCGATGACCAGGGTGCCGCCGGGGACGACCTTGCCGACGAAGGTCTCGAAGGACTCGTAGATCTCGTCCATCGAGGCGTAGTTCGCGTGGTGGTCCAGCTCTACGTTGAGGACGATCGCGACCTCGGGGGCGTACTTCTGGAAGCTCCGGTCGCTCTCGTCCGCCTCGGCGACGAAGATGTCGCCCTGGCCGTGCGTGGCGTTGGTGCCCGGGCCCTCGAGGTCGCCGCCGATGGCGTACGAGGGGTCGAGGGCAAGCTCGGACAGGGCGACGGCGAGCATCGACGTGGTGGTCGTCTTGCCGTGGGTCCCGGCGACCGCGATGGCCCGCAGGCCCTCCATCAGGGAGGCGAGCGCGTCGGACCGGTGGACGACGGGGATGTCCAGCTCGGCGGCGCGGACCAGCTCGGGGTTGTCGGCGCGGATGGCGCTGGAGACGACCACCGAGGTCGCGTCGTCGGCCAGGTGCTCCGCGGCGTGCCCGATGTGGACCGTCGCTCCCAGGGCGCGCAGGGCGTCGGCGGTGGCGGACTCCCGGGCGTCGCTGCCCGCCACCTTCGCGCCGCGCTGGGCGAGGATCTTCGCGATGCCCGACATTCCGGCGCCGCCGATGCCGATGAAGTGCGGCCGTTCCAGGGCGGCAGGAATACCGGGTGCCATACGTGTCTCTCCCGAGGTGCGACGTGTGTCTGGGTGGTGCGGCCCCCAGCCTATTCGCTGTGCGCGAAGAGCTTGAGCACCGGGACGCCGACCTTGTGACGGGCCCGGGACGCCCAGTCACGGTGGAAGAACTCCTCGACGTAGTGCGGCGCCGTCAGCACGATGACCTCGTCGGCCCCGGACTCGTCGACCACGGTCTTCAGCCGGTCCAGGGGATGGTCCTCGACCACCTGTCCGACAGCCTCCGAGCCCGCCTCCCGCAGCTCCCGGAGGGAGTACTCCAGCGCCATCTCGGCGGGCTCCCTGGCTTCCCTGCCCTCCGGCTGGTCCCCCTCGCGGACGGCGTCACGGAGCTCGCCGATCGCCACGTCGTCGATCGCGCGCAGCAGCACATCGGCCTGGTCACCACGGGGCTGCATCAGTACGACGAACGAGATCCGCTCCTCGCCGTGGAGGGTCGTGACGAATTCCACGTCCTCGGGAGTGAGGGGCTTCTCGATCATCAAAACGCTTGTGAACACGACAGGCGCCCTTCCGCTTCATCTCGTCGGCCGCAGGGACGACCGCTGTTGCTGAAACCATCCTTCCCCGCAACTGCACGGGGTTGCAGGACCAAGTGTGCACACCCGGAGCCAACCGGAACGGGTAATTCCGCTATATGTCAGATCTTCCCGTACCGAGTGAAGAGGAATCCCCCCTCCTCCAGGAGCGAGACGAGGGAGAAACGTTCCGGCACAGGGAGGACGGGGCCGCCCGCGATGCGCTGGGCGTCTCCCGCAACGAGCAGCGGGGACAGCGTCAGACAGAGCTCGTCCAGCACCCCGGCCGCCACGAACTGGCCGAGCAGCCGCGGCCCGCCCTCGGTGAGGAGCCGGGTGAGCCCCCGGGCTGCCAGTTCCGCCACCGCGCGGGCCGGGTCGACGGTGGCGCCGTCCCCCGCGAACAGCACCTCGGCCCCCGCCTCCCGGGCCGCGTGGACCCGGTCCGAGGGCGCGGCCGTTCCGGTGACCACGAGGGTCGGGACCAGGGGTGAGGCGAAGAGCGGGAGGGAGAAGTCCAGGTCCAGACCGGCGCTGACGACCGCGATGGCCGGGGCGGGCCCCTGCCCGGCCGCCTCACGCCGGGCGGCGAAGGCGTCGCGGGCACGCGCGGGCCGGTAACCCTCCAGGCGTACCGTCTCGGCGCCGACGACGATCGCGTCGGCCAGGCCCCGCTGGGTGCCGAAGATCCGCATGTCGGCGGGGGACGAGATGCCCTGGGAACGGCCGTCGTGCTGGGCGGCGCCGTCCAGGGTGGAGACCATGTTGGCGCGGAGCCAGGGGCGCCCGCCCCCGGGATAGGCGTAGGCGTCGGCCAGCTCGTCGAGCGTCCACTCGCGATCGGCGGCGGCAGCGGCGTGGGCCGAGGTTGTCAGGTCCGTCACAGGGAGCAGGCGTCGCATGCCCAGCAGTCTGGCACGGCCCTTAAGGTGGAGAGTTGTGTCGTCCTCCACAGCCGTGCAGGGGCAGAGCCCCATAGCAGAAGCGGCCCCGCAGTCCCTGTGCGCCCTCGAGCCACGCGTCCCCGCCGACCGACTGGTCGCGGAGATGGTGCCGCCGCCGCGCTTCGACTCGGTGCGCTTCGATACGTACGTTCCCGACCCGAACCAGCCGAGCCAGACCGAGGCGGTCGAGGTCCTCGGCTCGTTCGCCGCCGGGCTCGGCGGGGCGCATGCCACGGGCTCGGGGAAGCGCAAGTGGTTCGGGAGGAAACAGGCGGCGACGCCCACCGGGCCGCGCGGCGTCTATCTCGACGGCGGGTACGGCGTGGGCAAGACGCATCTGCTGGCCTCGCTCTGGCACGCCACGCCGGCCGCGCCTTCCCTGAAGGCCTTCGGCACCTTCGTCGAGCTGACGAACCTGGTCGGCGCGCTCGGCTTCCAGCAGACCGTGCAGACGCTGAGCGGACACCGGCTGCTCTGTATCGACGAATTCGAATTGGACGACCCGGGTGACACCGTCCTGGTGTCGTCCCTGCTCAGCAGGCTGGTCGAAGCCGGAGTCGCGCTGGCCGCGACCTCGAACACACTGCCCGGCAAGCTCGGTGAGGGCCGCTTCGCGGCAGCCGACTTCCTCCGGGAGATCCAGGGGCTGTCCTCCCACTTCCGCCCGCTGCGGATCGACGGTGAGGACTACCGCCACCGGGGCCTGCCCGAGGCGCCGCCGCCGTACTCCGAGGACCAGGTCACCCGGGCCGCGTACGCGACCGCGGGTGCCTCCCTCGACGACTTCCCGGCCCTGCTCGACCACCTCGCCCGGGTGCACCCGAGCCGTTACGGCGCGCTGACGGAGGGGATCGCCGCGGTGTGCCTCACCGATGTCCAGCCGGTGCCCGACCAGTCGACGGCGCTGCGCCTGGTGGTGCTCGCGGACCGGCTGTACGACCGCGAGATCCCGGTGCTCGCCTCCGGTCTCCCCTTCGACCGGCTGTTCAGTGACGAGATGCTGAACGGCGGGTACCGGAAGAAGTATTTCCGGGCCATCTCGCGGCTGACTGCACTGGCGCGTGACGCGAAGGGACTGGTGGCGCAGTAGGTTCGGGAGCTGAAGGACGCACGGGTGCGCCTCCGGGTGCCACGTACGTCCGCTGACCGCGCACATCGTTTGAAGGGATCCACCATGGCTACCACGCGTCAGGCGCACACGGTCTGGGAAGGCAACCTGCTCGAGGGCAAGGGTGTCGTCACCTTCGACTCCTCCGGGATCGGGGAGTTCCCGGTCTCCTGGCCGTCCCGCGCGGAGAAGGCGAACGGCAAGACCAGCCCGGAGGAGCTCATCGCGGCCGCGCACTCGAGCTGCTTCTCGATGGCTCTCTCCAACGGCCTGGCCACGGCGGGCACCCCGCCCACCCAGCTGACCACCCAGGCCGACGTCACGCTCCAGCCCGGCACCGGCATCACCGGCATCCACATCACCGTGCAGGGCGTGGTCCCCGGCCTGGACGAGGCGGGCTTCGTGAAGGCCGCCGAGGACGCCAAGGCGAACTGCCCGGTCAGCCAGGCGCTCACCGGCACCACCATCACGCTCACCGCGTCGCTGGCCTGATCCCAGCCGTCCCCGGGGCCTCGTCCGCCCCGGGGACACACGGGGCACCGTGGCCCGCACGGTTCCCGCGCGTCGCGACGCGTGGTACACACATGCGGGTCACTTCACCTGTCCGCCAACAGGGAGTTGCCCCATGTCATCCACATCTCGACACCTCACGACACGACGACGGATCCTGACCGGCAGCGCCGCCACGGCCGCGTCGGTCACCTTCGCCGGTGCCTTCACGGAACTCTTCTCCGGCACCGCCGAGGCCCGGGGCCACAGCGGCTACGGTCCCCTCGTACCGGATCCGGACGGCCTGCTCGATCTGCCGAAGGGTTTCCGCTACCGGGTGCTCTCCCGGGAGGGTGACCCGCTGCGCTCCGGCGAGGGCCGGGTCCCCAGCAACCACGACGGCATGGCCGCCTTCGCCGGCCGCCGCGGCCGGGTCCACCTGGTGCGCAACCACGAGAACCGGGTCACGGGCAAAATCGGCGTCCCGACGGTCGAGGGCCTCACGTACGACCCCATGGGCAAGGGCGGTTGTACGGTCCTGGAGCTCGACAGCCGGGGCGAGGTCATCGGTGAGCGCGTCGCCGTCGCCGGTACGGCCGTCAACTGCGCGGGTGGGCCCACCCCTTGGAACACCTGGCTGACCTGCGAGGAGACCGAGGACAAGGCCGGCACCAACGGCTACACGAAGGACCACGGCTTCATCTTCGAGGTGGACGGCGCCGATCCGCGCCGCACCGGGGCCGTGCCGCTGACCGCGATGGGCCGCTTCCAGCACGAGGCCGTCGCGGTCGACCCCCGGAACGGCATCGTGTACGAGACCGAGGACGCGTTCGACAAGCCGTTCGGTCTCTTCTACCGCTTCCTCCCGGAGAAACCGCTCGGCGGCACGGGCTCCCTACGGGCCGGTGGCGCGCTCGAGGCCATGCGGGTACCCGGCGTACCCGACCTCTCGGTGATCCAGGAGACGGGTGCGAGCTTCGACCGGATCGAGTGGGTCCCCGTCCCGGACCCACTGGCGGCGGAGACGCCGATCCGGCTGCAGGACTTCGGACCCAAGGGCATCACACACGCTCAGAAGCTGGAGGGCTGCTACTGGGGCGGCTCGTCGGTGTACTTCGTCTCCAGCTTCGCGCACAGCGCGGAAGGGTCCGCCGCCGACCACTACGGCCAGGTGTGGCGTTACGAACCGGAGCGGCGCCGGCTCACCCTGGTGGTCGTCTTCGGCCCGGACTCCGACATCCGGCTGCCGGGCGAATCACCGGACAACATCTGCCTCGCCTCCGGAGGGGGGCTGATGGTCTGCGAGGACGGGGGCGGCGCTCAGCACGTGCTCGGGGTGACGCGGCGCGGCGAGGTCTACGCGATGGCGCGGGGACGGCAGAACATCGGGACGGCCGGGGAACCGGAGTGGGGTGAGTTCGCCGGTGTCACGTTCTCGCCGGACGGAGGGACGATGTTCGTCAACTGCTACACCCCGGGGACGACGTTCGCGGTGACGGGCCCCTGGCGCTGACCGAGGCGAGCATGCGGGTGTTCCGGTGGTCCGGGGGCCGGACGACCGGAGCGCCGCGAGCATAATCTGACAAAACGTCAGCTAATGTCCCTCAGTGATCAAATCTGCTCGTACGACGATCGTGCTGGCTTTGGTGAGCGGGGTGCTCGCCGGTTGCGGAAGCTCCGGGGCCACCCACGCGAGGACCGCGGCACTTCCGACGGCCTCTCCGGAGTCCGCGACACCATCCCCGTCGCGGACTCCCCAGGGAGTCCCGGAGAGCGATCCGCCCGTCCTGGCCCCAGGCCCCGGCGGCCTCACTCCGGTCTTCGAACGACGCGCGGAAGGCCCGGGCAGCGCTCCCCGGAACGCGGCGGGCGGGCCTGACAAGGTCGTGGCGCTCACCTTTGACGCCGACATGACGGCGGATCAGGGACCGCGCGCCGCCGCCGGCGAACGCTTCGACAACCCCGGGCTGATCGCGTCACTACGCCGGCTGAAGGTCCCTTCGACGGTCTTCATGACCGGCAGATGGGCACAGGAGTATCCGGCCCAGGCCCGCTCGATCGGCACCGACCCCCTGTTCGAGATCGCCAACCACTCGTTCAGCCACTACGCCTTCTCCTCCCCCTGTTACGGGCTGCCGACCGTCGGGGCGAAGGACATGCGGCGTGACGTGGAACGGGCCTTCGGCGCGATCCGGCGGACGGGTGCACGCAACGTCGTGCCCTACTTCCGCTTCCCCGGCGGCTGCTACGACGACACGTCGCTGAAGGCCCTGGCCCCGACCGGGGTGACCGCGGTCCAGTGGGACGTGGTCAGCGGTGACGCCTTCGCCACGGACGCGGACGCGGTGGCCGAGCAGGTGCTGGCGGGCGTGAAGCCCGGCTCGCTGGTGGTCATGCACTGCACCCGCAGCGCGGCGCCCGTCACCGACGAAGCGGTCAGCCGGATCGTCCCGGAGCTGCGCGAGCGCGGCTACCGCTTCGTCAAGGTCTCGGAACTGATGCGCGGCTGAGCCCACCCCGCGTCAACCGGAGCAGGCGGTACGGCCGGCCTCCTGCCAGGCACAGACCGGGCAGAGCGTGGCACCCTTCGCCGACTCCGGATATTCGGTCGGCTTCCGGCACAGCACGCACTCGGCGTACGGCGGCCCCGCGTCCACGGGTGCCGGGGCCGGCGCGGGCGTCTCGCAGTACGCGTCGTCCATACGTACGAGCGTACTCACTCCCGCAGAGCGGCGAGCCGGGAGGTGAGAGCGGCCACCGCGACGGCAACCACGACCGCCCCCGCCAGTGGCACGACCGGCACCCGCACCTCGCCGGTCAGCGAACCGGTGACCAGGCCCGTCACCGCGGCCTTCGCCGGTGAGCCGTCGGTCACGAGTACGAGCAGCGCCCCGAGCACGGTCGCGACGAGCGACCAGCCGCGGCGGTGCAGGACCGGCCGGGCGCAGAGTGCCCCGACCGCCGCCCCCAGCAGGGCGCAGCACGAGGCCCCGAGCAGCCCGGCGAGTGAGGCGGCCGGGAGCGGCACGGCGACGGTGTGGCCGGCGTCGGCCGGTTCGCTGATCAGCAGCACGGTGCCCACCGCCGTCCCGCCCAGGGCGAGCGCGCTCCCCAGGCCGGCGAGCAACGCCGCGCGGTGGGCTCTCGACGGTCCGACGGCGGCGGCGAGAACGGCCCTGGCTGCGGGCGGCTCCTGGGTGACGCAGAGCCGCACGAGCCAGGCCGCCACGGGAAGTAGTGTCGCGGCGGTGTACCCGAGCGCGTCCAGCAGGGGCTGCCCCGCCCCTACGCCGACGGCGAGGACGGCCGCGTACAGGAGCACGGGCGCGAGCCAGCTCTGTGAGCGTGCCAGCAGCGCGCCCTGATAGCGCGTCAGGGCGATCGTGCCGCGTACCGGCACGCGGGCCGGGCGGGCGGGTCGGGCCGCCCTGTCCGGTGCGGGGGCGGTGGGCACGTGGGCGGGCTCCCGGACCTGGGCGAGTCCGGTGATGTGCCACGGCGGGTGGGCCGTGATCAGGGCGCGCAACAGGGAATCCGAGTGCGCCGCGGTGGTCGTGAGCCGGATCGCGGCAGGTTCCCCGGTGTCCCGCTCCACCACCGGGGCGCCCGGGAGCCCCTGCGGGAGTTCGGCGGAGGCGGGACCCGTCGCTTCGATCCGGACGGCCGGGCCGGGATCGCCGGGTGTGACGGCCACCGCGGTGAGTGTTCGCCCTTCCAGCCGGTAGCCGGCGTCGGCCCGTCCCTCGAGCCGCCTCGGGTCATGGTCGACGAACACCACCGTGGCACCGCCTGCCACCCGCTCGGCGACGGCCCGGTCCAGTACGTCGCGGGCCGCGGTGTCCAGGCCGGTCCAGGCCTCGTCCAGGACGAGGAGGTCCGGCTCGGCGAGGAGCGCCTGGGCGACGGCGATCTTCTGGCTGGTGCCCTTGGAGAGTTCCGCGAGCGGAGTGCGGGCGTAATCCGCGGCCCCGAAGCGCTCCAGCCACTCCTCGGCCCGTGCGGCGGCCACGGCGGTAGGGAGCCCGTGGACGCGGCCCAAGTGTCCGAGGTAGCCGGCAGCGGTGAACGGCAGCGCCGCGGGGAAGCGTTCGGGGACGTACGCCGTGCGCGGCCGGCCCGTGACGCGGCCCTCGGTCGGCGCGTCGAGACCGGCGAGCAGTCTCAGCAGGGTCGACTTGCCCGCGCCGTTGGCGCCCTCGATCCGGATCAGGGTGTGCGTGGGCAGGTCCAGGTCGAGCCCGCGCAGCACCCAGGGGCCGCGCAGGCCGTACCGGCGGCCCACTCCTCGCAGGATCAACTGGACGACGACTTCTCCGGCTTGAGTTCGGAGGGCCGTACGAGCACGAAGCCCTCGCCCTGGAGCATCAGCTGGACGGCCTCGCCGGATCCGCCGCGCACCATCGAGCCGAAGCTCTGCGAGCGGTGCAGCGTGGTGGTCAGCTGGGCGCTCCAGCCGACGACGGCGTCCGTGTCGACGTACACCGGCTGCTGCCCGGTGACGGGGATCACGATGGGCTGTCCCTCGCAGATCAGGCCGAGTTTGCCGTAACCGCTGAAGACGCTGTTGAAGAGGCCGCCGCCGGTCATCCCGGCGCCCTTCACGGTCTTGATCTCGTAGGACAGGCTGGCGTCGAAACAGAGGACGTTGCGGCCGTTGATGGTCAGGACGTCGCCCTGCTCCATCTCCACGATGAAGCAGTTGGCCGCTTCGTGGGCGAACCACGCCTCGCCCTGGCCGGTGACCGCCATCAGGGCGAGCCCCTCGCCTGTCACGGCGCGCTTGAGCATGCCGCCGATGCCCTGGCCCTTGCGTTCGAACTGGAGATTGCCGCGGAAGGCGATCATCGATCCCTGACGCGCGTGCATCTCACCGTTGACGGCGTACTTGATGGATTTGGCGTTCTGCAGCGTCATGCCGGGGGCGGTGGCCGGCTGCGCCATGTGCTCACTGGAAAAGAGGTCGCTCTTCATGCGGTGCATCCTCACCCGGAGCGGTCAGTTCCGCCAAGGATTCGTTGTCACAGGGGCCTGGCAGACTGGACGGGTGAGCAGCGACAGCATTCCTGAGCCCCTTCCCGCAGCGCCGGAGGCCCCCGCCGACAGCCCGTTCCGTTCCGAGCCGACGGCCCGCGACGAAGCACCCCAGTTCGTTCTGCCGCTGGTGGTGCACCTGGAGAAGACCGATCCTCCGGCGCGCAACGACGCCCTGGTGACCGCCGCCCGCGCGGTGCTCACGATCCTCTCGGATCCCCGCTCGCTGGGCGAGGACGAGGGCGGGGCCGAGGGCGAGTGGGCGCGGGCCATGCACGACTGGCAGGACGCCCGGATCCGCAAGGTGGTGCGGCGGGCGCGCGGCGCGGAGTGGCGCAAGGCGTGCACGCTGCCCGGGATCACCGTCACCGGCGAGCACGCCGAGGTCCGGGTGTTCCCGCCGGTTCCCCTGGACGGCTGGCCCAAGGAGCTGGCCAAGCTCCAGGTGTCGGGCACCGAGTTGGACGACCCCGAGGCCCCTCCCGCGCCCGATCCGGCCGGCCCGGTCCTGTGGATGAATCCGGACGTCGGCATGTCGGCGGGCAAGGCGATGGCGCAGGCCGGGCACGGCGCACAGCTCGCCTGGTGGGAGCTGTCGGACACCGAGCGCAAGGCGTGGCGCGAGGCCGGCTTCCCGCTCTCCGTCGCCACCCCGGACGCCGCCCGCTGGCGCGAACTCACCGTGAGCGGGCTGCCGGTGGTGCGGGACGCCGGATTCACCGAGGTCGCCCCGGGGTCCTGCACGGTCGTCGCCGACCATCCGGCGCTGCGCCGCTGAGGGGCCGTGCGCGTTCGGCTTCAGCAGTCGAACACCGACCAGCAGATGTCGTTGCGCAGCCGCTGGTCGTCGAGGACGAGCTCCCGGACGGCCGCCGGGAGCTGATCGCGCTGCCACTGGCACTCCAGTCGTCCCGCCGCCTCGCTGTCGCCTTCCGGCGCCGCCGCACGTGCGGCCTTGATCGCGTAGGCGGCCGCGCCGAGCTCGTGCGCGGCGACGTGGGCGACGGCTCCGGCCTGTCCTGCGGCGTACGCGGCGTGCCGTGCCGCCCCACGCAGGTCCCTGGCCGCTCCCATCGCGTGGCCACCGGCCGCGCGGGCCTGCATCATTCCGACCTCGCCACGCTCCCAGGCACGGGCGTGCTCGATCGCCTGACGCGGTCGCGGGTCCTCGGGCCGGGCCGACTCGAAGAGAGGGAGGACGTGCTCCGCGCAGGCGGCGGCCCACAGGGCGAGGAGACGGTGGTCCGCGTCGGTGAGCGTCCCGCCCCGGCGGATCGTCACGAAGCGTGGGTCTCGGACCTTCGGGAGGATCACGACGTGCGTTCCTTTCCGCGCTCATGGGCGGCGCCATCCGCGCTGTGCCCCGGCGGCCGCTCGGCCGTCTGACGCAGGGCATGGTCCAGAGTGCTCATCAACCGGGCGACACGACTGCTGCCGCTCGGCGGGAGCGGGTAGCGGCAGAGCACGTCGACGAGTACCGCTGTCGCGCGCTGCCGTGACCGTTCCAGCAGGGCATCCGCCCTCGCGGGGTCGCCGCCCGCCGTCAGCTCTCCGATGTGTGCGGCGCTCGCGGAGGCGCGCAGGATGTGACCGACCTGGCCGGCCTGGGCGAGGGGATGCAGATAGGCGGCCGACGCGGCGTCACCGGCGGAGCGCGCGGCCAGCCGCGCGGCTTCGGAGGGCGCGGACCGGGCAGCCCGGTGGGCGTCGAGGGAGGTGACGCGCTGCAGCCTCGTCCTGGCGGCGCCGTTGACGAACTCCCAGGCCGCGTCGATCGCCGCCCGGGGACGTGGATCATCGGGGACAGCCTGCTCAAAAACAGACAGGACGTCCTCCGCGTGCCGCACCACGTAAAGCGCCACGACGCGCAGCTCGTCCATGGTCAGATCGAAGTCTCCGGACACGGTGTGCGTGCTCTTTGCCATGTTCGCGAATCGTATCCCTGAACGTGCGGCGGGGACCCGGAGGATGAGGGAGCCCGGGTGTGCGGCGGGGAGACATCACGGTCAGATCACAGAAGGTCCCGCACGCGCCGGGGAACCTCAAATCGGGCTCTGAACGTCCCCACTTCCGGGTTCACCGGGGCCCGGCGGGGCCATGACCCCTGCACGGAACGGGGAGGGGACACCATGAAGCTGGGGATCGGCATCGGATGGCGGCCGGAGATCGCTGAAGCCATCGAGGCACTGCCGGGGATCGAGTGGGTCGAGGCCGTCGCGGAGAACCTCTGTGCGGACCATCTCCCCGAGTCCCTCGTGCGTCTCCGCGAGCGCGGCGTCACGGTCGTCCCGCACGGGGTGTCGCTCGGTCTGGGCGGGGCCGACCGCCCGGATCCCGACCGTCTCGCCGGCCTGGCCGCGCGGGCCGAGCTGCTGGGCACGCCTCTGGTCACGGAGCACATCGCGTTCGTACGCGCCGGAGGCCGGCCCGCCGCCTCGCCGGTGCTGGAAGCGGGCCATCTGCTGCCGGTGCCCCGTACCTGGGACGCACTGGACGTGCTGTGCGAGAACGTGCGGATCGCCCAGGACTCGCTGCCCGTCCCGCTGGCCCTGGAGAACATCGCCGCGCTGATCTCCTGGCCCGACGAGGAGCTGACCGAGGGGCAGTTCCTCGCGGAGCTGGTCGAGCGCACGGGCGTACGGCTGCTGATCGATGTCGCCAATCTGCACACCAACCACGTCAACCGCGGCGAGGACCCCGCGACCGCCCTCGACGAACTCCCGGTGGAGGCCATCGCGTACGTCCACGTGGCGGGCGGCGTCGAGAAGGACGGCGTCTGGCACGACACGCACGCCCACCCCGTGACACGCCCCGTCCTGGACGTGCTGAGCGAGCTCCGCTCCCGGGTGGATCCGCCCGGGGTCCTGCTGGAGCGCGACGACGACTTCCCGCCGGCCGAGGAGCTGGCCGGTGAACTGACCGCGATCCGCGGCACGCTGGCCGCGGCGGCCACCGCTCCACGGGCCCCCGCCCCGCGGCCGGCCGGCCCCGCGGAACCCGTCACCCGCGCCTCCGGCGCCCGCGACCGGACCACCGCGGCCCAGACCGCCCTGCTCTCCTCGCTCGTGGCCGGTGCGCCCGCGCCGGACGGCTTCGACCACCGGCGCCTCGCGGTGCAGAGCCGCGCCCTGGCCGCGAAGCGTGCCGATGTCGTCGCCAAGGTCGCGCCCGATCTGCCCGGCATCCTCGGCGACGGCTACCGCGGCGCGTTCCTCGCGTATGCCAGGAACCGGCCGATGTCCGCCGGATACCGCCGTGACGCCCTCGACTTCGCCGAGCACCTGCTCATCGCCGGCCACCCCGCCGACGAGGCGGCGCGACGACGGCTGACCCGCTGGTGGCAGGACCGGGCCGCACCGCGCCCACCCCGCCGCGGGGCCGCCCGCCTGATCCACGCCGCCCGTACCGCCCTTCTGGGAAGGTGACCCCGTGAACGCCCTTGCCGTCCTTCTGACCCTCGCCGTGGCGGTCTCCTCGACGCTCCTGATCATCGCCGCCCGCAGGTCCGGCCGGAGCCCCGGGCCCGGTGACCGGGTGCACGACCGCGCCGAGGCCGCCTTCCTCTCCGGCGGCCCCGCCAGGGTCGTCGACACCACGCTCACCGCCCTGCACCTGGACGGCCGGCTGGCCGTCGGCGGACCGGGGATCGTCGCGGTCCACCGGGAAGAAGCCCGTGACCCGGTGGAGCGTGCCGTCTTCCAGGAGCTGGCCGCCGCCCCGAGCGGGGCCCTTCACACACTGCGCGGGACACTCATGCGGCACCAGGCGGTGCAGGAGATCGGCGACGGGCTCGCGGCCCGCGGGCTGCTGGTGGCACCCGAAGGGAACCGGAGCCGACGCCGTTGGGCGACGACCCAGGGAGTGCTCTGCGTCGTGGCGTTGCCCCTGGCCCTGGCCGTCACCGTCCTGCAGTCGGTCGCCTACGACGACTACGCGGACGTACCGTTCCCGTTCGTCGTCAAGGTTCTTCCCGCGCTCGTGGCCGGCATCGTCATCGGTTTCGCCACCGCGTCCTCGGCCAAGCGGCGGATCACCCGGGCGGGGCGGCGCGCCCTCGACGCGTTCCGCGCCGCGCACGCCCTGGTGGGGGATCCCGCCCACCAGGTGGCCACCCAGGGACTGCGCGCGCTCCCCGATCCCGCGCTCCGGGGGCAGTTGGTGGCGGCGGCCAGGCAACACACCCTCCTGCGCACCTCACCGGACTCCTCGACCTCCGCGAGCGCCGCGCTCGTCCCGGTCGTGTGGTGCGCCGCGGCGAGTCCCGGTGGGGGGAGCTGCGGCAGTTCCAGCGGGGGAGGCGGCGACTCGGGCTCGGGGTCCGGCTGCGGCGGCGGCAGCGGGTCCAGCTGTGGCAGCAGCGGCGGGTCGAGCTGCGGAGGCGGGTCGAGCAGCGGCGGGTCCAGTTGCGGGGGCGGGTCCAGTTGCGGCAGCAGCTCCTGAGAAGCGCGAACCCGCAGCGTACGAATTCAGCCACCGATGACCATTCGTGACCGAGATTGGTCCATATCGTGAACAGGTTATGGCGCCCCCTTGCCGATTTCGCATAGAACTCGGTCATGCTCTGGGTCATGCTTCTTCTGGTCGCGTGGGGCGCGGCCGCCGTCTCCTGCATCCGGCTGTGCCTCCTCACCGCAGGTGCGGCCCAGCGGCCGCCGGTCGCCGGGCGTGCGGCCGTCTCCCCTGAACTCAACCTGTACGAGACGGCGTTCCTGGCCGGCGGCCCTCAGCGGGTGGCCGACCTCGCCCTGGTCTCCATGCATCTGCGGCGTCGGCTGCTGCTGGCCCACACGGGCTGGGCGACGGTCGTCGATCCGGAGGGGCGGGACGAGGTCGAGCGCACGGTGATCCGCGCGATCGGCCCGGACGGGCAGTCCCGGATAGCACCGGTACGGGCCGCCGCGGCGGCCACCGAGGCAGTACGCTCCCTCGCCGACCATCTCGTCACGGCGGGGCTCGCCGTACCGCACGGGACCCGCACGGGCCTGGAGTCGGCGGTACGCGGCGTGCGGGGTGCGGCCGTGCTGGTGGTGGCCCTGGCCGTCATCGCGATGCTGATGCCCGGTCAGGGGGACGGCTCCGCAGGTCCGGTGGCCGCCTGGTTCGGGCTGCCGCTCGTCCTGACCCTGGGCTGTCTGGCCATCGCACGGGCGGAGAACCACCCCTACAGCCCGTGGGCCTCCCCGTCCGGACAGCGCTGGCTGGACTCACTGCCCGCCCCGGTGCACGGCCCGGACCGCGATGTGCTGGCGGCCGTGGCCGTACGGGGCGTGGGCGCCCTGGAGGACCCGGGCCTGCGGGCGGCCCTGCTGAACGGCGCGCGGACCACGGACTGACCCGCCGGTCCGGGGCCCCACGCACCACCAGGGCCGCCCCGTTGCCGGGAGCGGCCCTGGTGACGTCATATTCCGTTGTACGGCCCGGGACACATCGGCCGGACGCGGCGAGGACGGCGGTCCGCGGGGAGGAATGGCTGACTCCCCCGCGGTCCGCGGCAGTTCGCCGACGGCCGGCCGATGTGCACCCGGCGCCAGGACCCGGTGTCGCTGGAACGACGGGCGGCGTCACACACGCCGTTGCCCGCCAACTGATCTTCCGGGTCGGGATGACCGGAAACGCTGGCTATGCGAGACCGGACACCAAGTCTGCGAGGGACTTCCTGCGCCCCGTGTAGAACGGCACCTCCTCGCGGACGTGCATCCGCGCCTCGGAGGCCCGCAGATGACGCATGAGGTCGACGATGCGGTACAGCTCGTCGGCCTCGAACGCCAGCATCCACTCGTAGTCGCCGAGCGAGAACGCCGGGACGGTGTTGGCGCGGACGTCCGGGAAGCCCCGGGCCATCTTGCCGTGGTCCGCGAGCATGCGGCGACGGTCCTCGTCCGGCAGCAGGTACCAGTCGTAGCTGCGCACGAAGGGGTACACGCTGACGTAGTCGCGCGGCGTCTCGTCGGCCAGGAAGGCCGGGATGTGCGACTTGTTGAACTCGGCGGGGCGGTGCAGCGCCATGTTCGACCAGACCGGCTCCAGGGCACGGCCCAGCCGGGTGCGCCGGAAGAGGTTGTACGCCTCCTGAAGAGCGTCGGAGGTCTCTGCGTGCCACCAGATCATCAGATCGGCGTCGGCCCGCAGACCGGACACGTCATAGGTGCCGCGGACGATGACGTCCTTGGCCGCGAGCTGGTCGAACAGCTCCTGGACCTCGTCGGCGTAACCGGCGCGGTCGTCGGGAAGGACGTCCTTCAGCTTGAAGACGGACCACAGGGTGTAGCGGATGACCTCGTTGAGGTCCTTGGCCTTCTTGCCTGCGTTCGGGAGCTTCTCTGGCGCACTCATACCGCTATTGTCCCGCCTCGCTCCCGATGCCCCGAACCCGGGTCGGCGTGTTGTCGATCTCTCCCGCGGCCGTCCCCGTGAGGTCCTGGACGATCTCGTCGGCGGCGCGGTGCGCGCTCGCGACACAGGCCGGGATCCCGACGCCGTCGTACACCGCTCCGCACACCCTCAGACCGGGCAGTTCGGCGACCGCGTCACGGATCCGGGCGACCCGGCCGAGATGGCCCACCGGGTACTGGGGCAGACCGCCGATCCACCGGGTGACCTCGGTGTCCACGGGCCGGGCCGCCAGCCCGGTCGCGGTGGCGAGATCCCCCAGGGACGCGGCGACGAGCTCGGAGTCCTCACGGTGGAGGTGCTCCTCCTCGCCGTAGCGTCCGACGGAGGTGCGCAGCACGAAGAGGTCCGGGGCCGCGTCCGCGACCCACTGCCACTTGTTGCTGGAGAAGGTGGCGGCCTTGATCGTGCGCCCGTCGACGGGCGGTACGAGAAAGCCGGACCGCCCCCGGAACGCGTCGGTCCCCTGGATGTCGGAACGCCGGAACGCCATGGTGACCAGTGCCATCGAGGCGTACTCGACGGCCGCGAGCTCGACCGAGGCGGCCGGACACCCGGCGGCGAGCAGGGTGGAGGCGGACCAGGCGGGGGTGGCCAGGACGACGGCGTCGGCGGCGATCACCCGGCGGTCGGTGCGCACGTCCCAGCCCTCGACACCGCGGGTCAGGCCGAGCACCGGGGTCTCGGTGAGGATCTCGGCGCCCCCTGACCGTACGGCGTCCGCCACGGCCCCCGGCAGGGTGCCGATGCCCCCCTCGATGCCCTGGAACACCGGTCCGGTCCGCTGCCGGGCGGCGGCCCTCGCCTGGATGCGGAGTACGCCGTCGAGGAGCGGGCCGCCCTCCTTCACGGCCTCGAAGAGCTGGGGCACGGCGGCCCGCATCGAGATCCGGTAGGCGTCGCCCGCGTAGACCCCGCCGAGCAGCGGCTCCACGAGCCGGTCGACGACCTCCCGGCCGAGCCGGTCCGCGACGTACGCGCCGACCGCGACGTCGTCGCCGACGGCGGTCGGGGTGAGATCACGTTCCTCGGCGATCCTCGCCAGTCCCTCGGGCGAGAGCACGCCGTCGAGCGCCGCCGGATCGCCCGGTACGCCCATCACGTGCCCCTTGGGCATCGGGCGAAGGGCGTCGCGGGTCCACACCGAGGCGGTGGCCGTGGCGGGGGGCTGGAGCCGGTCGCCGAGCCCCACCGCCGTTGCCAGCGCGACCGCTTCGGGGCGCCGCGCGAGCATGGACTCGGCTCCGAGGTCGACCCGGGTGCCCGCGATCTCGCCCGTCATCAGCTTGCCGCCGAGCCGGGCGGTCGCCTCCAGGACGGTGACCCGGAGCCCGGAGGCCAACAGCCGGTGGGCGGCGGCGAGTCCGGCGATGCCACCGCCGATGACGACGGCGTGGCCCGTACGTGAGGTGTCGCGCTGAAGAGGACGCTGCATGGGTCCACTCTCTCAAACCCGGTCCGAGTCCCGAACGTGACCACTTCGAAACCGCTGACAGGCAACCCGCACACGGGGCCCCCACGTCGAACCGGCACCATCTACAACAGCCCTGGGGGGACACGTCATGCCGTACGGACGCCACACGGACAGTCATCCACCGACCCGGCCCGGCCGGCGCCGCCACCGCGCCTCGGCGACCGCCGCACTGCTCGTGGCACTCCTGGCCACCGGGGCGTGCGCCGCCTCCGACGACAGCGGTGGGCAGGGCCTGCGGTCCGCGGGCGACAGCAAGGCGGCGCCCGCCGCGGGCGCCGGCGCGAAGGCCGCCGACGGAGCGTCCTCGGCATCGGAACCGAAATCCACCGTGGCGGTCCACGTCATCCGCACGGCCACGCTCGGCATCGAGGTGAAGAGCGTGCTGAAGGCGGTCGTCCACGCGCGGACCGCCGCGGAGAGCGCCGGGGGGATCGTCGCGGACGAGCGCACCGAACGGCTCGACGCCACCCACGACGTGTCGGAACTGGTCCTGCGGGTGCCGCAGGCCCGGTACGACGAGGTGCTGCGCGACCTCGCCGGGTCCGGGAAGCTGCTCTCCCGCACCTCCGACGCGAAGGACGTCACCCGGGAGGTCGTCGATGTCGAGAGCCGGATCGCCACGCAGCGGGCGAGCGTCGCACGGATCCGTGAACTGATGGACGAGGCCGAGAAGCTCACCGATGTGGTCACGCTGGAAGGCGAGTTGAGCAGCCGTCAGGCCGACCTGGAGTCCCTGCTCGCCCAGCAGGCGTCGCTGAAGGACCGCACCTCGCTGGCGACGATCACCCTGGAGCTCAGCGAACCGTACGAGGAGGGCGAGGACCCCGGGGAGGAGGACACCGGCTTCCTGGACGCGCTCGGCGGCGGCTGGGACGCGTTCGTGACCGTGCTGCGGTGGATCGCGGTGGCGATCGGCGCCTCGGCACCGTTCCTGGCCGCCGCGGCCGTCCTGGCGCTCGGGTGGCGGCTGCTGCGCGGCCGTCCGCTGCGGCGCCGTACGGCGCACCGGCAGGCCACGGAGACCTCGGAGGCCCCTCCGGCCCCGTAGGCCCCGTAGCGTGGGCCCGGACCTGCACAGCGCGGCGAAGGGACCTCGGCCATGGCGACGGAACGACTGGTGATCGTCGGGGGCGACGCGGCGGGCATGTGCGGGACTGTGCGTGCCCCCCAGCACAAGGAGCCCCGCGCGCAGAGGAAAGGAGCCCGAGAACGCGGCGGCAACACAAAAAGGGAGAGGGGCGGGGGGGGTAA
>NZ_JBEOVL010000047.1:0-54421 GCF_040295485.1 Streptomyces sp. NPDC002793 | reverse complement strand
GGCACCCCGCTACGACGTCGGCAAGACCGTCAAACGCGCCGAGACCCTCAAGGCCATCGGCAAGCCTGGAAGATCTTGGTAGATAAAGAACAAGCTTAGCAACGCAAGCCCACGGTTCGGGCCTGCCCCGCGCTCAGCCCCGAACGGATCCTTACGTAGTGCCGGGTCGCCCTCGCCGGGCTGTGACCTCGGATGCCCTCTTCTTCACGTCATCGCGGTTCTTGTCGTAAATCAGGGACAGCGCGTGGTCCAGGAACTCGACTCCCTCCAAGACGTCAGAGATGCGAAGAACATCCTCGTGGCTGCCCACGTTTCCGATCCACTTGACGGCAAGGAGCAGGTCAGCAGCGTCCGCATGCTGCGGCAACGCTGTCTTGAAGGTCGCGATCCGGTTGTCAAGGCTGAGCCTGATGGCCTTCCCCGCACCATTGGTCTTCTCACGGATGGTCTTCTGGTCGTCGAGCAAGGCCTCGACCGCCGCCCGGATCCTGTTCGCGGCAGCGCTCGGGTCGAGCCAAAGGATCTTGGACGCGGCGTCCACTCGCTCCGAGACCGCGGGCGGACAGAGGTCGCGGCTTTGGAGCAAGGGCAGTGCCGGGAAGAACATGGTCGGCGACAAATCCTGCTCGTACTGGACGTCGTACCGACCTGAATAGCCGACTGACATCTCCCCGATGACGCGCACGCGGTCACAAGTCGCTCTTCTGCATATGAGCACGCACTGGAAGTGACCCTGAATCCATTCGGGGTCCCACGCCTCATGAGCGTGCAACGACTTACTGGTAACCGACTCCTCCACCACGAACGAGTCGGGATCCGGGAGCAAGGCCCCTCGCATGCACGTGGGACACGGGATATGGGGCCAGTCCTCCAGATTCTCAGGGAACCCTTTGGCGATCACACGTAGTTCATCATTCAAGAAGTTTGCCATAACTTCACATTCTGCCAGCGCCAACGGTAGCGCGGAGGAAGGGTTTTGAGTAGCTCGAAAGTATGTGGTATTGGCGTCGTCGACCGGCCTACAAGGGCGGGGCCTGCCCGAAGTCTCCCGGTTGCGCCTCGTCCGGGGTCGGCCCATTCGTCTGTTCCGTGCTGATCATCTTCCACTCGCCTCGGTGCCAGCGGAGGGAAACTGTCACAGTAAACCAGCTGTCCGAGGGCCACTTGACCTCCTGCGCTGCCCAGGGGTCCCCGTCGACAGAGGCGAACAGCACCAGGGCGTGGTACGCCGCGAAGTCCTCGCGGTTCCGAGTGAGGGTGAGAGTGCCCGACTGAAGGTCGATGCCGACACGGACCTGGATTTCATCCGGCGCAACGAGGGGTTCACCGGTGGCGATCAAGTCCACGCTGCTCTCCAGGGCTGAGGTGGCAATTCAGCCAGCATGGCCGCTGACCGCCCGTCGGGTGACTTTCCGGGCCGAAGCAGTGCGGCCCTGGCCGGACGAGCGAGCCAGCGAGCCAGTAAGCCAGCAAGTTTGCTAGCTGGCGAGCCGCTCTTACCAGCAAAAAGCCCCGCACCGAGCGGCGCGGGGCTCTGCTGTGTGGTCAGTCCGTGATCCGTACGGACGTCACCCGGTCGGAATGGATTCGGTGGGCCTTGCGGCCGGCGGGCGACTGCATGAGCCCGGTGGACGACCGCTCGATCATCGACACGTGCACGGACAACGGAGCGGGCACCCGTACCGAGTACCCCTGTCCCCGGCGGATCGTCTGCCCGCCCTCGAGGAAGCAGCGGATCACCTCGTCCCCGGAGTCCTGCAGGTGTTCGGCGACCAGCCCGGGGACGTCGACCACCACGGTCGGGTCGACGGCGGGCTCCTCCTGGCCGTCGACGGCGGTGGGGCCGGGCTGGTCGTCCGAGTCCTGGGGCTCGCTCACCTCGCGGGCTCCGGCGTCGTCGAGGATGCGCCGGATCGTCTTCGGTGAGGTGCCGTACTGCCGGGCGAGCGCCTTCACGGCGACGCCCTGCTCGGTGTACGCGGCAACGACGGCAGCGGCCTGATCCTCGTCGAGAGCGGTCGGGCGCCCGAGGGTCTTGCCGGAGGCTGCTGCGGCGGCGACGCCCTCCTTGGTGTTCTCCGAGATCATGTCGCGCTGGAACTCCAGTACCGCGGCGAGCACGGAGACGACCATCTTGGTGCCGGCGTCGTCGGCCGCCAGGTCGATCCCGGAGAGAAGCCCGGACTCGACCTTGAGGTGCAGGCCGCGTCGGATGAGGACGGGGCGCAGTGCGATGACGTCGGCGACCGAACGGAAGAGCCGGGCAGCGTCGGCGATCCGGATGGTGTCGCCGACGGCGGCTTCATCGAGCAGCTGCTGGAAGCCCGTGCGGTGTAGAGACAGGACGCGGCTGGAGGTCGCCGGGTCGTCGTACACCGGAGCCCCGGCCTTGATGAGGCGGGCGAGCGCGTGGCGCTGGCGGGCGTCGGTCTGCTTGTCGGTGGAGTGGCGCAGGTACAGGCGGTCGGTCATGCTCCGGCTGCCATCGGTTCGTCGTCTGCCAGCTCGATCAGAGCGAGCACCGAGGCATGGCGGTCCGAATCGCTGCCCAGCGGCCGGCCGCGCTCGACTTCTTTCTGGTGGAGCCGGTGCTGACGCTCAGTCCAGTCGCGCAGGACGGCGCGGGCCTCGTCCGGTGTGGCGTCGATCGCGGCCGCGATCTCCGTCCAGGTGGCCCCGAGGAGGATGGCCTCTCGGATGTCGCCCCCGCGGCGGGCGGCGAGGTCGCGCCGCATCGACTCCGACAGGGCGAGCACGGCCAGCACATCGCCGGCGTCACCACGCTCGACAGGCTCGGGGAAGTCTGCGGGCAGCGTCCTGTTCATCAGCCGGTCGACATGGCCTGCTCGCTTCTCCAGCTGCCAGGAGAGCGAGACCCGTCCGCCGGTGATCGTGCGGACGTCGTCGGGGCGGCGGACAGTGAGGTCGGTCCAGTGCTTGTGCGCGGGTGTGCCCATGAAGCCCCCTCAGTCGGCCGGGCCCGGTGGCGTCGGCGTCCGATCAGCACCCTAGGGGGGCTAAATAGGGGGGCACAAATACGGAACGGATTCCAATGGACCGAGCACCCGTTTTTGACCCGTTTGGGCGTTTCGGTGGATTGGATTGGCTACCGGGGGCGAAGACGACCGATTTGACCCCCTGGGTGCTACGGAACTGGGGGCAGCCAAGCGGAAGCGAGAATGACCGTCGCAGAAACAGGTGTGTTGGCGGCAGCGAGAAGCCCGTCGGGAACTCGCCCTCTCGCGTCAGTGAAGGACGCTCTGCCGCCGGAGAACCTCACTCCGCCGAAGGACGCCCTGCCGCCAGAGAACGCTGCTCTGTTGAAGGACACCCTGCTGCCGGAGAAGATCGCGCTGCTGAAGGGCACTGTGCTGCCGGAGAACGCTGCTCTGTCGAAGTCCACCGTGCCGCCGGAGAACACCGCACCGCGGAAGCGAACCGTGCCGCCGGAGAACACCGCGCTGTAGAAGTCAACCGTGCTGCCGGAGAACACCGCGCTGTTGAAGTCCACTGTGCTGCCGGAGAACACCGCACCGCGGAAGCCAACCGTGCCGCCGGAGAGCACCGCGCTGTAGAAGTCCACTGTGCTGCCGGAGAACACCGCACCGCGGAAGCCAACCCTGCCGCCGGAGAACACCGCACCGCGGAAGCCAACCGTGCCGCCGGAGAACACCGCGCTGTTGAAGTCCACCGTGCCGCCGGAGAACACCGCACCGACGAAGGACACCATGCCGCCGGAGAACACAGCACCGGTGAAGTCCATGTTGCCGTCGATGGTGACGCCGGTGAGATCGAGGTCGCAGCCCTGCCAGGAGCGGTGGGTGCCCTGGGGGCGTCGGTAGTGGTCGCCGATAAGGCGCAGGATCGTGTGCCGGACCTTGCGAAAGGCCAGATAGCGGTGGTGTTCCTCCTGGTGGGCGAGGTCTTCGCCGGGATCCGGGGTGAAGGGGAGTTGCAGGTAGGCGCACAGGACGTCGATGCAGGTCTGGCGCAAGCTGTCGTCGGGAGCGTCGTCGGCGAGACCGGCCAGGGCGTGGACGCCGCCGAGCCGGACGGCCGGGGAGTCCGAGCCGAGTTTGTCGACGGCCTGAGAGAAGCGCTCGGTATGGAGCCGGGTGGCTTCCCGGTGGGCGCCGACTTCATCGACGCGCTGGCGGCGGTAGGCGACGACCAGGGCCACGAGCGCACCGGCCCCGGCGACCACCCCAAAGGAAAGTTTCACCAGGTCGAAGAGTGTCTTGGCGTCAAGTTTCGCGGCGGTGTCGATCTCCTTGAAATCGAGCAGTACCACCAGCCCGTAGAAGATGCCGCCCGCGACCAGGACCGCGGTGACGAAGGCGAGGGTCAGCGCTCGCCCGACCTTCCACAGCAGTAACTCCCGATCGTTCGGGGCAGACCACGGCCTTCGGTTGGCTGTCATGAGAATTGAGACAAGGTTCGGAGATCCACGGTTGCAGGTCGAACCGGGATCGGTGGGTCACGATCGACCAATTCCGCCTCCTCGGTTGATCGGATCCCGGCGGTCTGTCTTGAGATTGCTTCGAGGTGGGGGGAAAGGGTCCTCTGGATGCTGGGGGCCACCCAGGAACCCCCACATCACCTATGCACGTAAGCCGCCTACCAGGGTCAACGCAGGCCTACAGCGACTCGCCCTTACGGCGGACGGACTGTTGCGGGCCCTCGATTCGCCGGTGCACGACGGGGGCTTCCGATCGCTGGGCGTGTACCACGCCCAGCGCCGTGTGCAGGTGGACTCGCAACGCATCCTCCGCCTGACGTTCGACGGGAGAGAGGCGGCTGCGGCGCTGCAGTTCGGCGGTCACGGCGGTACGCGACTGGCCAAGTCGTTCCGCTTGGGTCGCGGCTCGGGCGGCGTTCAGCTGCGCATACTGCTGATCTTCGCGAGCCGCCTTCTGCGCGCGCTCGACAACGTCCGGCGGCGTGCCCTGCTCTGTCAGCTTCTGCGCAAGCCGTTCGGTGCCGTCGACGGCCGCTGGCGGCTCGCTGATGCGGCGGGCGGTCTCTTCGGCTTGGGTGAGGTGACGGAATCGCCTGCTCAGACCCTGTTCGCTCTCTAGCCGATATGGGAGCGCCGAGCCCAGTGCCAGCGGCTCATCCACCAACGTCTGCAGCAGCAGCTGCCTGGAAGCGTGTGCGCGGCGGACATCGCTGGTGGGATCTGAGTCGACCATCGCGACCACTACGTCCGCATCGGGTCCAGCGACTCGCTGAAGCACGGGCCGGGAGTTGTCGTTGATCTCTCCGGCTGCAGCGAACGCGATCAGTGTGTCAGCGTGCCGGGTCAGCCAGCCGCGGGCCTCCTCCGGAGGGAAGGGCCGGTTGCGTTCCTCCTCCACCACCTGGGCTCCTCGAGCCTCGGCAATAAGTCGCCCGTCCGGTCCCCGGCTGTTCACGTACAGATCAGCGCCGGAGCGGTTCGTTACGGTCACCCGCTGGATGTGAGGACTGGTCTCGGCTGCTTCCACTGTTGCGGCCACCATCCGGTACGCCTCGTCATGGCGGTCGGCGAAGACCCATCGGCCCGGCTGGGCATTGGCGGCGGGCAGGTAGCGATGCAGCGCATCCAGACGGCTGCGCTCCTGGCGGACGGAGAGCGCCACCAGTTCCACCGAGACGCCGGCCTCCGCGAACCGCTCCGCATCGAGGAGAGTTGCCGCTGGATCCCGGAACGTCCCCTCCATCATGAGGCTGTACTGATGCTCGGGGTTGCGCGCGTACTCGTACGCCATCTGCATCCAGACCGAGGTGGCCTGGGTGGTGGCATCCACCATCAGCAGCGGGTCATCCCGCATGAGGTCCTCGTAGCGCGGATGCAGGGGCCTCAGGTCATCGGCGGTTAGGGCGATGATGTCGCCGACGGCGTGCCGGTGCTCGGCGGCCTGCATGGCCATGGTCTTCCCAGCCCCTGGCTGGCCTCCCACCATGACCAGCACGGGGTGGTCGCTCGTGCGGTGTTCGTCGAATATGAACCCCCGTACGCGTTCTTCGAAACGGTCCCGGATCTGCGTCTCGGTGAGGTGGTATGCGCTGACGTCAGCCACGCTTCTTGGACTCCAGTTCCTCAAGTTCCCTGGTCCACTGGCTGATGTAGGAGATGAGCTGAATTCGGTCGTCGGCAGGGACCGTGTGCCGGGTGTTTCGCAGCCGCATGACCATGGCCCACCACTTGTCACGGTCGGTCTTCGTGCCGGCGTGGTCGGAGAGGTAGGTGAGCCGACCAGTCAGGCGATTCGCAGCCTCGGCGAAAAGGTCGAATACGACTGCGGTCGGCACGTCGTGGTACGGGTCTGCGGAGTGCTTCGGGGTGTTCAAGAGGTCTCCTTCGCTATCGTGTGAGGTTTCATGTTCAAGGTCAGAACCAGTGGGGGCGATAGGCACCGCCGGCGCGGGTGGGGCAGTCATCGCCGAGCTGTAGCGGAAGCTCCCCGGTCTGGTAGGCGGCGGTGATCTCGTGGTGGGTCAGTTCGCGGTCGCCGACGGCGGAGAACTGCCACTTGTTCGGCTCAACCTCGCTCCATCTGTCGGGAGCGAGTTCGTACAGGCGCCGCACAGTGCCGTCCACGGCGACGATGGCGTACCGCGCTTTGGCACGGACCTTCTTGCCGATCGGCCAGAAGCCCCGGTCGCTGGCGTACTGCTCGGGGCCGCCGACCTCCCCAACACGAACGCGGGGGTCGGCGGCGTATTCACGCACGCGATCGCGCCGGGAGATCACCACGGCGACCCTCTCGCCGCGCCGCAGGTCTCCGAAACGCTTGGCGACAGCCTGGCGGCTGACCCCCAAAACCTCGGCGACTTCCTCCCAGTCAGCGCCGTGCTCCAAGGCTTCACCGACATCGACGCGGATGCTGGAGCCGACCAGCTTTTCGAGGTGTCGGCAGATGGCGAGCCGGGCCAGCCGGGCGGCCTTGATCTGGTCGTCGCTGAGGTTGTCGTCATAGACCGTGACCGGTACCTCGTCCGGGACCAGGCCAGCCGCACGCCGTGCGAAGACCCAGGCCAAATCGTCCAGCCGAGAGTGCAGTTCACCGCGCTCGACCTCCTCCAGGGGAGGCCGACCCATCTCTCCATCCATGGTGCAACCCTAGTAATCTCCTTCCTTGAAAACAAAGGATTACCAGGGTTGCCTCCTTGCCTCATCGACAGCCGTGCCGAAGTCAGGCCGACAGGCGGGGTGCCCCCGGGCGTACGGTCTGCCCCGGGGTCGCCACTGCGGGGCGCGGAGCACCCTGCTGGACGGCTGCGGCCGGGGTCGCGGGGCCGGTGAGGCCCGGGGGGAGAGTGGCGGCGAGCCGTCCGCCATGATGCTCAGCGAGATCGGCCACCTTCTGCAGGGCGGTGAGATCGGACGACACGAACCGTCCCGGCTGAGCCTGAGCCCGCGCCACGATTCCCTGCGCGTGTTCGGAAACTGCGCTGTAGGGCCCGGCGGCCGGCCCGGGGCCCCCGGGCAGCTCCGAGGACGGCAACTGCTGCCATGCCTCGCGGAACTCAGCTACCCGGCGATGAGCGGAAGCGCCGAGTTCCTTGCCCATGTCAGTGCCCACCCAGACCTGAAATGCCCGGGCGACCTCACGGGACGCCTTCACTGCGTCGTCCCGCGTGGCGTACGGGAGCGGGGCGCCGGACCGCAAAGTGCGGATCGCGGTGAGGTTCGATTCCTTGGCGTCCACAACGGCGGCATCGGGCCGTTCGCTGCGCGGACTGCTGTAGGCCAGGGCCGCGTCGGAGAGCTTGAGCAGCGCTTCGGCCGTCGGCAGGTCCGGGCGCTTGGCACCGCTGCGCAGTCGGTCTGCCCCGGCCTGCGCCCAGCGGGCGATGGTCTCGCAGGAGCGGGCGGAGACTGTCCGCCAGAACCCCTGGACGCGCACATCGTCGGTCAGCCGCTCGAAGTAGGGACCGGCCTTCTCCTTGATCGTGTCCCACAGATGAGCGGCAGCGCCGCGAACGGTCTGCAGTTGCTGCCACTCCGGCGAGTCCTTCAGCGCCGGAGCATGACGATCGGCCTCCTGCAGAGCGGTGTTGACAGCGTCGGCTGCACTGGCAGCGGCGGAGCCGGCGGCCGCGGGCTGCGAACCCACGTTATCCGTAGCGACCTGTGGTCCAGGCGCGGTGCTCCGCCACTGCTGTTCCAGGGTGCGCAGGTCGTTACCGACGGCGGCGCGCAGGTCCTGGGCGGTGCCCAGGTCGGGCGGGACAATGTCGGCCCAGGCCTCCTCCACCCGCTCGAACGCCTCTTGCAGGTTCACCGGCTCGATGAGGTCGGTGGCCCACAGGTCCGCAGGGTCGTAGGCGCTCCCCGGATCAATGCGGCCCGATCCCGGAGGAGCGGCATCCGGCACGGGCGCGACCACCGGTTCCTGCGTCGGGGCCGGGGTGCCTGGAAGGCGCTTCAGCTTCCATGTCGGGGCGCCGTAGCCGTCGTACAGGACCCCGTCGCGTACGGTCCACTCCGCCCCGTTCGGAAGGTCGTTGCCGGTCCATAGTGGCAACTCGCCCCGTACCTCGGGGGCCTCTGCCTCAGCGTTCGTCAGTGCCTGCTCCTCCAACGGGGCTGGCTGCACCGCGGGAGGAACGGAGGCGGGCGGCTGGCTGGCCCGGGGGACCTCGGTGGCCGCCCGGGTCGAGTCGGCAGCCGTTTCTGTGGATGGATCGGCAGTGGGCGTGGCCATGGTGGCTTCCTCCGTACGGTCGGATGTCGCGGGCGGGTGCGAGGGCTCCGGGGCGGGGGCCGGCAGAGACGGGGCGGTGGTCTTCGGGATGTCGTCGCGCTGCTGATCGCTCCCGTTGGATGCCGATGCGGGGCGTGCCGTGCCACCCGGAGCGGCGCTCTCTGTCCGGTCTGCCGCGGAACTCCTGCTCTCGGCAGCTTCCGGGGCATCGGCGTGGTTGGTCGACGCCCCGGAAGGCTCCGGTGTCACCGCGGGATGGCGCGGTTCTGGGGGATGCGGTGCCGGTGCCGCTGCTCGCCGCGCCACCAGGGTTTCCAGGTACTCCTCGCGCAGAGTGCGCGCCGCTTCGGCTCCGTCTCCCAGCCACTCTTCGAGCGAGGAGTACGGACCGGGCACTCGGCCGGTACGGGCATATTCCTCCTGATGGTGCAGGTCCCCCCCGTACGTGGTCGCCGTTTGCGCCGTCCTGGCGCTCTCCTCCGACGAAACAAGGCTGGTCCGTGGAACCTGTGGCTCTTGCTGTTCCTTATCGGCTGGGGGATTCGACTCAGCCCGCCCGCTCGAGGCGGTCGTCTCTGCAGGTGCCGGTTCGTTTTTCGGAGGTGCTGCCGATCGGGGTCCAGCACTTGGTGGAGATGCGGGGACGTCCTCCTTGTCGGCTTCTTTCCCAGACGGAGGCGCAGGCCGTACCCGGGGCTGGCTCGACGGTTCCTCGGTGGCAGCCGACGACGAAGGGTGATCGGGTTCCTCGCCGACAGTAGGGGCAAATAGACCGAGCTGGCCGGCCGCAGGGTCTGGAACGGCCTCCGGCTCAGTTGACGACGACCCTGCTGGCGCGCCGGTCGTAGCCGTGCGCACGTCGTCCTGGAGCCTGTGCTCGGCGGCGATGCGATCGGTCAGGTCACCGATCTCGGAGCGAAGGGTTTCCAGTCTCTCGAGCACTTCATCAGATGGCGATGACGGTTCGGCTTCGCCCCCGGCGCGTTCAGCGAGCTCGGACTCCCTTTCGTTCAGGATCACGAGCTTGCCCAGCAGCCGCTCCTCACGTTCCTTGGACCGAGCGAGGGCGTGGTAGGGGTTGTCGTCCTTGCTCTGCAGGTTGCTGGTGATCTCCGAACTGCGAGCTTGTTGACGTTGGAGCTCCTGATCCAGGGTCTCGGCGTCGCGTTCCAACCGGTTGAGGAAGTTCTCCAGTGCCTGGACGGCGCCGCGGCCGCTGTCCTCGGTGATCTTGGCTGTCGGCCACTGGGCACGGTCGTCCCGGTGTCCGTCCGGCACGACGTGGCCCCAGCCGAACCGGAGTTTCAGCTGCCGGGCGCCCTTGTGGTCGAAAGAGATCTCGGCGTGGAAGTCGAGTGCGCCCAGGGTGCCGACGGGGATGGACTCTCCGGGCCGGATGGACTGGTCCCGGGCGAGGCCGGACATGCGGGCGCCGAGTGCGGCGCCGGCTTCGTCCTTCTTGCGGTAGGTGGTCTCGCCGATCTTCATGACGAAGGCGTCACCGGTGGTGGGCCTGCGTTGGGGCAGGGCTGCACGCATCGCTGCGAGGGCAGGTCGGGCGCGCCCGATGAAGTCGCGTGCTCCTCTGACCTGCATGGCGCGTTTGTCCTGTGCCCGGCCCCAGGCTCGGGCCAGGCCGGTGAGACGCACTCGTTCGGCAGCTGCTTCGGCGTGCTGGAGGACTGCCGGGTCTCCGGAGGCGAGCGCGGTGAGCAGACCGAGGTTCATGGCGTCGGCGCTGATGTCCTCGATCTCGCGCTCCGCGAAGTTCCGGCGCTGGATCTGCCCGATGAACTTGGCCTTGCGGGCCAGGGTGTTGAGACGGAACTCGTCGAAGGTCCGTTCGGTGACGTAGTAGAGGATTCGTACGTCGTCGGGTGTGCCCGGGATTGCGGGAACGTTGAGGTTGCCCTGGCGTTCGATGCGGCCGTCGCGCTGGGCCATGTCGGCGGGGCGCCACGGATAGGACAAGTGGTGCAGTGCCACCGCCCGTGCCTGGACGTTCGTGCCGGTACCCATCTTCTGGGTGGAGCCGATGAGGACGGCGACTTTTCCGGCTCGGCAGTCGGCGAACAGCGTCTCTTTCTTCTGGTCGGTGTGGGCCTCGTGGATGAAGCGGACCTGTTCGCGCGGGATTCCCTGGTCAGTGAGCTGGTCACGCAGTTCGGCGTAGAGGTCCATGCCGTGCTTGGCGCCGCCGCCGGGGGTCCCCTCGTCCAGGAAGACCAGCTGCAGCCCGCCTGGGGTCTCCTGCGGAGTGGGGTCGTTCTTCGACACGGGGTAGACGGTGTCCTTGGTCTCCCTCCAGACCTCGACGATCTTCTCGGCCGCGTAGGAGAGTTTGCTGCCTTCCTCTTCCTGGCCGCCGACCAGGCGCATGTCCAGGGAGGCTCGCAGCCCCTCGCCGAGGGCCTTGAGGATCCCGCCGGGCTTGTTGACCCACGATGCGTTCTTGAGGGATTTGATGAACTCGCGCTGGGCGCGGGTGGCGGGGATGAGGACCGTTTCCCCGCGCTGGCCTTCTTTCTCCTGCCGCACGGCCGGCGTGGGCAGTTTCAGGTCTTCGGCCATCTGCACGTCGGCGAAGGTTCGGTAGCCGCTCATCAGCTCGGGCACGTTGAAGAACCGGGAGAAGCGCGCCTTGTAGCGGTAGCCGCCCCCCTTGGGGTCGGGCTCCAGCGCTGAGACGACTTCGCCGAAGTTCGCTGCCCAGTTGTCGAACGCCGCAACGTCCAGGCGGTCCAGCAGGTCCGGCGCCAGGTAGCGCATCAGGACGTACGCCTCGGTGACGGAGTTGGCTACCGGAGTTCCAGTGGCCAACGTCGCCACCCGTCCGCTGCCGGTGTGCTCGCGCAGATGGTCCAGGACCATGTGCAGTTTGGTCGCCTTGGCTGAGCCCTCGATCTCCGCTCCGGGGATCGCGGAGATGGTGCGCAGGTTCTTGTACTCGTGGGCTTCGTCGAAGAACAGGTAGTCGACGCCGGTGTCCTCGAAGGTGACGCCGGCGTCCTCGGTGGCCTTGTCCATCTGCTGTTTGAGGCGGGCGGTGGCATTGGCGAGGGAGGTCTCCACCTGTTTGACCGTGCGGGAGTCCATGCCCGCCTCGGCGGCCAGATTGATCTGTTTCCGCAGCTGCGAGATCTCGGTGTCCATGTAGTGCTGGATGGTCTGCGCCCGCAGTGGCATCCGGTTGAACGCCTCGTGAGTAAGGATCACGGCGTCCCAGTCGCCGCTTGCCATCCGGGCGAGGAACTTCGCCCGTCGGCTGCGTCCCAGGTCGCCGGCGCTGATCGCCAGGATGTTCGCGTTGGGGTAGAGCTGGCGAAATTCCCGGCCGAACTGCTTGAGCATGTGGTTGGGCACGACGATGCCCGGTTTCGATGCCAAGCCGGTGCGGCGCAGTTCCATTGCGCCGCCCACCATGGTGGCTGTCTTCCCGGCGCCGACGACATGAGCGAGCAGCGCCGTGGGCTCGGACAGGATCCGGCGGATCGCCGCATTCTGATGGGGTCGCATCTCCCAGTCGGTCACCACACCCGGCAGGGTGAGCGGCGCCTTGTCGTGCTCGGGCAGGACCAGGTTGTTGAACCGCTCGTTGTAGATGCCGGCGAGCTGCTGCGCGCGGCCCTCGTCGGTCCACACCCAGTCCTCGAACGCCTCGGCCAGCAGCCTGGCCTTCTCCCGGGCAGCGTCGGTTGCCTCCTGGTCGACGTGGACGTGTCCCTGGTCGTCCCTCCAGGCGATGCGGATGGTGGATTCCGTCTGTCGCAGCAGGGCCTCGAAGAGCTGGCGGGTGCTGCGTTCCTCGGTTCCCCACTCGGAGCGGGCAAGGTCGCCGTAGTGGGCTCCCTTGACCTCCCACACCGTGCCGCCGGCGTGCGCGACGGATGCGTCGGTGAAGCCGAGCTCCTTGAGGAAGTCGTTGTAGACGTCGACGGGGATCCAGGTGGCGCCGGTCTTCGCCTTGATGTCGGACGGGGCGAGATCGGCAGGCTGGATCTGCTCGAGGGCCGCGACGTTCCCGGCGTAGGAGAGGTCCTCGGCAGCCGCGGCCCGGGCGGTCTTCAGCTTGTGCCGGACGTCTCCGGACAGGTAGCGGTGCCGTGGCTCCCATGCCCCGTTGCGGTCCGGGTCACGGAACGCGAGGTGGCCGATGCGCTGAACGGCGGTTTCCTCGTCCACTCCCAGAAGCCTGGCGACGCGGGAGACATGCAGGTCACCACCGTCGTGTTCCAGAGCCAGGGTGACGGCGTCCTCGGGGGATGCGGCATGCTCGGACAGCAGCCGCGGTTCCAGTACGCGGGCGTGCAGCACCTTCTGCTCGGTGGCCTTCTTGGTGGAGTCGTTCCACTCCTCCAGTCCGAACAGCAGGGCGGCTTCGGGGTCGTCGTCGATGTAGGCGAAGGCCGTGTGGTGCTTCCAGTGGGCGGGGACGCCGGCGAGCCCTTGGGCCTGTGCTTGTTCGGCCGCACCCTTGGGGGTGAAGGTCCGCGCCTGTCGGGGCTTGGCGAGCGAGGCGTTCTTCTTGCGGTATGCCCGATAAGCGGTGCGCAGCTCGGTGCGCATCCGGTCCAGTTCCTCGGTCTCGCCGATGCCGGCGGTGGCGGCTTCGGCGTCGTACAGGGCGCGTACCTGCTGCTTGAGACCGACCAGCTGGATGAGTTTGTCACGCTGTTCGGGGTGGACCTCCAGCGGGACGAAGTAGCCATCCTCCGCGATCGTGATCGCGCCGGTCTCGTCGACCCTCAGGGCCCCGTCGGGAGCGTTCCGCGCCGGAATGAGTAGTGGCCGTGACGCGGTGAGCTCGGTGGTCACGGTACGGCCCTGTTCGCGGGCGGCGTCGGTAATGGGCCAGGCGGCCTCACGCAGAAGGTCCGCCACCTGGTCGGCCGGGCCGGTCACCGTGATCTCGGGCCCGTACCGACCGAGGCGTGTGCGCAGTTCACCGAGCACGTGCTCGGGGTGGGCATCGAAGTAGGCGCTGACGTGCAAGGCTTCGTCGCGGCCGGGCAGGACCCGCTCCACCGAATGCAGCCAGCTGTCGTCGCCGGGCTCCTCCGTGCTGGTGCGCCGTCGCAGGAACAGCACGTCGGTGACCACGTCGGTGCCCGCGGCCGCACGGTGCGTGCGGGCGGGGAGTCGGGCGGCACCCAGCAGATCGCCCAGTTCATACAGGCGCCGGCGGGCGTTGTCGTCCTGGGAGTCGAGGGTGAAGCGGGAGGTGACCAGGGCGACGACGCCGCCCGGCCGGACCGCCGTCAGCGCTTTGAGGACGGCCAGGTCGTGAATCGAGAACTCACGGTTCGGGCTGATCTGGGCGTCGTAGGGTTTGAAGCTGCCGAAGGGGACGTTTCCGACAGCTGCGGAGAAATGCGCGTCAGGAAGCCGCACGTCCTCCAGCGCGCTGTTGGTGATTTCGGCGTCGGGATACAGGTACTGGGAGATGCCCGCGGTGACGGGGTCCAGTTCCACCCCGACCATGTGCACGGGAGCGCTGGTGCCCTGTGGGGCATGACCGATGAAATTTCCCGAACCGCTGCCGGGTTCCAGGACAGCTCCGCCATCGAACCCGAGGTCTCGTACCACGTCCCAGATGGTCTGGACGAGGGCAGCGTCGGTGTAGAACGCGGTCACGGTGTTGAGGCGGGCTGAATCCCACTCCGCAGGCGTCAGCAGTTCACGGACACGTCCGCGGACCTCTGCGAGTGAATCCCACCGGGCCAGGGCCCGCTCGTGCTCGGCGTCGGATCCGTAGGCGGGCCGGGCCGGCCGGACGTTGAAAACCGCGGGCAGCGCGCCCCAACCCGACCAGCGAGCCAGGGTCTGCTGCTCTTCCCCTGTGGCAGGACGGTCTAACTCTTGCAGATGACGCAGCAGCTCCAAGGCTGCCACATTGGCCCGGGCGCGCTCTGTCTGTCCGGCGGGCGCGAGATCGGTCTGCGCCGAAGGCTGGAAGCGCGGCAGGACTACATCTCGCGGTGCTCGGTCCCCTCCTCCTTGGGAAGGTAGATCTCCTCCGCGTAGATGATCTCCATCGCCTGTGCCCGTACTGCCCTCCGCTGTTGGGCGCGCTGTCCGGTCGGTGCCTGCTCCAGCAGATCGTCGGTCAGCTCGCCCACCCGTTCCGTCACCCGCAGGCCCAGGACGTAGAAAAACTCCAGCTGCTTCTGGGAATCGCCCAGATCCTGCAGCGCCTGCGGCCGGTACGTCGTCCAGTACGCCAAGGCCAACTTCGCGTGTCGGTCCAACTGCATGTGCGGAGGTCTCCTCTGCTGGACGCTTCTCTGTCACTACATCCTCCCAAGCCCTGGCTTCGGTGGCGCCGAATGGCCTACAGCGGCGCATCCAGTTCGGCGGTGCGCCGGGCGAGCTCGGCCGCGGCCGGGTGCACGGCGGCGGCGGTGGTGGCCTCCGCGGTGACGAGGTACATCTCGAAAGCCTCGGCGGCACCGGGCGGTGGGGGCACAAGCGGCGGAGGGTCCTGGTGCCGGCCGCTGGCGCAGGCGGCCAGCTGCAGGCGGGGCGTGAAGTTGTGCAGGGTGTTGATCCAGTCGGCCTCGGCGAGCTCCCGCCCGGGCGCCTGTTCACCTGCGTACGTGCGGATCCACCCGGCGTACAGGGCGGTC
The DNA here is from genome assembly GCF_040295485.1 of Streptomyces sp. NPDC002793. Lineage (NCBI taxonomy): Bacteria > Bacillati > Actinomycetota > Actinomycetes > Kitasatosporales > Streptomycetaceae > Streptomyces > Streptomyces sp. NPDC002793. The sequence continues at coordinate 39,102 of NZ_JBEOVL010000047.1, read as the reverse complement.
AGATGTTCCACGACGGGAGGGTGGCGGTACCAGCAGGGCGGAATGTTGTTGTGAAGTTCGAAAGTCCGGCGCAGCCAGTCGACCCAGGTCGCGAGTTCACGCATCCGGGCGCGGCGCTCGGGTGGGTTCATCGCCGCCCACACCCACCGCTGCGGCTCCTGCTGGACGGCGTCCGGTGTCTGCCATAGGGAGGCTGGGTGGTCGAGGGCATCAGGCACGGGGGCCGGCCTTCCCTGGTGCGGCGGGTTTGGTGAAGCTGACCGTCCCCGTCGGAGGAACGGGGGCGGCCAGCAGCTTCTTGAGGTCCTTGTCGCGGAAGGTGAGCCGCATCCTGACCTTGATCGGAGGCTGGTTGGAGTACTGGGCGATCGCCGTGAAGTCGGGCAGCTGCTGCAGGGAGTGCACCGGGGCGAGGTCGGTCTCGGTGGCGGAGGTGTTGGTGGAGTACTCGCCGCGGGAGCGGCCGTGAGAGGTCCGCATGACTTCGGTGCGTCCGTAGAGGCCGGAGAAGTAGCGCAGGGTCTCCAGGTCTCCGCAGCCGGGCAGCAGCATCCGCAGGCCGCTCGCGGACAGCACGGTGTTGGCCTTCTGTGTGCCGAGCCGGTCCCGGAGCTGGGAGAGGTCGTGCCACACCGTGAGGACGTCGATTCCCATGCCGCGGCCGGTGGTGAGAATGTTCGGCAGTCGCGGGTAGCGGAGCATGTTGCCGGCCTCGTCGACCATCACGCCGAGCGAGGGGTCCAGGGGCTTTCCGGTGGAGTTGTAGCGGACTTCCGCGCCGTGGATGATCGACGCGATGATCGAGGTCAGCAGCGGTGCGAAGCGTTCCGCGTCGGCTTCGGACGCGATGAGACAGACGGTGCCGTTCTGGTCCAGGAGCTCCTCGACGGTGAAGTCGGTGTCCGAGCACGTCTCGCGGACTTCTTCGTCGGCGTAGACACGCGCCAGCACGTTGAGGCTGAACTGAATGCTGCCGATGCCGTCGTCGTGGAGGCGCAGCCAGGGTGAGGCGTAGTCGTCAGCGGCTTCGGTGTAGCCGTGCTGCAGCAGGACGGCGCGGACGTGGTCGACGGCGTCCTTGCCCAGGCCCAGCCAGCGGCGCATCGCGCTCACGCCGCCGCCAGAGAGGTTCGCGGCGAGCAGGACTCCCTTGAGTACGCTCTTGGCCTGGTCGATCCAGGGGGCGGCTCGCTTGTCGTCGCCGGATGAGGATGCCTCCGCCATCCATGCGGCCATCCTGTCGGCGGCCTTGGCGTCGGTGCAGTAGTCCACCGGGGACCACTTCTGTGTGGCGCGGCCGGGGATCCCTGCGGGGGCGATCACCCATACCGGGCCGAAGTGCCGGCGGCGCGCGTAGATGATGTCCAGGTCTGCGGCCTTGGTGGTCGTCACGACCAGGGGCCCCTGCCACTCGGCGGCGTTCGGCAGCACCAGTCCTGTCGTCTTGGACGATCCTGGGACCCCGAACACCGTGGCGCTGATGTTGGGCTGGGCAGCCACGATTTTCTTGGTACGCATCCCGCGCCCGGCCGTGATCCGGTTGGCGCGCCTGACCGGGTCCTGTGGTGCGGAGAGCTTGCGTTCCACCTTCGCGCCGCCCCACTGCGCTCCACCGGTGCTGCCGAAGCCATTGAGCGCCGACACCGCCTTGAGTACCAGAGCGAAGAACACCAGGGCCAGCAGCACGAGAAGCCCGTAGAACAGCCAGCTGGGCGGGGCCGGCTCGTAGACGGAGGCAGGTCCCCTCACCACCGAGCTGAACACGGTCGCGGGGAGCGGTCTCTCACTGGTGGCCCAGCCCCGGCCGGACAGCAGCGCGGCGAGCGGGGCTGCGGCCAGGGATGCGGCGGAGACGGTGAGGACAAGGCCGGCCCCGTAGGCGGCGAGCAGAGTGTTGTCATCCAGGGCAGCACCCCCCGCGCCGCGTCCGGTCTTCTCGGAACCCACGGGCTCAGATCACCATCTTCTCGTCGGTCTCGAAGAGCTTCTCCTCGGTGTGGGACAGGACCAGTTGGACGGCGTGGGAGCCGCCGCCCCGGCCGACCTTCCACAGAGCCCGGCCGCGCTGTCCTGCTCCCCATGAGCCGATCAGGTCGCATTCGGCGTCGGTCAGTCCGATGACCTCGCGGGTGATCTGCAGGGGTCTGGTGTCCTGGGCAAGCTGGATACGGGTCTCGCAGGAGGAGATCAGGTCCTTGGCGACGGCGACCGCCTCGGAGCCGGCCGCGCCGACCGATTCGAAGTCGGAGAGCCGGTGGGTGGCGAGGACCTGGATGGTCCCGGTGGCCCGGGACAGCCTCAGGTCGGCATCGATCTTCTTGACCATCGCGGCGCCGCCGGAGCGCATCTGCCGCCACAATTCGTCCCGGACGACGACCCAGGGTCGGTTCCCTGGCCGGTCAATGGCCGACTGCGCCCAGGAGGAGACGCAGGACAGGACCATGGCGACGACTTCGTCGCCGTAGTCCTCCAGGGCGCTGATGTCGACCGACTGGATCGGGGCCTCCCAGTCCAGACCGATGGATGTCTCCTGGTCGAACAGGCCGCCCAGATGGCCGTTGACCATGCCGCCCAGTGCGGAGCGGATAGAGACCATCTGCTCGCGCGCGAGCTGCACCTCCCCATCACGCACCCGTAGTTCCCGGGCCATGGCGTCGGTCGGGTCGCGGAGCTTGTTGTAGACGAGGGGAAGCGTCGGCACGGCGAGGCGGCTCTGTCCGTGCAATTCGCCGGTCACCTCGCGGACCGCGACATCGAGCGCTTCCTCCTCCTGGGGCTGCAGCGTCCGCTTGAGCTGGAGCTCCAGCAACGCTTTGAGGAGGGTGAGGCGGCGGCGGTGGATCTCCTGCAGACGGCTGCGGAATTCGGCAGGGTCCTTGACCGCCTCCAGACCGGTGCCGAGCGGCCCGGCATCCAGGGGGTTGAGTCGGCCCGGCAGCCCGGGGCCGAGCCGGACCGGCTCGACCCCCAGGTGACGGCACAGCCCGGCGTACTCGCCCTTCACGTCGCCGGCAATCAGCGTCCGATGCCCGAATGCCATCAAACGGAATGCGAGCGCTTTGACGTGCGCGGACTTCCCCGACCCGGGAATACCTGTGATCATCACGTTCGGGTTGGTGCACAGCCCTTCGCTGACCCACACCGCCGGGTGCGCGGAGAACGCCTGCGTGGTCAGAGTGTTCTGGCCGATGTAGGCGCCCACCGGCGGCAGGGTCGCGGCGTGCAGGAATGGGAAGGCCCCGGCGGCCGTCGTGGTGTCCGCCCGGACCACCTCGGTGCGCGGCAGGGAAGCGGCCCGACCGGCAAACGGCTGTGGCCACCCCTTGCGCGGAGCGATCCGCATGACGGTGTCCGGGTTCTCCAGCAGCCGTGCCCGGCGCAGGTCGCGGGCGGACTGCGCGGTCTGGTCCGGAGCGCTCCTGGCCTTCAGGCCGCTGGCCTCACCGAGCCCGGCAGCTTCCAGTAGCGTGTCGCCGTCGGCACGGCGGCGCGGGAGCAGTCTCATCAAAAGCCCATTCGTCGATCGGGAAGGCCTTGGCCGAGCGGGAGCGCGGCGGCGGCGAAGCCGACGTCCTGGGCGCCCCACATACGCCGCAGCTCCAGGCCGGCCGACGCGGCGTCGGCCTGCAACTCGGCGCACGCCGTCTCGAGCTCCCCGAAGTCGGTGACAGTGACGGCCAGCAGGGCGGTCATCCGCACCACCCCCTGGCCGGCGGCCCGGGCCGCGTCCTGGGTACGGGCGATGAGGGCTTCGCGGCGCTCGTCCTCGGACTCGTCCCGGCCGGTCTTGGCCCGCAGATGGCGAGCGGAGCTGCGTTTGGCCTTCTCCCGCGCCAGCTCCTGGCGGGCACGGCGGGGGCCGATGGGCTCGTAGACGAGGCTCATGGACCGGCGTGCGTTCTGCCGCGGCCGAAGCAGCGGCTGCAAGAACGTGGCGTACACCTCGGACTGCGGCCAGGTCCGCACCTGATAAGTGACACTCCAGGCACCGTCGTGCCGGTAGGTGCCCCAGCCGCTCTCCGCGGCCGCCGGGCCTGCGAGCGCCGGATCGACACCTGGCGCAAGCCCGCCCCAGCCCTTCTCCTCCGCGGCCGCGTTCCGTGTTGCGAGTTCAAGATGGGCGTCGGGGTCATACGCAGTACGCACGGTCTGGGCGACGGCGCGGGGCGAGAGCCAATCGACGACCTGCACGCTTGCGGTGCTCAGCGCGCCGAGCATCGCGGTGGTCTCACGTACCAGGACGGCGGCGGCACCGACCTGACCGCCGCCGGCGCCCTTGATGGCGAGCCGGGCCCGTGCGGCAGACATCGTGACCGACAGGTAGGTCTCCCGTGATGTGGCCGCAGGGCCTGCGCCCTCCATGACCTCGGCAAGTGCGGTCACCGCGGCAGCCGGGGCGTCGGGGGTGAGGTGTCGGGCAGTCCACGACCGCAAGGCCGCGCCGTCGTCAGGCAGGCATCGCTGATGCACGCCGATTCGCACGATGGGCGAGTCCTCCGTGCAGAAGGACCGCAGCAGCCCTGCCCAGGCGCCGACCCGGGACGTCTGCTTGTCGGTATCGACCAGTGCCAGGCCAGGGAAGGTCACGCGAGCGATAGCGGTGTATACGCCGACGACCGGATCGTGCACGACTCCGAGCTGTCCGCCGAGCCCGTCGGGGGCCTGCAGGATCCGTAGCCGCGCCAGAACCCCGGGAAGGTCCATGGGCTGCTCGCCCGTCGTCTGGGACGCTGGGGCGAACGCCCCGCTGAAAAACAGGTTCCGCTGCTTTGCCACGGCGATCTGATGCCTTACTGCGAGGACGATCCACTCGTCGGCGCTCAGCCCCATGACACGCCCGAAGGCGAGCAGGAGCAGGAGCAGGGATATTGGCATGCACACCAGAGCGGCGCTCCAGCTGCCGATGTTGATCGGAATCAGGGCGATGACCGATGCCACCGCCACCAGGGCGAAGCCGGCGCCGGACAGTCGCCCCATGAAGCCGGACTTCTCCGACTGCCAGCCGCCGTAGGTGACGGGTTGTGTGTTCGCCACGGATCAGCCCCCGTTCTTTTTGCGTGTGTCGTCCGCGATGTTGGACGGGCGAGGGGCAGGCGCCGGAGCCGATTCCCCGGCGGTGGGCGGCAAGGCTGCACCTGCGGGTGCCGCCTCTGCCGTTGCACTGCTTGGGCGCCGCGGGGGGATGACCGCCTGGCGGCCGCCGGGCGATCCGCTGTCCAGGCCGGCGTGGGCTGCGGTGTTGGCCATCCCGGACTCCATTACGTCCTTACCGGCGGCCAGGACCTGCAGGGGCAGTCCGATCGAGCCCATGACCTTGGAACCGAAGCCGCGCTTTCCTGCGGCGTTGGCGCCGCTGGCCATGGTCTGGGAGGTGTCCTGTTCCAGGGCGCGGGTGTAGCCGCTGCCGCCGCCGACGGTGCCGGCTCCGGCCATCTCCGGGCGGTAGCCACCGGTCATCGACGACGCCGAGGAGCCGATCGAACTCATCAGTCCGGACGCCATCGAGCTGCCGCCGCCGACGGTGGAGAACGTCATGAACTTCGCGATCACTGGCCAGGCGAAGCATGCCATCAGGAAGATGACCAGGCCGACGAACATGTTGTAGGCGCCCTTGCCCTGCGACATCGCGCCGAATCCGATCGCGAAGCAGAGCACAATCATGGGTTTCATCAGGATCAGGGCGATCAACGCGTTGCGGGCTTTCGGCCACCACTCGGACGTGGCGTCCGACAGCTGCCCGGCAAGCACGATCGGCATTGTCGCCACAAGGATCATGATTCCGGCCTGGCGCAGTAGGATCTCGATCCACAGAGCAGCGATGGCCAGGATGCACACGATGCCGATGACGAGGACGACCCCGATAGCCGCGGCCGCCACCCCTTCACCTGTGACGAGTGCACCAGCGGCCGTGGCGGTACCGCCGCCGCCGACGATCAGACCGCCGAAGAGCGTGCCGAGTTGCTGCTGCATGGCCTTGGTGGCATCCCCTTTGGTCGATCCGCCGCCCTCGAAGGTGTAGTTGATGATCCAGGTGCTTACCTCGTCGGACCAGCCAAGGGCGGTCTGCGTCACGAGCAGGTACACGGAGGAGATGACCGCCCATTTGGCCAGGCCGGCGAATGCGGTGGCGGCTGGCTCACCGCGCTGGCTGATCCCGACTTTCCCGAATTGCAGCAACAACAGAAACGTGGCGATCACGAGGGACAGAGCGGTCATGATGCCGGTAACCGACCTGATGCCGGTCTCTCCCAGGTTGATGGTCGACGCGGAATTGAAGATCTCCGCAAACTCCTTGAGCAGCCACACCACGGCGTTGCCGATGTGCTGGGCCGCCTCCTCAAGGGCATCACGCGCGATCTCCGAGAGCTTCCCGCCGACCCAGTCCGCCGGTGTCGTGGCTGGCGGCGGGTGCTTTTCGTAGCCCTGCTTGCGGCAGTCCAGGAACATGCCGCCCTTTTCCACACAGGCCGTGATGAACTTGTCGAGCTTCTCGAACCCAGGATCGCCCTTGGCCTTCTCACGCCACTTCTCCAGCTGGCGCACCTCGAAGGCCTGCCGGTCCTCGTCGTTGCAGCCCTCCTGGCGAGATCCCCTTCCGTCCGCGCCCTCGCAGATGTCGATCGTGCCGGGCATCTCCCCAGCGTTGGGCGCCCGGCAGTTGTCGTCCTCTTCCGCCTGCTCGATCTTGCAGTAGTTGCCGTCCGCGTCGATTCCCGGCCGCCACTGATCCCATTCCTCAGGCCAGGCCTTCGGCGGGCCGTAATCTTTATGGATTTCCGGGTCGTACGCGAGGGCCTCGGGCGCGACGACCACACTGGCGCCAAGGCAGCACAGCAGCGCTGCTACCAGGCACAGCAAGCGACCCCATAGTGGGTGCCGATCAGTCCGCACGACGCACCTGCGACCATCCGTCCTGCCACGCGTACGAGGAGTCCGGGTCGTAGGCAACGGGGAATGACCGCTTACTCCAGTACTTCGGCTCGTTGGTGAGCTTCCACTGGCCGTCCTGCCACCTGACGATGAGGTCGTCCGCCTCGCCCTTGAGAGGGTCCTTGTCGGGGCCTCCGTCCGCGGGAGTTCCGTAACGGTCGTAGCTCATCCAGACCTGCACCACATCCCCGGTGTCGTCCAAAGATGTTGCTCGCACCGCGTGCACGTCGGTGGTGAAGGTGATCTGTGCTGGCGCAGGACCGGACGGTGGCAGGCCCGCGCCTTCACGCAGCTTGCGGACTTCGGAGATCTGTTCGTCGATGTAACCGACGGCGTCGGGTGAGGTGACGACCGCCAACTGCTGCCTGGCCTGAGTGTCGTCCAGCCAGGCGTACTCCTCCCAGAAGGAAACCACGGCCGAGATCGCACCATTGGCGGTGTGTGGGAAGCCGATGGACACACCGTTCTTATGGCCCGTCGGACCGACCAGCGTTGCTTTTTGTCCCGTCGCGGGCGTATAGCGCTTTGAGCTTCCTGTCGAAGACTGCGTCGGCGACGGTGAAGCACTTGCCGACGGCTTCCCTGATGTCGAGGACGCCGTCTCCTCGCCGCCGAGGAGCAGGAAGGCGCTGACGCCGCCGCCGACGAGTACCGCGCCCACCAGGGCGCCGAGCCCGATCAGCGTGAACTTGGCCCGGCGTGCCTTGCGGTCGAGGGCGGACACGGTCAGTTTCCGCCCTTCGTCATGTTGTAGAAGGACAGGACGAGGGCGCTCGTCAAGCCAATGCCGCCTGCGCCGATCAGGCTCCACAGGATGCCCTGCTTGCCGCGGGCCGCGAGCTGGGCACGTTCTGTGTTGTGGCCGACGGCAACGAAGGCCCAGCCCAGCAGGCCGCCAAGGACTGCACCGGCCAGCCCGAGGCCCGCTGTCCAGCTGAGGATCTGGTTGACGGAATTGTTGACTTCGGCCGGCAGAGCGGGAACCACTGTGGGCACAGGGTCGGCGGCGATAGTGGTCAGGGTGTCCATGATCTGGCTCATAGCGGATACCTCATCAACTTGCTGGGGGCAGACATAGGAAGTGGGCGGGGCCGGGGCGCTGGGGGGAGGGGCTTGCCCCAGGCGGCCTGAGCCGCAGCCAGGACGGCGTCCGCGAGTGCGGTAGCCGCCTGTCGGGTGCGCGAGCGCAGCCGAGCGGGTTCGCGAAGCCCATGGGCTCTGATACCCGGGTCGTGCGGGAGGTGGAGCACGGCGAAGGTACGAGGGGCGAGCATCGTTGCTCCGGCCCGTACAACCGCCGGTGGTCGGCCATCGGAGGTACCCACCAGCACGGCGACCGTTCGACGCAGCGGCAAGCTATCGGCGTGCATCGCCATTACCGCCTGTTGCAGCGCCTGTATGCCGCTCGCAGTGGCGGCCGCGCACAGAACCGGGATGGCGCAGGGCAGATCACACCATCCGCGGGTCATCCCTGCTGGGTCCTCACAGCGGGCGGCGAGTACGTCATGAGCGACCGGATGTGACGTGTCGGCGATAACAGCCTGCCAGTTGCCGATCGCGGCCAACTGGTGCCACGCGGCCGGGTTCTGAGGTAGCACAAGCGGTGCGCTGTGCCACTCGCGGCCGTCGGTGAGGACCTGCCAGCTGCTGTCCGCCGCCATGCCCGGGCGCTGCGCAGCCGCCTGCTGCACCAGGGTGCGCGAGAGCGGCCGATCGGCAGGCAGCGAGGACAGGCCCTTCGCGGTCTGCCCATTCGTCCAAGTCGGCCAGGGTGAGGACAACCGTGGCCCGGTGTCCAGCACAGCCGTTCTGCCGGAGAGCGCCAGCCCGCAGGCCAGCAGATTGGCCACAGTTGACCGTCCACTGCCGCCTGTGGCTGCCATGACCGGCACCATCAAGCGGGCACCGTCCGGCAACACAGGCGCAGGATCGCTCCTTTTCGCCACAATCCCCCCGTAATCATCCCGCAAACGTTCGCACACGTAAATCATTCGCATCTCGGCGAGCGTGTCCAGAGCGCACAGAGACCTTACACGCGTCACATCAACAGCGAGCAAGCGGATCATCAACAGGCCTGCTGATAAGTGCTAATGGCATAGTGTCACGCAGAATTACAAAGTCTTGGCAACTTGACCCACGACGGGAGGCCCGGAAAGGGCGTCTTTCGGGGAGCAAACGCAAGAGGCGGGCCAGAGGGGGACTGGGTGAGCTTCAAACGCCTGTTGGCTGTGGTGTCGACCGGAATGGTCATGACACCGGTCGCACTCGGATTGGGATTGATCATGTTGATCGCCGCATTCGACGATGACGATGTAGGCAGCGGAGGGGACGGGGGCGGCGAGCAGCAGCCAACAGGCAGCGGACTCAGGATCGGAGGCAAGAACGGCGTTCCGCCCCAGTACGCGCAACTGATCCTCGACGCGTCCGCGTCCTGCAGCCAAGGCCTGCCGCCGGCGATCCTGGCGGCGCAGCTGAAGCAGGAGTCCGGCTTTCGGCCCGACGCGGGCAGCAGCGCAGGTGCACAGGGCATCGCGCAGTTCATGCCCGGCACGTGGCAGACCTGGGGGCGAGACGGCAACGGAGACGGTCGGAAGGACGTGTGGGATCCCAAGGACGCTATCCCTGCCCAGGCCGACTTCATGTGCTCACTGCTGAAGAAGGGCAAGGCGCATCCGGAGTACAAAGGCAGCCCGGTAGAACAGGCGCTGGCTGGCTACAACGCAGGCTGGGGCCGTGTCGACCAGTACAGGGGAGTTCCCCCGGAGTCCTTCGCTGAGGGTCAGACCTATCACTACGTCAAGAACATCATGGCGATGTCCGCGGAGATGGTTGCCGACGGCGGCTCGGCCGACGGATGGACCCTGCCGACCGACGGAGCTGCGGGCACCCCGTACCGGCAGCGCGGTCCGATGTGGTCCAGCGGCTATCACACGGGTATTGATTTCGTCGTCCCGGTCGGCGCTCCGCTCAAGTCGATCGGCCCGGGCATCGTCGTCGCCGCCGGCCCGGGGGGCGCCTACGGCAACCAGGTCGTCATCCACCACGCCGACGGCATGTACAGCCAGTACGCCCACCTCTCCAGGATCGAGGTCAGGGCGGGGCAGAAGGTGGTGGGCGGCACCCGTATCGGCCTATCCGGCGCCACCGGCAACGTCTCCGGACCGCACTTGCACTTCGAGGTCCGGACCAGTCCAGCGTACGGCTCGGACATCAGCCCGATCCCGTACTTGCGGCAGCATGGACTGAGCATCTGACCTGCGCCATGAGCAGTACATCGCAAGCACGAACCGCACCCCAGGGAGATCTGCAGTTGTCCGAGCAAGACCTCTACCTCCCGTGGGGCATCGTCACTCCAGCGTTCTGGGACTCGGGCGAATCGCCGGAGTCTTCCGCCTCGGCTGCGCAGCCGTCGCCCGTACCGGAGGCCGTACGCAAAGAGCTCACCGCGATCGCTGCCGCTGGAGCAGCCGGGCAACTGGCTGAGGCCTCCGCGAACGCACACCGCCTGGACTCCCAGATCACTGCGCAGCACGGCGAAGCCCATCTGCACACGATCCAGATTCGTGAGGTCCGCGCTCACCTGGCGTATCTGGCCGGTGACCATGTTGGCGCGGTCGGCTGGTACCTGCACACAGCGCGGCTCCGCGCCACCGTCCTAGGCGGCCAGCACTCCGATACCGCCCATGCCACCAAGCTCGTCTACAGCCTGTGGCGAATGCTTCCTGCGGCCGACGCCCAGCGGCTGGGACCGGACCTACTCGCGGCGCTCACCTCGATCCACGGTCCGGCCTCGCCTTTGACGGTGCGGACGCGCCGTCGGCTGGCGTCCCTCACCACCGAGGAGAACGCGGCAGCAACACCCTGATCAAAGACTGGGAACGGAAGGTCGCCGGCTGACAGGTCAGCAGGAAGAACCAGGGGCCGGTCCGTGATCCAGCGCGGACGCGGGTGGCACCTCTGGCAGCGCTCGACGTGGCTGCGGCCACCACAGTCGGCCTGCACCAGCTGGTGGCATAAACGGTCCTGGGGGGCGCCTTCTGCGGGGCGCCCCAGCGTCATCAGCCCGGTGGCGGCCTCGGACGGTCAGCGTCCGAGGGACGGCCCAGAGCGCCCCTGGGTCGGCGGCTGGTACCGGTACTCGTCCTGTGCGCGCCGGGTGTTCTCGCGGGCCCGCTCGGCGGCCTGCTGCCGGGCCTGCTTGATGTGGGCGGCGCGCTGCTGTGCCTCGCGGGCATGCTGGGTGGGGGCCTCGGTCGCCATACGCGAGCGCAGGGCCTTCTCCTCCTGGAGCTTGCCCGCCGTGGTGGTGTGTTTCTGCGCGGTGGCCTGGAGTTCCGTGGCCTGCCGCTCGGCGGTGTCGGCGCTCCGGGCGACTGTGTGGTTGGTGATCCGCTCGATGTCCGGGAGTCGTTCGCGCATCGCGGCGAGCCGGTTCTGCAGCTCGTCGACGTCGCGCGGGGCCTCCCGGCGGGAGCCCTGTTCTTCGAACAGGCCGATCAGTTCCGGGCTACGGATCGTAGACCATGCTTCGCGCCGGGCGTCCTCGGCGGCCCGCCCGGCCCGGAGGATCTCCCGGTACGCCGCGTTCTGCTTCTCGCCGTACTCGGCGGCGAGCGCCAGGTTCTCTTTGCGGCTGGTGCCGGCCAGCCGTAGCGCGAGGCGCGACTTGCCCTTCACCTCATCCAGTTGCCGGTTGATCTCCTGCGCGTGCCGCAGGGCCTCGCGCGCCTGGTGCTCGTTGTGCCGCTCCGTCGCGGCGAGGGCGGCGAGTCCGTCAGCACGGTCCAGCACCGTGGCGACCTCGCCCGCCCGCTCCTGTCCGGGGGTGACCGGTGCGGCCAGCTGTGCCCGCTTGGCCTCGGCCCGGTGGGTGAGGTCGGCGGCCTGCCGCTCAGCGCGGCTGCCCTCAGCGTCCCTATCGGCGATCAAGAAGGTGAGCCGCTGTGCGGACAGGTGCCCATACTTGCGGTCGTCCCACGCCTCGAACTGCGACTCCAGCCGCTCCTTCTGCGGCTCGGAGCGGGCGGCGAACCCGGCAGCGAGCAGCTGGTCTGGGCTGGCCTGCCGCCTGTCGGTGGGCTGCGGTGCGTTCTCGCCCTTCAGACATCCCCGGGTGGCGTCCAGACGGGGATGACGGTCCGCTGCGCGCTCGGTGGTCACGTCGGACTCCGCCAGGACGGAAACAGCCTGTGCTGCACTCTCAGCGGGCTCTGAGTGTCCGTGAACTGCCTCGGTGCACTCCTGCTCGTCGTGGCGGTCGATGGTGTCCTCGATGACCCGCTCGAGCTCGGGCTGCACCTGGTGCGGGATGGGCGCGGGCCGGGCCTCGGGCGCCGGCGTGAGCTCGTCGGAGACCATCCGGTCGTCGGTGTCGCTCTCTAGGGAGTCGGCGTACGCGGCGACAGTCCGCTCCAGCCGCTCCTGCTCGCTGCGGGCCTCGCCGAGACGCAGGCGGGTCTCCTCGCTCTCGACGACGTCGGCGGGCAGCCACAGGTGGGTGGCGATCCGGTCGCGGGAGATCGCCGGGTACAGGTCGTTCGCGGACGCTCCCACGCCGTAGGCCAGGGTGTAGTCGCAGGTGAGTCCCTGGGCGGCGGCGATGGTCATCGCGTAGCCGTGCTGCAGGGTGCCGTCGGCGATCTGGTCAGCGGTGATCCAGGCGCGTTCCGCCGTGTATCCGCCGTCGTCGGCGGGGCGGCGCCATTCGACGGCGACCCCGCCCTTGGCGGCGTAGGTGACCTGTCCTCGGTAGCCGTTGAGGACGTCGACGTCGCCGCCGCGGCGGGTGCGGTAGTCGTTGCGCTTGATCCGGATGACGTCGCCTGCGGCGAGCTCCAGGCGCTCGCCGCTGGCGAGTGCGTAGGTGTGGCCGCCGGTGAGTTCGCCGTCCTTCTTGCGCAGCTCGCGGGCACCGAGGTTGAGGACCTCGACGTCGGCATTGCGGGCGGCGAGGACGACCAGGTCCTCGATCTGGTCGTGGACGTCGCCCTCCAGGCGGCCGACGATGTCCCTCCACGCGCCGAGCATCTCGGCGTACGCGTCGTCGGGCGTCGCCACGGCGTGGACACGTCCGTGCTCGGCGAGCATCGACAGCGCGGTGCGCCGTCCGCCGTCCAGCCACGCCTCCAGCGCGGCCCGCTCCACCGCGTCCTTCTGCCGGCGGTTCTCCGACAGCTCCAGTCCGTCGACGATCTCGTGGGCGCGCTTGAAGCCGCCGCCGACGCCGATGGCCTTGAGCTGTGCCCAGTCGCCGATCTGGACGACCTTCACGCCGTGCTCGGCGGCCGCCATGAGCAGCTCGGCGACGTCGCGGTCGTCCACCATCGCGGCTTCTTCGAGGACCAGGACGTCGGTGCTGGCCATGCGGCGGCCACCGTCGCGGATGTCCATCAGCCACGTCGCCACCGTGGCGCTCGCGATGCCGGACTCGGCCTGCAGCTTGGACGCGGCGACCGCCGCGGTGGCGGCCCCGGAGACACGAAGGCCAACGGCCTCCCAGCCCATCCGGGCCGCCGACATGATGGTGGTCTTGCCGGTGCCCGCCTTGCCGCGCAGCACGTCGACGCCGTTCCCGGCGGTGAGGAACCGTAGGGTCGCGGCGCGCTGCTCCGCGGACATGACGAACGGGCGCTCGGGGTCGGAGGTGCGCTGCGCCTCGAACGCGGCGATGGCAAGCTCGGCGGCCCGGACGGTGAGCAGAGCCGCACCCTCGTTCAGCCGCTCGGCGGTCGTCTCGGCGATGGTCTGCTCGGCAGCCAGGATCGAGGCGTGGGTGTACCGCTGAGGATTGGTCAGGTGCGCCGCGCCCTTGGTCGGCAGCGCGACCGCCTCACCGTCGACGGCGAGCACCGCGTCCGTCAGGTCCTCGGCGGCCGCGATGTCGGGCACACCGAACGGGCAGGCGTCGATCACGTGGGCCAGGACGTCGGCGCGGGTGACCGACTTCCGCGACTCGGTCAGGCCGCCCTCGCGCCGCCAGATGAACGCGGCGATCTCCCTGGGGGAGGGCACGATGGGGCCGCCGCCGGGACCCGCGACGGACGGGCCGTCGGGGCCTTCGGGGCCGGGGATCGCACGCCGGATCATCGCGTCGACGTCATCGACGACACCCTCGGCGCGCTCCCGCCAGGCGGCCCGCACATCGGCCTGGGTGATCGTAATGTTCTTGCCCTCGGCAAGCTGGCGGGCGATCAGCTTCTGCTCGCCGGTCGTCGCCTCCTCGGCGGCCGCCGCGGTGATCTGGGTGTTGCGTCGGGAGAACGCACGGCGCAGGTCCTCGTCGATGCCGACGACTTCCCACGCGCCGGTCTCGGCGTGTCGCTCCCAGCGCATCCCGAACCGCTCGCCGGTCACCTGCCGCAGCCGTGCCTTCACCAGGGCATCGGCGGCGTGCGCGTGGCGCAGGATGTCGCGGCCGCCGGCCCCAACGGTGCGCCACTTGCCGTCCTCGGCGTACGCCATGTTCGCCAGGTTGCCGTGGACGTGCAGGTGCGGGTCGCCGACCTCGCCATCCACCGGGCGGGCGGAGTAGTGCACGGTCATCCAGCCGAGAAATCCGGAGGTGTCGACGCGGTCGGCGGTCTTGCCGCTGCCGTGCTCGCCCGCCATCGCGTACGCGGCCCAGCCCTCCATCGCGCCGAACGTTTCGCGGGCCACCTCGAGGAAGGCGCCGCGCAGTTCCTCGGACATCTGCTCACCGGCGAGCGCCACGGCGGTGCTGTAGGTCTTGGACAGATCCAGAGTCACGTCGTAGCCGCGGTTGCCGACGCGGATACGAACGTCGGCGTACTCGCGGGCCTTCGCCACGCCGCCGCGTCCGTACAGCTCGGCGAGGTCGATGCCGGTCGCCTCGGCGAGCTGCTCCGCCGCGCGGAAGGGGACACGGTGACGGTCGCCCTCGCGGTGCACGCCGCGCTGCAGCCGGGCGAGGCGCTTCACCAGTTTCTCGTCGTCGCCGAGCATCTGCTCGGTGCTCACGCCGTGCTCGGCGGCCGCCGCTTCGATCGCCACGGCGAGGGGCCGCGCCTGAACCTTGCCGCGCGGGTCGACGGCGACCTTCGGCGTCACGAGCAGTTCGCCCGTGAGCGGGTGCCGGCCGTCCATCAGGAGGCGCGCCTGGTCCTTGTCGACGCTCTGCCCGGCGACCAGGCCGACATCGGCGAGGCCGCCGCCGATCCACTCCAGATCACGCGCTTCGCCGAGGCGGTAGTCGACCTGCGCGTCGGTCTCCTCGACCTCCCCCTCGCGCTGCTCCTGGTGCTCCAGGTCGCATCCGCACTGCCCGGTCAGCCGGTACTCCACCTGTTGCGTGTCCGGGCCCAATGTGGTCACCCACGCCATCGCTACTCACCCCCTCCCGCGTCGATGATCTTGAAGTTCGTTGACGTATGGCGCAGCCATACCTTGGTACTTCTCTTTTTGATCTTTGGGTCCGTCGACAGTACCTCCGGATCGGTGTTGCCGTGTACCGGGTGACCCTGCACATGTCAGCCTGACTCTGCATCCGGGTCTGCACTGGTCGATCTGACCTTGCATCGAGCTGCGGCCTCGCCGTGCGATGGGCGGAACGGGTCGGTACTCGACGTCGAAGATGCAGAGTCGTTCCGATCTTCCGCGCCGCCAGTCGTCCAACTCATTCCTTCACCCCACTGGTCACCGTCGCCGAGCGATGCAGCCTCGCGCGGGAACGGACAGGTAGGTGTCTCTTGCGGGTGAACCCTGCTGCCGTGCGCGGAGTGGGCGTCAGTGGGATGCGCAGGGCTATGTCAGCGGGAACGAAAAGTCTGCGTCGTTAGACAGGGCCAGGGGGCTCGACGGCGGACGGCGCGACGTTCATCGGGAGCGCCAGAGGTGCCCGACAGCAGCCGGGTCGAGACCCGGTGGCGGTCCAGCGGGGGAAGACGTCGCCGAGCTCTCCGTTTACAAAGGCCCGGATGGCCTCGGCAACCTCGTGGGCGCCGGCGGGGAGGAGCGATGACCGGCACACGGCGGACGTGCGTGGGGTGTGACCCAGATACGCGTCAAAGGGAATGAGTTGATCTTGAACGCAGCGGGTGTCAGCGGATGTCCGCCGACACCCGCTGGGCGGCGTTCCTTTCGCTACGACGGAGCTTCTTCGTCGGCAGCGGGTTGCAGCCAATCGCTGTCGGGGCGAGCCAGCAGCCGGGCGTTGTTGTATGCCATGGCGGTGGTGAGAACCGTGTGACCACGATAGAACTCCCCTTGCCGAGAGACCGCCAGCGCAAGGTCCACCACGCTGGCGTCAAGGAGCGACAGCGGGAGCAGGAGCTGAACCGTGTCCTGTGCCGGGTACCAGGTGGGCACTGCTGCCTTGTAGTTGCGGCGGACTCGGTCCTCCGCTCCGTCGACGGCCCCCTTCAGCGCCATGCGTGCAAGGTGGGGGTTTCCCTGGAGTGTTGTGGGAAATCGGGCAAGGTTTCCCTGATCGTCGAGGATGTGGTCCACGCTGACAACGAGTTCCCGACGCCAGTCATAGATGTAATCCGCCGGGTTGTCGGTGTAGGTCACGAAGTCGGGGCGGAGGGAGGGTGGGAAGTGATCCATGAAGTCGCGCTTGCTCTCCAAACGCCAGTCGCTGAAGACCCACGGCTGGCTGTCGGGCCGGTCGTTGCGGCGGAAGAGCCCGTAGATCGTCTCCTGTCGGGCGGTTGCAAGCCCTGTATTGAAGGCGGAGTAGGAAGCATCGCTGCTCGACGAGATCTTGCCCTGTTGGTGTGCACGCTCGAACGTCCAGCGGATGTAGTTGCGCAGAATGCGGTTGCCGCCCGGCGAGTCTGCCTCCCGCCCATCCCAGTTCTCAGGCTCCGCTATATCCGCCAAGCGATCGAACAAGTCGGGATCACCAGCGCCCTCGCGAAGGTTGAGACTCGAACGGACCTTACCCATGTGTGCGTATTCGTAGAGCACGTTGCCAGACGTTCCAAACGGGCGGGGTGATCGTGGCGCAGACGTCGGCGTCGGCGGAGCTGGAGACGTCTCACTGTCGAAATGCTGCTTCAGACGAGCAAGGTCTGCTGGTGACGCCAAGGGGCGGTTCTCGCTGGTCACAGGAACTCTCTCAAGGTCGTGTGTCGGAAGTGTCCGACAGTCTTTCCCATGTACCTGGACATCATCAGGGGCTTCATGAAGTGCTGTTGCCAGTGTCTTCGGTGAGGATGCGGTAGAAGGTGGCGACCGAGGGCCACTGCCCTGGTTCTTGCCCGAGGTGATGACCAGCTTGCGGGCGATCTCGGGGACGGTGACCCCGTTGGCCCGCAGGAATCGCGCGTAGATGGCCACACCTTCATCGACGGCCTTGGACCTGCCGCCGTGCCGGCCGCGTTCGCGTGACCACACGCATGGAACGCGAAAAGGGCTCCCGGGTCGCCCCCTTCGCGAGGGAGGACCCGGGAGCCCGGTAGTCAGCGGGGAGATGTCACAGTGCTGCTCAGCGGCCTTTGATGGTGAGCCGGTCGATACGGACGCCGGTGCCGCCACGGGAGCCCCAGCGGCCGCCTGGCCCGCCATGGCCGGTGATGTTGACCTCCACCGGAGAGGGGGCGGGTGCGGTCGTCGCCTGGTCGCGGGTGGCGCCGGACAGGCCGCCGAAGATGCGGAGCCCGGCCCACGTGGCGGCCGCCGCGCCGATGACGGCTGCGGTACCGAGGAGCAGCGTGGCGACGTCGGCGAGGTACGGCCCGGCCATGGCGAGCGCTCCTCCAACGGAGAGGGTCAAGGCGCAGATGGACGAGACGACGACGATCGCGCCGCGCTCCAGGGCGGACAGCGGGCGGCGGGGCGCGGCGTCGGGGGCGGCCGGGACGAGGACGGGCGGTGCGGCCGGCACTCGGGCCAGCACCCATGCGCCGGTCTCCTCGATCTGGACGAGGGCGCGGCACGGGTCGGCGGCCGGGGCGGGGAACGCGGGGTGCAGCTGATGTGCGTAGGCGGGCGGGGCGAGGTGCTGCGGCTGGTAAACGGTCGGGGACTGGACGATGTCGTGGAGCTGCTCGGCGGTGGTCGGCTCGTACATGGCGGGGTCCTCCTACAGGGCGGTGCGCGGGCATGGGAAAGGCCCGGAGCGGGGGGTGCTCCGGGCCTGCTGTGTGCTGCTGTGTGATGGGCGGTCATTAGTCGTCGGGTGTGGTGTTCGTGGCGCCGCAGTTCCAGCACTCCCACTCGCCGGGGAGGCGGTAGCGGTCGACCCAGAAGCCCACCTGCCGGCCGTAGACGACGCATGTGGTGTCACATCGCCAGCAGTCGAATTCGAAGTCCATGCCGCCATCGTGGCGGCGGCATGGACTCCGCGGGGCCGGTTACTGCGGACGTGACCAGATTCCGTGACCCGCCCGGACCACGTGCCCCTCGTCGGCGAGCTTCGACAGGGCGTTGTCGACGGACCCGGAGGCGGGGCCGCCGTCGGTGCCGACGCCGACCGCCTGCCGGATCTCCCGGGTGCGGCGCGGGCCTTCGGCGAGGGTGGCGAGGACGCGATCCCGGAGGGACAGAGCGGGTGCCGACGCTTTCGTCACGGTGACGGCCCGGCGGGTGCGGGGGGCGTCGTAGTCTCCGGGCTCGCCGTCCGGGGACGACTTGGCGGCGGGCTTGTCCTTCCCGTTGACCATCAGGTCTTCCGCGTACGGCAGCGCTTCCGCGTACGCGACGGCGAAGACGTCGACTTCCTCCGGGGTGAGACCGGGGACCGGTGCGGCCTCCATAAGGGCAATCAGGCCCGGGTACGTCCGGTTCTTCTTCACCGCGCGGAACACGCGGGTCATGGCCGGGTGGCCGCCCTGGATCATCCAGGCGCATCCGGCGGTCACCGGACCGGGCGGGGTCTCCTCGCCGGTCCATGCCGCGGCGACTTCCGAGGAGCCGCCTGCCCCGAAGTACGGCGGGATCGGTGTCACCTCGACGGTGCGGTCGGTCATGTCCTGCGCCATGCGGCTGGTCATGGTGCCGTTGACCCGGCCGAGCCAGACCATGCCCTGCCGTGCGCCGCTCCGGATCTTGTCGGAATCGCCCAGGTCGGCCAGGTGGATGGACTGGCCGGCGAACCGGATGCCCATGCCGAGCTTGCGGCCGGTGAGCTGGACGCGGGAGATCATCCCGGCGACCCACTTCCGGAAGTCGGCGTGGACGTCGGCGTCGGCGGCCAGGACGCGGTTGATCTCGTCCAGGGTCGCGATCACCAGCGGCCACGGGTCGCCCAGCGTGAAGGAGCCCCAGCCGTTCGCGGCGGAGATCTGCTCGCGGTAGTCGGCGACGGCGCAGAGCGCGGCGAGCGTGGCGCCCATGGCGGCGCGGCCCTTGCCGAAGCGGAACACCCGGCCGTCCGCCTCCGGGAGGCTCATGCCGTCCTGTGCGTCCGCGACGACGGATACGACGCCGGACAGCCGCTCAGCCGCGATGAGCGTCAGCAGCGTGACCGACTTTCCGGACCCGGGGGCGCCGACGAGGAGGTCGGTCAGAGCGCCCAGCTCCGGGTCGTACAGCCTCATGCGGGCCGGGCGGCCGTCATGCCGGAGGCCTACGGTCACCCGGCCGTCCTGGTCCATCGTGAGGTCGTCGCGGGTCGCATCGCGGATGTGAATGAGCGGGTGTTCCCGGTAGATCGTGACGACGCCGTGGGCCAGGCCGTCCGTCTCGATCATGATCAGTTCGGGGTCTTCGATGCGCAGCGCCCGGGCCAGCGGCTTACGGCGCAGGTCGATCATGTGGTCCTCGGCGGCCTGGACCCGGACGACGAGGCGGTCGTCCGTCAGCCGGTAGTCGGCGAGGAGCATCCCGGGGGCGACGCCGGACGGGCCGGACACCCGCAGCTCCCATAGGGAGCGGACCTCGTCGTCGTCCTGATCGGTCTCGGCGGGGGCGACGCGCAGCGCGATACGGCCGGGGCCGGAGTCCTTGACCGGGGTCAGGATGACGGCGTCCGGCGGGACGTCGAACACGGCGGCCACGGCGTGCCGGTCCAGGTTGCGGGGGACGGCCTCCCCGGCGGGGGCGAGGATTACGGCGGTGAAGTCGGGTCGGTCGTCGTGGGGCCGGTGAACGGCCGTCAGGGCGGTCTCGCCGGTCGCGGACGAGGCGGTCCACATGTGGTGGAGACCTGCCGCGTACGCGTCGGCCGGCATCGGCCCGGCCGGGGTGACGACGTCCAGCTCCGCACCGTGCGCGACGACCAGCTGGGGGAGGTCGTCCGCTGCCTGCTGCAGACCAAGGGAGCGGGTTACCGGTGCGGCGATACCGGCCGCGGCTGCCGTGGCGATGGGTGCGGCGAACTCCCACCAGGCGGCGCCCGGGGCGGCGAGGGCGGCCGTGTAGCAGCCGGACAGGCCTAGGACCGGCAGGGCTCGGTAGCAGGCGGTCAGGAGGCCGCTGCCGCCGCTGCGGGTCCGGCGCCACAGGTGTGCCAGGGTGCCCGCTCCGGCGACCAGGGCGGCCGCGTGGAGGGGCAGGTGGCTGGTGTGCGGGCCGGCCGCGACGAGGACACCCCCGGCGCCGTACAGGACGCGCTCAGCGGTCGCCAGGCGCCGGACGGTACGAGGGGTGAGTCCCTGCGGCCGGGCGGCCGGAAGGGCGGCGGGAACGGTCTCGACAGCGGTCATGGTGCGGTCCTCCTGGACGGCGCGGGGCAGGGAATGGGGCGAGGGCCCCGGCCGATGTGGTCGGGGCCCTCGCGGGTGGTGGTGCGGGTCAGCGGGTGCGGTAGAACCCGGGGCGGGCCTGTCGGGCCCCAGATGCCTGGACGCTTTCGTACACGCCCCGGTACTCCCGGTCGTGCGAGGTGCTCAGGTCGTCGGCGGCCGTGGCCATGTCGTCGACTGCGGTGGCCATCTCGCCGGACGCCGTGGCGACTGCGCGCAGCTCCCCGCCGGCCTCCCGGATGAGCGAGGTGAACCGGGGTTCTACCTCGGCCTGGTCGCACATCTCGGCCAAGCGGTCGGCGTCGTCGGCGTCGTGTTCCATCTGCCGCCGCAGCGCCCGCAGTCCCTCGACGAGGGCGAACGCGGAGGCGGAGAACGAGGTCACCCGGGCGGCCAGGGCCAGGAACGAGGGCCGCCCTGCGGCGGTGGTGTCGGGCAGGTGGACGGGGCGCGGTACCAGGTCGCTCATGGGTCAGTCCTCGTTGTGGATGCGGGCGGAGGGCATCACGAGACCGGCGTCAGCAGTCGCCTGCTGGACGGGCCGGTACGCGTCGTGCATGGCGTCGTGCGCGACTTCAACGGACTCGGCGGCACCAAGGGACCTGGTGCGCATCTCCTCGGCCTTACGGGCGACGACGTCCATCAGCTCGGCCAGCCGGGCCATCGCGCCGGAGGTAAGGCGGCCGATCACGTTGTGACGCTCGGCGAGCTCGTAGGCCAGGTCCTCGAAGGAGCGGCGCAGCTTCCGGGCCTGGTCGGCGAGGACCGCGCATTCGTCGTACGTGGCGAAGCACCGGGTCTTGGACGCGGCGAGGTGGTCCAGGACGTCGTCCAGGGTCACCTCCGTCAGGTGCTCGGCCGCTGCCCCGCCGCTGCGGGCGGCGGGTACGTGGGCTCGGGGGGCAGGTGCGCCCATGGGGTTCTCCTCCGTCGTGCTGGTCGTGCCGGGGCGGGGCCCGGCGGGGTGCTCAGGTGCGCGGGGCAAGCCCGGCGCACCCGTCGTGACGGCACCGGCGGGAGCGGGCTCCTCCCAGCGGCGGGCCTGGTCGCCCGGGCGGTCGACCCGCTCCACGGTGATCACGGTCTCCGTGTAGGTGGTCGCGCGGTGCAGGTCCTCGTCCGCGCTGCGCCGCGCCCCTCGAGGAGGCGGCGCCCAACCGCCGGGCGGCGGGCCGCTTGCTGCTCCCGGTGGTGGTGTCGTCGGCCGGGGCGGGACGGTGCCGGCGCCCGGTCCCCGTGGTGGTTGTGTCGGGCGGGGCGACGCCCCGTTGCCCCTGCCGGGGGACGAAGGGCCCGGGCCTGTCGACGCATCCCGGTTGCGTACGGCCTTGCGGCAGTGGCGGCACCGGCACTCGTGGACGTCGTGGCCCTCGGCAGTGCCGTGCTGGATTCCGGGGATCTTCTTCACGGGCTTGACCGGTCGCGGCTTCCTCCGGCGGAACCGGGACCGGCCAGCCTTCGGGGTGCTCCTCGTGCTGCCGGGCTTGTCGTCGCCTGGCGTCGCCTCCGGCTTCGGTGTCTTCCTCACCGGTCCGCCGGGGATCTTGCCCTTGCCGGGGGCGAGAGCCTTGCCGGGCCTCTCCGGGGACGGCGCCCCTCCGCCCTTTCCGTCGACGGGCTTCGTGGGGCGACGGTCCCTGGCCCGCTCCAAAACGCCCTTTCCGGACCCGCCGAGCGTCTTGCCCTTGCTCGGGGCGAGGTTCCCAGAGGACGGCTTGCCGGGCTTCTCCGGAGACGTCGCCCCCCCGCCTTTTCCGTTGCCGGGCGCCGACCCTTTCCCATCCCTTGTGCGGTCAGGCGTCTTGGGCTTGGGCGAGTCGACGGAAGGCCGCGGCTTGTCCGGCCCTTTTGTAGGCGCGGGTGCCTTGCTCGGACTGCTGCTCGGCTTCCGGGTCGGGGCGCCGGTGGAGCCCCGTGCCGTGCCGCTGCTGCCCTTGCCGGACTTCCCCGACCCGGACGGCCCGGCGGCCGCCTTGCGTCCGTCCTGGACGGCCCTACGGCCGAACTCGGCGGACGTCGGGACGGCGGCGAGCTTGGCCCGGGCGTCCTCCTCGGCCGCGCGCCGCTTCACCTTGGCCTCGCGCCACGCCGCCTCCTCGGCCGCACGCTCCATGCGCCGCTGCCGCCAGTCGGACACCACGGTCACGGTGCCGCGCAGGGCGGCCAGGGCGACGGCGAGGACGGCCGAGAGGGACAAGGCTGCCAGCCCCGGCCCCTGCTGCCTGGGGCCGTCGTCCAGACCCTCGGAGCGGAAGGTCGCCGGCGCGTCGCCCGTGGGCTGCGCAGGCAGCGGCGGGAGGGGCGCCGGTCCAGCGAGGACGTCGGCGAGGGACCCGGCGGCCGACCGGCGGACCCGGCCGGGGACGACGTCGGCCCCGGCGTCCGGAGCAGGGTCCGGAGCAGGGTCCGGGGCCGGGGCCGACGAGGGGAGCGGGGGCGGGGCCGCTGCTCCGGGGAGCGGAGGCAGTGGCGGGGGACTCGGCGGGTCCCCCGCCCGGGGTCGGAACGTGATCACGTTGGTGTCGTCAGTCATGAACTCGCGGTCCCTCCGGTTGACAGAGGGTGACCGGTACACGTATGCGCGCACGCGCTCGTGCGCTCCTGCGCTCACGCGATCGCATTATGCGCGAGGCCGGTCACCCTCTGCGGATGGTGATGATGATGAATGTGAGGGTCGGGGCGCCTACTGGGCGTAGCGGTCGCAGTAGTTCTTGAGCGTCACCGCGAGGTCGTTCCACGCGGCCTCGTCTCCCTGGTGGGCCCGGTCCCTGGCGAGCTTGCGGGCCTGGTCCCACCAGAGTTCCGCGACGCCGCGCGGCCCCCGGTTCTGCTGTGCCTGCTGCCGGGCGATGGCGTGCCGCCGCTGGTTGTACGCGGTGCGTTCCGCCTTGGTCATCGGCCGGTCGGTCATCAGGCGCCCCGCTGCCACAGGTCGCTGATGCCGCGTGCCGGGGCAGGACCGGCGGCCGGGGTGGCGGTGTCTCCGGCCGTCTGCTGCGGGGCGGTGGCCGCGGCCGTCTTGTGGAGGCTCTTGGACGTCGCGGCGGCGAGGGCCTGGCGGCCGCCGGCCTTCCGGAGTTCCTTGGCCTGGCGTTTCTCCTCGCGCTGGGCGGGGAGGGCGGCGACGTGGGCGACGTGTCCGGCGTACGTGGTGCGCAGGGCCTCCGCTGCCCGCTCCTGCTGCCGGGCGGCCTTGGCCATGGTTCGGAGGTGCTTCTCCACCTTCCGGGCCCGCAGGACTGCAGACCAGCGGCCGTCACCTGCGACGTGCTGAGAGCGGAGACCGGACTGCAGAGCGGCGAGGGCCGCGTCGTACGTGGCGGCGTCGGCAGCGTGCTCCTGCTGCCGGGCCGCCGTCCAAGCGGTCATGGCAGGCAGGGCGAGGAGTCGTTCGTACTGCTCGAGCCGGTTGATGTCGGGGGAGTTGGACACGGTGCCCTCCGTCGGGGTCGGGGTGATCGGTCAGAAGGGGGTGGGGCCTGGTGGTCCCGCAGCCGCACCCGGTCGGTCCGGGGACGGCAGCAGCAGCGCCAGACGTGCCGGAGGGCGGCGCCGGCATGTGGCCGGGCCGCCCTCCGGGCGGGTGCTGGTCGGTCAGCTCGCGTCCGGCTGGTAGCCGGTGGCGAGGAGGTCGGCCGCCTCGCGGCGTCGCTCGGACGCGGTCGACGTGGACACTCCGAGTACGTCGGCGATGTCCTCCAGGGGCAGCGCCTCGACGTCGCCACCGGTCCGGGCCAGGGCCAGGCGGGCGACCTTGCGGACGGCCCGCTCACGGGGCAACAGCCGCGCCTCGTCCTCGGCTTCGACTGCGCGCCGTTCGATTCCGGCGACGAGGAGCCGCGTTTCGGCTGCGGTCCGCTCGGCTTCGGCGGCGTCCTTCTCGGCCTGCTGCGCGGCCCGCCTGTCCTCGGCTGCGCGCCGGGTGGCTGCCGCCTCGCGGGCGAGAATTCCGGCAGCGCGTTCGCGCTCTTCGGCTGCGGCCGCCTCCGTTCCGGCTGCGCGCTGGTCCGCTTCGGCGGCGGCCTCGCGGTCGTCTGCGGCGCGCTTCTCGGCGGCCGCGCGGCGGGCTTCGGCCTCGGCCGCGGCCGCTGTCTCCACCGCCTGCGCCTCGACCTCGGCGGCCCGCTCGGTGGCAACCAGCCCGGCTCGTGCGGCGATGGCTGCCTGCTGGGTGGCGGCGCTCACCTCATGCTCGACGGCCGTGACGGCTCCGGTCGTCCGCAGGGCGGTGATGCGGGCCTGTGCGGCCCTCTCGGCGGCCCGGGCGTCCGCAGCCGCCTGAGCCTCCTTCTTGGCCTCGCTCAGCTTGGCCTCGCGCTCCTCGGCCTCCCGGGGCTGGGCCAGGGCCTGCTCGATGGTCAGGCCGTACGGGGCCATCGTGAGGGGGAGCCGGATGTCCGCCGGCGCCTTGGCCCGCCAGTTGCGGCCGTAGCGGCGTTCCAGCATCACCCTGTAGACCCGGAGGTCCTGGTCCCGCTGGACGGCCTCCGCGTACGTGGGGACGTCCCACAGGCGCATACGGCGCCACAGGGCGAACGTAGGGAGGGGTGCGAGGAACCAGCGGTACAACGGCACTCGTGCGGCCGTCTCGTCGCTGTCCGGGCGGACGATGCGGTCGACGCCGGTCTTGCCGACCTCCACCACCACAATGAACAGGAGCGGGACGATGCCGTGGGCGAACCCGGCAACGTAGTCCATGCGCTGCCAGGCGCCCTCTGGCGGGGCGGCCGAGGCGGCGTTCAGGACCACGGTGGCACCGGTCAGCAGCCACACGGGGTAGCGGATCCAGGCGACCGGGCGGCGGAGCCAGGCAAGAAGCAGGTCCAGGACGATCAGGACGAGGATGCCGACGTCGACGCCGACCGTGAACAGCCGCGCCTTGTCCAGCGACTGGAAGCGGAGCCGGTCATGGGCGAACTCGGCGACATGCTCGAACGAGAGGTACAGGCCGATCCCGGAGAGGACCAGGGCGGCGGCAACGATCAACCCGGCGGTGATCTGCTGCGGCCGGGTCAGCGAGCCGACGAGGCGGGGGCGGGTCGCCGCCGGGGGCATGGTCGGAACGGCGGCCGGTGCGACCGGAACTGGTCGGGGCGTTCCCGGAACGGCGGCCGGGGCGCTCGGCGCGGGGACGCTATCAGCCCCTCGTCGGGGCAGCGCTGCTGTGGTCACGGCGGGGTCCTCCAAGGCGGGGTATGCGACGGGGCGGAACGGTGGGCACTGGTGCCGGAACGGCGGCCGGTGCGCCCGGTACGGCCCCGGGCGGGGCCGTACCGGGAATCGTCAGCGGGGGTAGCCGAAGCGGGCGAGGAGCGCGTCCAGCCCGTCGACCGCACGGTCCATCCAGCGGGCGACCGCGTCCATGAACCGGATGTCGCCGCTCTCGGTGATACGGGTCTGCAGCCGGTAGAGGTAGTCGTCGGCCCGGCGGGTCACCGGTTCGAATCGGTGGGTGAAGCGGCGGGTCACGGCGTAGTGGGCGTGGTCCGCGAGGATCACCGGGAGCAGCAGGACGACGGCGAGGGACGTTTCCAGACGCAGTACCAGGCGCCGCAGCGGATGTGGCCGGTCAGCCGGCAAGGACGGATGGGTCCGGGCCATCTCGGCGCGGATCCGGTCGACGGCGGCCGCGGCGTCCTCGGCCGCCTGGAGCCGGGTGTACGTCTCGGCGACCAGCCGCTCATGCGCGGCGTCCTCCAGCCACTGCGGCGGCCGCCTATCGCCGTCGCTGGTCCTCTCGTGCTCCGGGGTGTCGGTCATCGGGCACCGCCCGACCGGACCCGGCGCAGCGCCTCGTCCATGTCCGGGTCGGAGTCGTTCGGGTATGCGGCTAGGGCATTGATACGGTCGTTCATGCGTTCATCTCCGTTTTTGGTGATCGGTCGGACGCGAAGGTCCCCGGGCGGCGTCGTAAGCGCCTCCGGGGGCCGCCCGCTTATGCGGGGTCAGTTGGTGGTGAGGGTCCGTCCTGGTGACACGGGACGTCGTGCTCAACTGCGGAAGGTCGCCGCCGGTACGGACCGCGCGGACGAACCGCACGGTCGCCACCCGTCACGGCATCCAAACCAGTACGGCTGTTCTGGTTGCGCGGCGTTCATCCCGCAACCAGGAGGGGCGCGTCGCGGGCAATGGCGAATGACCCAGTCCATGAGGACCTCCTGGTGGTGATCGGTGCTGGTGGGTGCGCAGCCCGAGTGTCGTTAGCGCCATCGGGCCGCAAGGGTGACCGAGCGGCCACGACCGCGGCGGGCTCGTGATGAGGAGCGCGCCGGATCGAATCCGTTCGGGGTGTTCTGTCATGCATTGCGTTGCTCTCCACCAGTGACGGTGATTCTCCGGCGCCCGGGCTGTGACCCCCCTCTGCATAGGTCCGAACCCGTACCAGGTAGTCCGCGTGACCTCCCGTGTTCTGGTCCGGGTGACCGTTGTGGAGTTGGTGCGCCCCCCTGACCTGCGAGGGGAGCTCATTTGCGGGCTGCCACTCTGCGTGGCAACCGCGCCCGGCATTAAGTAGAGCACTACACTTAACAAAAATCAAGCACTACACTTAGCGCCACGACGCGAGAGCAGGAGGAAGCAATGGCCAGCAGAAGGAAGGGCCGGGAGGGCGGTTACGAGGCCATCGCCTCGAACTTCCGGCGCAAGATCAGTGACGGCGAGCTGAGTCCTGGGGACCCTCTGCCGTCGATGCGTGCCGTCTGTGACGAGTTCGGAGCGACGATCACGACCGTGAACCGGGCCTACCGACTGCTGCAGTCCGAGGGGCTGACACAGTCGAAGCCGGGCGTGGGCACGGTCGTCCGTGACCAGCGCCGGGTGCGTGTGCCATTCAGTACGTACGGCGAGGTACTTGCCCCGGGCGGGGACCTTGGCCCATGGGAACGTGCCACTGCCGCGCAGGGTCTCGCCGGCGGCATGGTTGTCCAGCCCCCGGAGCAGGAGGAGGCACCGGCCGAAGTCGCCCAGGCCCTCGGTGTGGAGCCGGGAACGCCAGTGATTCACCGGCGCCGCCGCGCGACGATCGGAGACGAGGTGGTCCAGATTCAGGACGCCTGGTATCCGCTCGATGTCGCAGCCGCGGCCGGACTGGACGCGCCTGGGAAGATCGTCGGGGGCATCCTCGGCGCCATGACCGGCGCCGGCTTTCTTCCGACCTCCACCGACCACCGGGTTACCGCGTGGGTGCCCACGGCTGAGCAGGCATCCGAACTGTCCCTCGGCGCACGGGTCTCTGTCCTCGTCGTGGAGCGGGTCACCCGCGACGACAAGGGCAACGTGCTGGAGGTCGCCCGGGTCACCGGAGCGGCCGACCGCCTAGAGCTGGTCTACGAGGGCCTGCCGCTCCACCAAGCGCCGAGCTAGGTCTTACCTGGCACCGCACGTGCCAGTGCCCCCCGCTCTTCAATGAGAGCGGGGGGCACTGGCATAGGTGCGGGTCAGGAGACGGAGCGAACCTGGCGGCGCCTGCGGGCGTCGGCTGGTGAAGTCCGGCGCGGCTGCTGCGCTCGTTCGTCGGGTTCGACGTCAGGGGCCTGGAGTGCGTCCAGCACAAGCTGAAGCACCTCCGGGTTCTGTGCGAAGAAGAACCGCGGATTCACACGGAGCTCGGGGCCCTTGCGCTCGATCAACCGGAGCGCGGCCAATCGGTTCAGCGCCTCGTAGATCGTGGAGACGGAATTACCGCAGTCCTTCGCGATCTGCTCGGGGTCAGCGGCGAGCGGCGCATACAGAGCGCCGTTACAGGTCAGCCACTCCAGTGTGGAGCGCTGCGCCGCCGACAGGCTGAGCGTGTAGATCGGGTGCGCCATGGTCAGGTCAGCGGCGTTGATTGGGGCAGTCACTTCGAGGCCTCCTGCACGAAACGGCGCAACTGCATGGGGAGCTGAGCGCCAAGGTTGGCGGCGATCTGTACTGCCAGGATCGCCGATGCCTGGGTGGCGTCGGCAGTGGAGCGGGTCTTATCAGCGAGTTTGCTGCCAGGCATCAGCTCCTCCGCCTCATCTGCCGACTCGGCTGCCGCGCGTGCCGTGTCCGCCGCCTTCTGCGCGGCCTTGAGCGCGGCGGTCAAGGCCTTGGCGTCCGGTGCGACGGCAGGTGGATCAAGACGGGCGCACGCCTTCACGTGGGCCTCGCCGCTGCCTTCCCAGAATCGGCGCGGGTTGAGTTGATAGGTGCCTGAGCGCTGACCACCGATCCGAAGCAGAAGGTTCAATTTCATCAGGCGGGCGACTGCGGCCTTGACGGTGTTCGGGGTGCTGCACAGCAGTGGCGCGACCTCTGCCGGCTCCAGCCGAATCGGGTTGGCACAGCCGCCGCGCTGCTTCATCAGGTCAAGGACGTCCCACTCGGTGCCGCTGAGGTTGAGGCTGAAGTTCGGCACCTCGGCCCCGTGGCCCTCGATCGTGTAGCCCTTGCCGTCGAAGGCATGGGGGACCCGCTGCTTCCGCTCAACGACCTCCCCTGTGGTGAGGTCGACCAGCTCCAGCCGCCGGGCTGCGCTGCGCGTGGCTGCCATGGGTCTCCGTCCAGTTTCCGTAAGGCACGCTTTTTCGTGCCTTAGCTCCGGTCGTTGATGCCTTACAGGCGTGATCTTACACATCCGCCTCCGAAAGATCGGGCTATAGCAGAGACCTGTCACGGTGCGTCCTGCAAGCGAAAGAGGCTAAGGCACGTTTTTCCGGGCCTTACGGCACGTTTTTTCGTGCCTTACAGCAGCGTTCGCCCAGGTCAGAGGCACCGTCCCCTTCTTGTATCAGAATGCGCGCGCGTGTTTACCCTCTGTGCAGGCTTAACGCAAGCACTCTCGTTACTCCGGCGTGTTGGGCCTTAGCAGCAAGGCTGCACAGCTCCGCTCCTCTTAAAGGTGCGGCTTGCTCTCGGCTTCGCGGGAGGGCGGCGTGTCCTCAGCCCTGGAGGGCTTGCGGGCCCCGCTGTGGCACCCGGGCACCGTCAGCGGCTGCGGACGACTGTGGCTTCACAAGCCAAATCAAAGGGGTCGCTGCCGTCCCCAGCTGAGGTATCTCCGAACCACCGTTGCTGCCTGCTGCGCCGCAGGGGTTGCCGTGTTGTGGCTGAGCTTCATTCCCCCGCCCAATTGATCATCCGCAGTAGTCGACACCAGCCACAGGGGAGCGGGAGGTGGGCACCTTCCACAGGAACGTCCTGATCGACGACGGCACCGGTCACAGGAACCAGGCGATGGGGGGTGGGGTCCGGAGGAGCCCCCCATCGGACGCGCAAGGGCGTAGCCCGTAGCCCCGGAGCGCAGCGGAGGGGTCGCTAGTAGTCGACCGCCACGGCGCGGCACCATTGCCGGACAGGGTCCGGTCGACGGAGGTGACGCACGGCCGGACCGGGCCGGCAGGTCCGGTGCCCACCACGGACGGTCAGCCGAGAAGAGCCCGGCCTCATCGCGATGAGGGGCCCAGCGCGCCGCTCGATGCCAGGCCCCTCGTACCCCGTCTCCATGCCCACCAGCGAGCAGGAGGCGGAGAGTATGCACTCCGGGTCAGGCCCCCGGAGCAGCACTGTCCCCGGCGGCAGGGTCCCGCATCCGGTACGCCGTCCGGTTCGCGTACTGGCGCAGCTCTTGACGCAGCCGCTCACTTCGACCCGGGTCGTACAGCAGGGCGGCTGCGAGGATTCCGTCCCCCACCGCGTCGTAGATCTGCCGTTGCTGAGCGAGGGCTCGTTCCATCGTGGCGACGGCCTCCGCTCCTGGGTCCAGGCGCTCTTGGTCGACGTTGGCGCTGTTCGCCTGCTCCGGGTCGTCGTGCTCCTTGCCGGAGGGCTGCGCCGGCACCGGGAGAGCGGCCGGTGCGAGACGTGGTGCGCGTCCTTCGGCGGCGGCCGTGGTGAGGACGTCGCGCACCTGGTCCGGCCGGGAGATCTGCCGGGCCGGAGGCAGTACTGCGCGGGCCTCTGCGAGGTCGGCCGCCGTGACCTTCCGATTGCCCCGCAGCTCCTTCACCTCGCGGTACAGAGCGACGGCCGCCTCCTGGCCGTAGTCCGTGAAGACGGGCCGCAGCTCCCGGGCCTGCCCCTCGTTGATGTCCCCAATTGGGGACACTGCGGCGGCGACGGGCCACGCCTCGATCATCCGGTACGCCTGTGACTTCCGGATCTCCCACACGTCGTCCAGGTATTCCACGAACGTCGCGTGCGTCTCCCGGTACAGGCGGCCCCGGCTGATGACCTCCAGGGCCTTGCCCGCGACGATCACCGACTTCCGGAAGCCGGTCAGTGCCTGCTCGCACACGACCAAGTGCGCGCGCTGCTGGTCGTCCAGCGGGGCCGTCACGGTCTCGGCGACGTCGTACGGCGTCGGGAGCTGCGCTACGGATACGGGCGTCGACACGTCCGCGCCGGTCAGCGTCGCGACGACTCCAGCGGACTGCGCGGCCGCGGCTTCCCTCTGGCCGGTGCCAGCCTCGAGCTCCTCGTCGTCCGGCTCGGCGCTGCGGGTCGACGGCATGGTCAGAGTGGGACGACGGCTCACGCTCCGGCCTCCGGAGTCTGCAGGAAGAGGTGCGCGGCTTGGTCGTAGTCCCCGGCCGCTGTCGACTTCGGCGCGTACAGGCGTACTGGTTGCTCCGCGATCGGGGCCTCTGCTGCCCGGACGCTGCGCCGGATCGGCACGACCACCGCGTCCGGGTAATCCTCGGACACCTTGGTGGCGAGTTGCCGGGCAAAGTCGCTCTTGTCCCACGCGGTGAGGAAGACGGCCCCGACCTTGAGCTTCGGATTCGTCTTGCGCTGGACGCTGCGGATCGTGCGGTCCAGCGACGCCATCGCCTTCATGTCCAGGCCGCCGACCTTCACGGGGACGAGAGCCTCGTCCCCGGCGGTGAGGGCTGCGACAGTGACAAGGCCGAGCGACGGGGCCGCGTCGATCAGGGTCACGTCGTACGGCGAGTGTCCGCCGGCCTCTTGCGCTTCCTGAGCGATGGCGGCCGCGATGGCGTTCTCCGCACCGATCGGCCGCTCGTACTCGACCCGCGAGAGGTCCAGCCCGGACGGCACGACGTCGACGCCCTCGAACAGGGTCGGGTAGGTCGCCTCAGCCAGCGTGCACTCGTCGAAGAAGACGCTGCGCAGCGAGTGGCGCGGCGAGCCCTCCGGATACTGAGGCAGCAACCACACCGACAGGGCGGCCTCCTGGTGGTCGGCGTCGATCACGCGGACCCGGAGGCCAGCAGCGGCCCAGGCGGCGGCGAGCTCCACCGCCGTGGTGGTCTTGCCCGCCCCGCCCTTCTGGTTCACGGCGACATAGACCCGGGGCGGCGTCGCCGGGCGGAACGTCGGTGGTTCCAGGATCTGTGGCCGCCAGGCCTGATACGGGGTGTCGGCGTCCCAGGTCGAGACGACGTCCAGCCGGTCGCCAGGAGGGCTGTCGAGAGGTGGCAGTGCCGTTCGTGGTGATTCGGTCATGCGGCGAACCTAACCGGCCACTTGACTTGCCCGGAACACCCACCCCGTCACGACCGTCGATCGTCTCCATGCATCTACGGGCGACCAACTCCGTCACGAGCGTGACCGGTCGATCTGCAGTGGGCGCCGCGTCGACGTTCTCTTCGTGCTCGCCAGGAGCTGCGGTGGCCATCGTCTCGCTCCGCGGTCTTGCGATGACCCTCGCAGACCCCGGCGGCCTCGGATCCAGGCGTCCCGGGCTGGAGGCATCCAACTTTACGGAACAGACCAGCTACCTTAGCCCCCTCCGGGCCGCCCAGGGCGGGGCGCCGCTCCGTCAGTTTCGGTACGGAGACCAGCCCGCTCCATGGCGGTTTGCCGGGGTGGGCTGGTCTGTTCCGTAAAGTTCAAACCTAAAAATTCAATGCCCCTTCGGAGTGGCTGCGGCCGGACGATCCAGTTGCCACCGAACCTCCCAGCCGCCTGCAGCCCTGCTTCGCACCGGAGTCCGCGGGATGCCCGGCGGCCGTGCGGGACCAGGTCCATAGAGTGGGCGGGTGACACCCGCCACCGACTCCCCCGACCCGCACGCGATCCTGCACGCCTGGCTCTCCGGGGCCTACACCCGCCCCGACGGACAGCAGGTCCTCGGCCGCGCCTGGGACGAGGACACCCGCTACCGCTACGGCCTGGTGCTCGCCGGAATCGACGCCCCCGCCGGCTGGCAACGCGACTGGTTCACATACATCGGCGACCTCGTCTGGCACTTCGAACCCCTGCACATCCAGGACTGGGCCACGCGCCTGACCAACCTCGACGGAAGCCTCATGGCCGCCGCGTCCCGGGGCCGCGCAGTCTCCGCCGTCCGCAGCTTCTACGCCCACTGCGAGCAGGACCTCGGCTCCGCCCGGTGGAACCTCCCTCCCCGCCGGGCGCTCGCCGGGCCCACCCCGCCCGCCGAACGCGACCAGCTCACCGCCCACCAGACCGACGCGCTGCGCACCGCCGCCGACCGCTACCGCGGCCCGCACCCCGAACGCGCCCGGCTCGCCCTCTACATGACCCTCGCAGGCCTGCGCCCCGGCCAGTCCATCACCCTCGTCCTCCAGCACGTCCAGCGCCACGACGCCTCCGGCCCCACCTGGCGCCTCCCGGCGAAGAACCACAGCACCTCCGCCGTCACCACCCCCCGGCCCATCCCGCGCCCCGTGGTGTGGGCCCTGGACGAATACCTGCCGGTGCGCACCCACAAAGCCCCGCACTCCACCGAGACGACCGGCCCTCTCCTGCTCTCCCGTACCGGCAGAGGCCTGGACCGGGTCACCTTCCCGCGCCTGCTGCGCGACGTCGCCGCCACCCACCCCGACCTCGAGGGCATCGCCCGCACCCTCCTCCCGGACATCGTGGCCCACTCCCCCAGCCCCTTCGCGGACGACGGCCGGGATCGACAGGACTGACCGCGCTCCGACACGGTGACCTCAGCCCTCTCGCCCTCGCCGGGGGAAGCGGCGATCGGCTTTCGGCCGGGCGTCCGAATCCGATGGTGTCGACTGTCGGTGGCCGCCGCGACACTCTCAGGTGATCACCGAACTGGGAGGGCGGATGGCGTTCCGGGCCGTGCATGCCGAGTAAGGGTGGGAGGGGCCGATGGCCACGTCTACGCGGCGAAGTGTCCACCTCGCGGCCCGCGTCGCGCACGACGGGCCGCAGCAGCTGTGCGCCGTCCCGCTATGATCGAATAAGGGTGGGAGGGGCCGATGGCCACGTCTACGCGGCGAAGTACCTGTCCGATCCGGTGTACCGGCGCAAGATCGCCCGGCAGCTGAACAAGGGCGTGTCGCTCCACTCGCTGCGCCGTCAGCTCCACTACGCCCGCGAGGGCAAGGTCACCCGGCGCCAGCCCGAGCAGCAGAACGAGCAGGCGTGGTGCCTGACGGTGGTGACGAACGCAGTGGTCTGCTGGCACACCGAGTATCTGGGCCTGGCCGTCGGCGAACTGCGCGACGCGGGCCGCGAGGTGGACGCCGAGGTCCTGGCGCACATCTCCCCGGCCCGCAGCTCGGCCGTGAACTACTACGGCTCCATCACCGTCGACTACGAACGCGAACTCGCCCAGCTCGATGAGAAGGGCCACAGGCCGCTGCAGACGTTGGCCGCCGACGACCCCGCAGCCGGGCTGTAGGGCGGACCGAGAATGTCCGGTGCCGGGCTACGGGGCGCGTCTGTACAGCGAAGGGCCGGCTCCCCTCGGGGAGCCGGTAGTCACAGAGCTGACGTCTTTGATCCCATCATCGCGCAATGCACCCAGGTCATTCCTCGTCAGCCCACCTCACGCTGGCGTCGGGCTGGACATGAACCGTCTGGGACATCTCCCGATAACCCCAGGACGGCTCATCCGTGGCAATCACCCATGCCTTGCCCTGAAAGGCTGTGGTGGGGATCTTGGTCACGGAGCAGGCATCGGCCGTACTCGTGACCGTCTTTCCCGCCGGCACAGTGACCTGCGCACCGGCCCCCCAGGGGGCTGGGCAACTATGTGCCTGCTGGGTCTGGACATAGGCAAGCTTCGCCTTCACGGTGACCGGCGACGACCCGGTGTTGCTCAGTTGCACTGCGAAGACAAGCGAGTTGCCGCGTACCTGTGTGCACGGCGCCCACGTCACGGTGCTCACATGGCGTTCCCGGCCGCACCGGAAGTTTCCGCTCACGGCCCCGGGCGAGACTGCCGCCGAGGCGGAAGAGGGGCTGTTTCCGGTCGACGAGCCGGCCGCACCCGGATGTGTTTCGGTCGTTGCCGAGGACTGTGGTGCCTGGCTCTTCGCTGGTGTCCGGTCAGGCGAATCGTCCCCGGCGTTTACCGCCGTGACCACGCCTAAAGCGATCACTCCGGCCGTGGCTACCGCGTACAGAGCGTATTTCACCGCCACGGGGATTCGGGGCCGGGATCTTCGGGCTCCGGGAGAGCGCCCTGCGGGCGAATCTACAGAGACAGGCTGATCGTGGCCTTCCGACTCTTCGCGGTCGGAGTCCATGCACGGGGCGGCTGAAGCGTCCACGACTGGATCGGCATCACCTGGTACGTCCTCCTCCTGCGAAGGAGGCGGAGAGTCGGCAGCGTCCTGGGGCAGGGCGGAGACCCCTTGGTGGTCGGCGGCCGGACGCTGAAGCCGGCGCTGCCGTTGAGCGGCCTTCGCTTCGGTTTGCAGCCGGTGCCACGCCGCCAGTTCTTCGTTACTCACCCTGAAGATCTCTGCCAGCGCCGTGAGTACAGCCTTGTCAGGCAGGGTCGTGTGCTCCGGATCCATATAGCGGCCGATAGACGAGCGGCCCAGTCCTTTGACGTTCTGGCCGTGCAGCCTTTCCTTGAGCTTCGCTTCGAGCCGGTCCAACGCCAGCTTGGATTCCGACGCTTCCCACGCTGAGCGCAGTTTCCGAGCAAGCATCACCCTCGCCGCGTCAGGCGCGCCATCCGGTTCGACATCCGCACCGTCGAGCGTGTCCCCGTTTCCCGCCATCGTCCCTCCGCCATCCCATATTCCAACGTTTCCGCAGGTAGATGCCGTGCAGCGGTAACGGGATCGGAACGGGACAAGCACGGGAAGCCGCGCCCCCTACAGCTCTGGTGCAGCTGCTGGATGTCCCTGCACCCTGGATCTCGCGAAGCCCACATGGCTAGTCGAGCTCGCAGGTCACCCCCACTCTCACCGCATCGGCATCCGCCGAGCCTAGCGACATAAATCATCGCGGGCCGCTTTCTCAACTCACTAAGGAGCGACGCTGATGAGCACCATCACGACGCGCTTGGCGCGTACCGCAACGGCCGCCCTGGCGACCACCTCGATCATTCTCCTCGCGGGCCTCACGCCCGCCGCTCAGGCCGAGGAGATCGGTGCCGCCGCCAAGGGCAGTGTCACTGCGGCCAACACCGTCTATCTGAAGTTCGACAAGAACCCGAAGTACCCGTTCTACTCCAAGCTGTCCGTCGTCAAGGGCAGCACCGTATGGGCCAACTTCCGGGCCGGCTCTGGCATCACCGAGAACGAGTGCACGACGGGCCGCGGCTGGCTGCCCAACGGCACCTACACGGTCGGGCAGCACTACAAGACCTACAACGGCGACCTGATCAAGGGCTACGCGATCCGTCTGTCCGACAAGAGGTGCAACAACGGCACCGGCCGCCTGCGCACGCAATTGTTCATCCACAGCGAGATGAACAGGGACGGGAGCCAGGGCAGCACCGAGCGGCGCAAGTGGACCGACAAGAACCCGAACGACTTCCTCTCCAACGGCTGCATCAAGATGCAGCCCGAAGAGATCAAGAAGCTGTTCCGGCTGCTCGACCGGATCGGATGGCCGAAGACGCTGAAGGTCGTCAGCTAACCCACTCAAGGCCGAACGACGCGCCAAGACGTTCGAATCACCGGGGCCTCGCCCACTGAGGGGCCCCGGGCCGATCCAATTGCCTGCTCCAACCCACAGGAGGAGATCGACTCATGCCCCGATGCAAGTCATGTGAAGGAAACGGCGAGTGCCGGAAGTGCGACGGAACTGGAGAGCTGGACGGCTTCTTCTCCCGACCCAAGTGCGACGCCTGCGGCGGTGACGGCGTGTGCCACTCGTGCAAGGGCCGCGGAGAGTCCTGGGGCTGGTGACCAGCCCCAACGCTTCGCTTGGTGCATGCCTGAACGGCTGCGGCTGAGCACCACCTGCGACGGATCCGGCCACCGCGGCGTGTGGAAGCGCGACAGCTGCCGCAGCAGCGGCGACTGCAAGGCGGGCGGCGGCCGTGGCTAACCGCATGAACGCCACAGGGTGACCTGACCCCTGCTTTTCGATGAGGGCTTCTGCCACCCGGCACAAGCCCTCACCACCTCAGACATCGCGGACGCGACTGGCCCACATCAGCGCGCCCGCCACCGATTGCCCCGCCGGATAGGCAGGGGCCTAGAACATGAGGATGCGATATGCGTAAGACAATCAGGAATCTGATGGCGCCCACGGTGGCAGCCGCTGTTGTCAGTGCCGTCGTATTCGGTGTGGCCCATGAGGGAGAAACACACAGCGCCGACGTCTCGCTCAGTACTTTCGACGCCTTCGGTGACGGCCAGGCACGGAACGACAGTGCCTCTGCCGCCGCGGGGAACAGCGACGCTGGTGGACACCCACAGCCCGGATTGCACGGGACGCCTTTGACCAAGCCGTCGTCCAGCGGCACGCGCTGGCCCGTCCTCAAGACGGGCCAGCGCAACGAGAACGTTCGCAGCGCCCAGTTGCTGCTCGCCTCCAGCGGCTATCGCCTCGCTGCCGACGGAATCTTCGGCCCGGCCACCGCCGCCGCAACATCGGCGTTTCAGCGCGGGCACGGCCTCACTGTGAACGGCTCCATTGACGAACCCACCTGGAACAAACTGGGACGCACAATCGGCCGCGGAGCATCCGGCCCCGCAGTGAAGGCCGTGCAGGTCCAGCTGAAC
Organism: Streptomyces sp. NPDC002793; assembly: GCF_040295485.1. NCBI lineage: Bacteria > Bacillati > Actinomycetota > Actinomycetes > Kitasatosporales > Streptomycetaceae > Streptomyces > Streptomyces sp. NPDC002793. Next base: position 1,643 of record NZ_JBEOVL010000047.1, on the reverse strand, counting down.
ATGTACCGCAACCAGCTCGCCGTCGACGGAGCGTTCGGACCTGCCACCGCGGCCGCCGTGACGAAGTTCCAGCAAAGTCGCGGCCTGCCGGCCGACGGCATCGTGGGTCCGTCCACGTGGCAGAAGCTCATCAGCGGGACCGCGCTGGCCAAGTCCGGCACCCCCGCCAGGCCTGCCCCAGCCCCGGCTGCGCCGTCCCAGCTTTCCGAGAAACTCACCCACGCCCAGGCCATGGCCCTGCTGCGGCCCGTCGGCATCACCACATCGTCAAGCGACGGCTGCGACGACCGCAACAACAGGGACTGCACGAGCCTGGACGACATCCGCAGCGACTCCATCCGCGGGGTCATCGCCCTGCGCAAGGCCAGCGGGTGTCCCCTCGTCATCACCGGCGGCACCGAGTACGGAGTTCACGACGAGACGATCACGAAGGCCCACACGAAGGGCTACAAGCTCGACCTCCGCATCGATACCTGCATCACCAACTGGATCAAGAACACCCAGCGCAGGGACGGCTACCGCGAGGCCGACCCGCGTTGGAGGGGCAAGTTCAGCGACATCGCGGTCGAGTACATCTACGAGACTCCCACGAAGGGCGGCGTCCATTGGGACATCACCTTCAACTAGGCCCGGACTTCGCAGGTCACGAGCACGTGACGGTCGTGGCTGAATCCCCCGGGGCGCTGCCGCCGGCCCCCAGCCGAGGGCTTCCGCCGGGTTCACCCGGCGGAAGCCCCACCTCCCGCCCCCAAGCCCGGTAGCGGTTCGACTGCCAGCCCATGCCGATCAGATCGACATCCGACCCCGCCAATTTCAAGACCGAAGGAGAACGATCCTCATGAACGAGGCACCCCGTCCGGAGTCCGCGCAGAGCAACCTTTCTGGCCAGCAGCCGGGATCGCATATGCCGCCTCCGCCGAGTTACCCTCCGCAGCCTCAGATGTCACCCGGCTTCGGTTACGTGCAGCAGCCGGGGTACGCCAGCGGCTCCCCGGGCATGCCCCAGCGGGTCAAGGCAGCTCGCATCGTCTTGTTCCTGCTGGCGGGCTTCCTGATCATTTTGGGCCTGGCCGCGCTCGCTCAAGCCGATGCAGCACAGAGCTCCCTCGACCCTTACAGCGGTTCTTCGGGGTTCATGGCCCCCGCTGTCGAGGAGGCGGAGCAGAAGGCGGCATCGCAGATGGTGCTCGCTCAGGTCGGAATGATCTGGGGCACCATCTACGCCGCTCTCGCACTCGTCCTTGCCGCACGATTCGGCAAGGGAGGCAACGCCCTCCGCATCTGCACAATTGTCTACGGCGCCTGGCTCTGCGTAGTCGGCACCTTCGCTCTCGGCCTCACCGCCAGTGCCGCCCCCGCCACCATGGTCATGGCAGCCCTCGCAGAGTTGGCCGCCGGTGTTCTGCTGATCGTTTTCATGGCTCAGAAGGACGGCGTGGCCTGGTTCAGCCGACCACGCCACTGAGCGCAGCAGAGACGAAGCCGAACCGCGTCAAGTCTTTGTCCTTCCATACCCCTCCGGTGCACGCCGGAGGGGTCGCCTCAGTTAGAGCCTGTTTCTAAGCCCCGGTTCTGAGTAGCCTGGCGTCCTACGCTGGCCTGGTGTCCGAGGGCACCGGACAGGCCGGGGAGAGGAACTGCCG
>NZ_JBEOVL010000046.1:0-55388 GCF_040295485.1 Streptomyces sp. NPDC002793 | reverse complement strand
GCCGAACCCCGCACCACCGCCAACACCCGACGCCCCGCCCGCCGCGCATCCGACAACCGCTCCACCACCAACACACCAACACCCTCACCCCAACCCGTACCATCCGCCCCCTCAGCAAACGACTTACACCGACCATCCCCAGCCAACCCACCCTGACGAGCGAACGCCTCGAAGGCGTTCGGGGTGGCCATCGTCGCGACGCCACCGACCAGCGCCAGGGTCGACTCCCCGCTCCGCAGCGACTGCGTGGCCAGGTGCAACGCCACCAACGACGACGAACACGCCGTATCCACCGTCACCGCAGGACCTTCGAGGCCGAGGGAGTATGCGATCCGGCCGGAAAGGACACTGGCCGCACCGCCGGTGAGGGTGTATTCGCGGCCGCGGCCGGCGGCCGTGACCAACTCGGCGTAGTCGTGCGCGCCCGCGCCGACGAAGACCCCGGCCGGGGTGCCCCGCAACGACAGCGGGTCCACGCCGGCGTGTTCCAGCGCTTCCCAGCCGACCTCCAGCAGCAGCCGCTGCTGCGGGTCGGTGGCCTCGGCCTCCCGGGGCGAGATGCCGAAGAACCCGGCGTCGAACCCCTTGACGTCCAGGAAGCCGCCGCGCAGCCCGGCCCGCTCGGCCAGACCGGACAGGTCCCAGCCTCGATCGGCCGGGAAGTCCTCGATCGCGTCCTCGCCGGCCAGCAGCATGTCCCACAGCTGCTCCGGAGAGCCGATGTCGCCGGGGAACCGGCAGGCCATGCCGACGATCGCGAGGGGCTCTTCGGAGCGCACCGCGACCGGGGCCGCCGTCGCCGGGGCCGCCGCCCGGGGGCCCGGGGCGTCGACGAGCCTCGTCAGCAAGTACCGCGCCGCCTCAACCGGGGTGGGGTGGTCGAAGACGAGCGTCGCGGGCAGGGAGAGCCCGGTCGCCGTGGCCACCCGGTTGCGCACCTCCACCGCGGTCAGCGAGTCGATCCCGAGTTCCTTGAACGGTTTCGCCGCAGGGACGGCCGCGTCGGCGTCGTGGCCGAGCGCCAGCGCGGTCGCCCTGCGGACCAGACCCAGCACGATGCGCTCCCGGTCCGGGCCGTCCGCGGCCAGGACCTTCCGCCGAAGCGCCGAATCCGTGGCCGCGGGCTTCTCGATGGACACGCCCGGCAGGCACTCGATGAGCGGACGGCGGCGGGCGGCGGTGTAACTGTCGGCGAAGGCGGCCCAGTCGATGTCGGCGACGGTGACCGTGGTGTCGTCGTGCTCCACCGCGGCCACCAGCGCGGCCAGCGCGGTCTCCGGCGCCATCGACCGGACGCCGATGTGGGTCAGTTCACGCTCGACCCGGGCGTCGACCATGCCGCCGCCGGCCCAGCTGCCCCAGGCGATCGATGTCGCGGTGCGCCCCTGCCGCCGGCGCCGTTCGGCCAAGGCGTCGAGGGACGCGTTCGCCGCCGCGTAGGCGGCCGAGCCCGCGCTGCCCCACACCGCGGCACCGGAGGAGAACAGGACGAAGAAGTCGAGGGGACGATCGCCGAGCAGTTCGTCGAGGTGCCGGGCCCCGTCGGCCTTGGCGGTCGCCGCGGCCAGGACGGCCGCGTCGGTCTCCGCGATCGCGGCACGCGGGCTGGCCCCGGCCGCGTGCACCACACCGGTGATCTCCCGTCCCTCGGCGTCGAGGTCGGCGATCAACGCGGCGACGGCGTCCCGGTCCGCCACGTCCGCGGCTACGGTCGAGACCTCGGCGCCCAGGCCGCGCAGCTCGGCGACCAGTTCCGCGACGCCTTCGCCGTCCGGGCCGCGCCGGCTCACCAGCACGAGGTCCCGCGCGCCGCGGGCGGCCAGCAGGCGGCAGACGTGCCCACCGAGCGCGCCGGTGCCGCCGGTGACGACGACGGTGCCGCGCACCCGCCACGGCGTCGCCGCACCGGTCACCGGCGCGGGGACGAGCCGGCGCACCAGCACGCGGCCGTCGCGGACGGAGAACTCCTGCTCGTCCCCGGGCGACGCCAGCACCGAGGCGAGCGCACGCAGCTCGCTCGGCTCCGGGTCCACCGGCAGGTCGATCAGGCCACCCCAGCCGTCCGGCCACTCCAGGCCCGCGACCCGGCCGAAGCCCCACAGCGCGGCCTGGTCGGGGTCGGCGTCGAGAGCCCCGCGCGTGACGCACCACAACGGCGCGGCCGTACCCGAGTCCTGGACTGCCTGGACGAGCCCGAGCACCGTGGTCAGGGACGCATCGTCGATCAGGGCGACGATGCCGTCGGCCTGGCCCAGGTCGGTGGCGGACAGCGGCAGGACGGCGGTCTCGGTGCCGAGAACGGCGCGCAGGTCGCCGGCCGGCCGGTCGGCCGACGCGAGCACGACCCAGCGCCCGGTGGGCACCGCGCCGCGCGCGAGGGTGGCGTCCTGCCATGTCGTGCGGTAGCGCAGCGCGTCCGCCGTGGCCCGGCGTCGCCACCCGGCGAGCAGTTCCAGGGTGGTGTGGACGGCGTCGCCGCCGACCACACCGAGTTCGTCCGCGAGAGCCCCGGCGTCGCCGTTGTCGACCGCGCGCCACAGCTCACCGGCCGGCTCACCGGCCGACGCGGGCGCGGCGGGCGTCGGCCAGAACCGCTGCTGCTGGAACGGGTAGGTGGGCAGGTCGACGCGCTCGCCCGAGTCCGCGGGGCGCACCGCCGCCCAGTCGACGGGGACGCCGTGGGTGAACGCCTCGGCCAGCGCGGTGAGGAACCGGCGCGGGCCCTCGTGGTGGCGCCGGAGGGTCCCGGACACATGGGCGTCACATCCGGCGGCCTCGGCTTCCTCACGTACCGCGGGCACCAGGACCGGATGCGGGCTGATCTCGGTGAAGACGCCGGATCCGGCTTCCAGCAGGGCGCGGACGACCGGTGCGAAGGAGACCTTCTCCCGCAGGTTCCTGTACCAGTACTCGGCGGTCATCGCGGTGGTGTCGAGCGAGCCGGGCACGGTCGTGGAGTGCAGCGGGATCTCGGCCGCGCGCGGCGTGATCGGGGCCAGGTCGCGCAGCAGGTCGTCACGGATGCGTTCGACCTGCGCGGAGTGCGACGCGTAGTCCACGGCGATACGGCGCGACCGGATGCCGGTGCGCTCGCACCCGGCGAGCAGTTCGTCGAGCGCGGTCGAGTCACCGGAGACCACGGTCGCCGTGGTGCTGTTGACGGCCCCGACCGACAGCCGGTCCGCCCATGGCTCGATCAGTTCGGCGACCTTTTCCTCGGACAGCGACACCGATGCCATACCCCCGGGTCCGGAAAGTCGCGCCCCGATCAGCTTGCTGCGCAGGGCGACCACGCGTGCGCCGTCCTCCAGACACAGTGCCCCGGCGACGACCGCGGCGGCGATCTCGCCCTGGCTGTGCCCGACGACGGCGGCGGGGACGACCCCGCACTCCTGCCAGAGCCGGGCCAGCGACACCATGACCGCCCACGTCACCGGCTGCACGACGTCGACACGGTCCAGTGGTCCGCGCAGCTCGGCGATCAGGTCCCAGTCGGTGAAGGGGGCGAGTGCCGCGGCACACTCCCGCATCCGGGCGGCGAACACGGGCGAGGCGTCCAGGAGGTCGGCTGCCATGCCGGTCCACTGCGCGCCCTGCCCCGGGAAGACCCAGACCGGCCCCGTGTTCCGGACAGCTTCCCCCGCGACGACGTCGGGGTCTTCCGCGAGGTTGCCGAGTCCGCGGACGACGTCTTCGACACCGGTGCCGAACACGACCGCGCGGTGCTCCCACACCGTCCGCTCGCCCAGCTCCCGAGCCACGGTGGGCAACGTCGGCGAAGCGGCGGAGGTTTCGCCGAACACACCGGCGAGGCGGGAAGCGGTCTCGTCGAGCGCGGCGGGCGAGCGGGCCGACAGCACGAGCGGCGCGAAGTCCGAACGCAGCGCGCGAGGCGCCTCGACCGGAAGTGCGGGCGGCTGCTCGGGCGGCTGCTCCAGGATCACGTGCGCGTTGGTGCCGCTGAGCCCGAACCCGGACACCCCGGCCCGGCGCGGGCGGTCGACGGCGGGCCAGCTCCGCGCCCGGTCCAGAACGCGGACTTGGCCGGCCGTCCAGTCGACGTGCGGCGACGGTTCGCCGGCGTGCAGGGTCGCGGGCAGCCGGCCGTGCCGCATCGCCAGCAGCATCTTGATGACCCCCGCCATCCCGGCGGCGGCCTGCGTATGCCCGAGGTTCGACTTCACCGAGCCCAGCCACAGCGGCTCCGCGCGGTCGGCCCCGTAGCTCGCCAGCAGCGCCTCCGCCTCGATGGGGTCGCCGAGCGCGGTGCCGGTCCCGTGCGCCTCGACGGCGTCCACGTCGGAGGGCGTCAGCCCGGCGCTGTCGAGCGCGGCGCGGACGACCCGCTGCTGGGCGAGCCCGTTGGGCGCGCTGAGGCCGTTGGACGCGCCGTCCTGGTTGACCGCGGTGCCCGCCACCAGGCCCAGCACCCGGTGCCCGTGACGTCGGGCCTCTGAGAGCGGTTCGAGGACCACCACGCCGGCGCCCTCACCCCAGCCGGTGCCGTCGGCGTCGGCCCCGAACGCCTTGCAACGCCCGTCCGGCGCGAGGCCGCCCTGGCTGGAGAAGTCCACGAACAGCTGCGGCGTGGACAGCACCGTGACCCCGGCGGCCAGTGCGAGCGAGCACTCCCCCGCCCGCAGCGACTGCACCGCCAGGTGCAGCGCCACCAGCGACGACGAGCACGCGGTGTCCACGGTGACCGCCGGCCCGGACAGCCCGAGAAGGTACGAGATCCGCCCGGACAGCACGCTGGCCGATGTGCCGGTCAGCAGGTGGGCCTCGGTGTTCTCGGCCCCCGCGCGCAACAGGTCGGCGTAGTCGCGCAGGTTGGAGCCGACGAACATGCCGACGTCGCGCCCCCGCAGCCCCGGTGCGGGAATGCCCGCGCGCTCGAGGGCTTCCCATGTGATCTGCAGGAGCAGCCGCTGCTGCGGGTCCATGGCGAGAGCCTCGCGCGGCGAGATGCCGAAGAACTCCGCGTCGAAACCGGCGACGTCGTCGAGGAACCCACCTGTCCGGACGTGACTGGTGCCGGGGTGCGCCGGGTCGGAGTGGTACAGCGCGCCGAGGTCCCACCCTCGGTCGGTGGGGAACTCCGTGATCGTGTCGGTCCCGTCGGACAGCAGGTCCCACAGTCGTTCGGGTGAGTCGGCGCCGCCGGGGAACCGGCAGGCCATGGCCACCACGGCGATCGGCTCCTCCATCGCGGCTGCGGCCCGCACCGGGACGGGTGCCTCCTGGGGATTTCCGAGGTAGCGGATGACGTCACCGGGTGTCGGATGGTCGAACACCAGCCCGGCGGGCAGGTCCAGTTCGAGCCGCGCTGCGAGGCGGTTACGGAACTCCACCGCGGCCAGGGAGGTGAAACCGAGACCGGCGAAAGTCAAGGTGGGGTCGATCGCGGCACCGGATGGGTGGTTGAGCACCTCGGCGGCCTGCGCGAGCACGAGGTCGTGGAGCCGGGACCGGCGCTGTGCCTCCGACAGGGCACGCAGGTCGTCCCGAGGCGACGGCTCAGTCGCCGCTTCCTCGATCTCGCCGAACAACGGGCCCGGCCTGGACGCGGCCAGACGCGGCCAGTCGACGTCGGCGACAACGGCGGTGGGGTGGGTCGTGCCGAGGAGTCCGTGCAGGGTCGCCAGGGCTGAAGCGGGCTGGAGCGGCTTGAGGCCGATGCGGTGGAAGTGCTCGCGGACCTCGGCCGTTCCGGCCATGCCGTCGCCGGCCCACGGGCCCCAGGCGACGGCGGTCGCGGGCAACCCGGCCGCGGTCCGTGCTTCGGCGAGGGCGTCGAGGTAGGCGTTGGCTGCGGCGTACCCGGCCTCGCCGATGTCGCCGACGACCCCCAGGACCGACGAGAACAGCACGAAGGCGGAGAGATCCAGCCCAGCCGTCAATTCGTGCAGGTTGCGGGCGGCGACCGCCTTGGCCCGCGCGACCGCCCGCACCCGCTCGGGCGTGAGGGTGTCGAGCAGACCCGCGTCCACGACACCCGCGGCGTGCACGACCGCGGTGAGCGGGAACCGCGCCGGAACGCCGTCGATCACTCGGGCGAGCGCGTCCCGGTCGGCGGCGTCACACGCCTCGATCGTGACGCGCGCGCCGAGGGCGGTGAGTTCGGCTTCGAGCGCGGCGGCGTGCCCTCCCCCGCCGGTGCGGCTGAGCAGCAGCAGGTGCTCGGCGCCGAGCCCGGCCAGCCATCGGGCCACGTGCGTGCCGAGCGCGCCGGTGCCTCCGGTGACGAGGACGGTGCCGCTGGGCCGCCATGTGGGCCCGGCTGCCGGGAGCACCGGTCCACGGGCCAGTCGCCGGACATACGCACCGGACTCGCGGATCGCGAACTGGTCCTCCGCGCCGGACGCGGCGAGCATCGCGCAGAGTTCGTCCAACGCGGCCGGGCCGGGCTGGAGCGGTAGGTCCACCGCGCCGCCCCAGCGGGCCGGCTGCTCCCGGGCCAGCACCCGGCCCAGACCCCAGACGGGCGCCTGCTCCGGATCGGCCGGCTCGTCGGTCACACGCTGGGCCCCGACCGTCACGCTCCACAGGGCCGCCGTGCTGCCCAGGTCGTCCAGCGCCTGCGCGAGCGACACGGTCGCGGGTGCACCGCCCTCACCGTCCAGGGCCAGCAGGGACAGGACTCCGTCGGCCGGCGTCTCCCGCAGCCGCGCGGCGATCGCCGCGCGGTCCACCGTGGAGAGTTCGACCACGCTCAGCTCCAGTCCCCGCGACGCGAGGCCGCCGTGCAGTTCTCCGACCAGCTCCGCCGACGCGGTCGGAGGTACGACGAGGAGCCACTGCCCCGCAGGCACAGCGCGGGGCATCGACGGCACCGGCCGCCAGCCGGTGCGGTACGAGTGCGTCGCCGGAAGGACCGGGACCGTCGGCGTGGCGGTCAGCCAGAACCGCCGGCGCCGGAACGCGTACGCCGGCAGGTCGACCGTCCGGGCACCGGTGCTCGCGAAGTACGCGGGCCAGTCCGGCTCGCCGCCGCGTCCGTGCACCCGGGTCAACGCGTCGACGAGCGAACGGACTTCGGAACGCTCCCGGCTCAGCAGCGGTACGCAGACGATGGCGGCGGGCAGCGTCTCGGCCACCATGGGTGTCAGGACGGCGTCCGGGCCCACCTCCACCAGGACGGCGGCACCCGCCGCACGTAGCGCGACGACGGCGTCGGAGAACCGCACCGCGTCCCGTGCGTTGCGCAGCCAGTGTTCCGGGGTGCGCAGACCCTCGGTGGCCGGGGCCCCCGTCGTGGTCGAGACGATGTCGAGGACCGGCACGCGGTACTCCACGGAAGCCAGCACCTCGCCGAAGGCGGCCAGCACCGGTTCGATGAGTGCCGAGTGGAACGCGTGGCTGACGCTGATCCGCTTCGTACGCATCCCTCCGGCGGCCAGGACCGCCGCGACCCGGGTCACCGCCGCCTCATCGCCCGAAAGCACCACCGATCGCGGGCTGTTCACCGCGGCGATCGACACGCCGTCGACCAGCGACGCCCGTACTTCGGCCTCCCCTGCCGCCACGGCCACCATGGCGCCGCCCTCGGGCAGCGCCTGCATCAGGCGGCCCCGCGCGGCCACGACCGCGCACGCGTCCGGCAGTGACCACAGCCCGGCGCAGTACGCGGCGCTCAGCTCGCCGATGGAGTGCCCGGCCAGCAGGTCCGGCCGTACTCCCCAGTGGTCGAGGAGTCGGAACAGGGCGACCTCGATCGCGAACAGCCCGGCTTGGGCGTACTCGGTCCGGTCGAGCAGGTCGTCGTCCTCGCCGAACACGACGTCGGCGATCTTGCGGTCCAGATGCCGGTCCAGCTCCGCATGCACCTCGTCGAGCGCGGTCGCGAAGACCGGGAACTCGCGGTACAGCTCGCGGCCCATGCCGGCACGCTGGGCGCCCTGGCCGCTGAACACGAACGCGACAGGGCCGCCGGCGGCCCGCTCCGGGGACCCGTCGGCGGCGAGCCGGGCCAGAGCGGTCAGCGCCTCTTCCCGGTCGGCGGCCACGACGGCACCGCGGTAGGCCAGTGCGGACCGCGTGGTGGCCAGGGAGAACGCGACATCGGTCAGGTCGGCGTCGGAGTCTGCGAGCAGGTGTGCGCGCAGCCGCCCGGCCTGCGCGCGCACCGCGTCGGGGTCCGCGCCCGAAAGTACCAGCGGCACCATGGCCGGCCGGTGCCGGATCGGCGTGGGGGCGGGTGGCTCCGCAGGCGGCTCGGCCAGGATGACGTGCGCGTTGGTGCCGCTGATACCGAAGGACGACACCCCGGCCCGGCGCGGCCGGTCGGTCGCCGGCCACGGCTCGCCCTCGCGCAGCAGCCGGACGTCGCCGGCGGACCAGTCGACCTTCGGCGTCGACTCCTCGACGTGCAGCGTCGCGGGCAGGAACCCGTGCCGCATCGCCAGGACCATCTTGATCACGCCGACGACCCCGGCCGCAGCCTGCGTGTGGCCCAGGTTCGACTTCACCGATCCGAGCCGCAGCGGCTCGGATCGGTCCGCCCCGTACACGGCGAGCAGGGCGGACGCCTCGATCGGGTCGCCGAGCGCGGTGCCGGTGCCGTGCGCCTCCACCGCGTCCACATCGGACGGTGCGAGGCAGGCGGTGCCCAGCGCCCGCCGGATGACGCGTTGCTGCGCCGGGCCGTTCGGGGCGGTGAGCCCGTTGGAGGCGCCGTCGGAGTTGACCGCGCTCCCTGCCACCACCGCGAGCACGCGGTGACCGCGGCGACGGGCGTCGGACAGCCTCTCCAGCAGGAGCACACCCGCGCCTTCGGCCCATCCGGTACCGTCCGCGTCGGCGGAGAAGGCCTTGCATCGACCGTCGGCGGACAGGCCACCAGCCGTCGCGAACTCGGAGAAGAGACCCGGCGTGGCCATCACCGCGACGCCACCCGCGACGGCGAGGTCGCATTCCCCGTCGCGCAGCGAGCGGGCGGCCGTGTGCAGCGCGACCAGCGACGAGGAGCAGGCGGTGTCCACGGTGACCGCCGGCCCTTCCCAGCCGAACGTGTAGGCGACGCGGCCGGACAGCATGCTGGCGGTGGTGCCGGTCAGCAGGTAGCCGCGGGACTGGTCGGTCCCCTCGTGGAGGCGCGGGCCGTATTCCTGGGACATCGCGCCGACGAACACGCCGGAGTTGCTGCCGCGCAGGGCGTCCGGCGCCATACCGGCGCGTTCGAGGGCTTCCCAGACCGTCTCCAGCATGATCCGCTGCTGCGGGTCCATGGCGGCGGCCTCGCGGGGTCCTATGCCGAAGGGAGTGGGGTCGAACTCCACCGCGTCGTACAGGAACCCGCCGCGTCGCGGTACGCCCGCGTCCAGCGTGGCCAGGTCCCAGCCCCGGTCGTCGGGGAACCCGGAGATCACGTCGCGGCCCTCGACCAACAGGTCCCAGAACTGTTCCGGCGAGCTCACCCCTCCGGGCAGCCGGCAGTGCATGCCGACGATGACGACCGGGTCACCGTCGGTGGCCCCAGCCGTCTGCTCGGGTCGGGCGTCGGGCTCACCGGTCAGCAGGTCGTCGAGGTGGCGGGCGAGCGCGTCCGGCGTCGGGTGGTCGAACACCAGGCCAGGAGCGAGCCGCAGTCCGGTGGCCCGGGTCAGCCGGGCTGCGAGCTCGACGCCGAGAACCGAGTCGAGGCCCAGCTCGCGGAAGGTCAGCGCGGGCAGCACGTCGTCGTGTCCGTCGGTGCCCAGCACCGCGGCGGCCTCCTCGCGTACCAGTTGCAGCAGCGCCGACCGGCCTCGGGCCGGCTTCCGGCGCGATGCCGGTGCCTGTGCGGGAGCCTCTACCGCCAGGGGCCCGGCCTGCGGCGCGCTCCCCGACCACGGCCAGAAACTCCGGCGCTGGAAGGCATATGTGGGCAGGGCGGTCCGCTTGCCCCCGGACGCGGCGAGCACCGCGGGCCAGTCCACGTCGACGCCGTCGGCCCATGCCTGTGCGAACGCGCGCAGCAGCCGCTGCGGCCCTCCCTCGAAGCGGCGCAACGACGACAGCGCGACGGCGGCGGACTCCTCGTGCTGGATCGTGTCGGTGAGCCCGACGACGAGCACGGGGTGCGGGCTCATCTCGACGAAGGCCCTGGCCCCCGCCGCCAGCAGGAACCGGGCCGCGGCCTCGAACCGCACCGGCTCGCGGAGGTTGCGGTACCAGTAATCCGCGTCCAGCGCCGTGCCGTCGTGCGCCGTGCCGGTGACCGACGAGACGAACGTCGTCGTGCCCGTCCGGGGCAGTACGGGTGCCAGCGCTTCGAGCAGGTGCTCGCGCAACTCTTCGACCTGGGCGGAGTGGGAGGCGTAGTCGACGGCGACGCGCCGGGCGCGCACGTCCTGTTCCTCGCAGTGACGGAGGAGCTCGTCGAGGGCGTCGGGGGTTCCGGACACGACGGTCGCCCCGGGCCCGTTCACCGCCGCGACGCTGATGTGGTCGTCCCAGGGGCTCATCAGTTCGCGGGCGCGTTCGGCCGAGACCGGCAGCGAGACCATGCCGCCCCGCCCGGCGAGGCGGGCCAGGGCCCGGCTGCGGAGCACGACGACTCTCGCGCCGTCTTCGAGCGACAGCGCGCCGGCCACCACGGCAGCGGCGATCTCGCCCTGGCTGTGCCCGACGACCGCCGATGGCACCACGCCCGCGGCGCGCCACACGGCGGCGAGCGAAACCATGACCGAGAACAGGACCGGCTGGACGACGTCGTCGCGGTCCAGTGGCCCGGCCAGTTCCTCGAAGAGGTCCCATTCGACCAGCGGGGCCAGTGCCTCGGCGCAGTCGCGCATCGACGCGGCGAACGCGGGCGAGGACGTCATCAGGTCCAGCCCCATCGCCGTCCACTGCGAGCCCTGCCCGGGGAAGACGAACACCGTGTCCCCGGCCGGCCCCGTCTGCCCGGTCACGACCTGGGCGACCGAGCGCTCGTCGGCGACCGCGTCCAGTCCGGTGCGCAGTTCGTCGGGCCCTGTCCCCATGACGACGGCCCGGTGGCGGAACGGCGAGCGGGTTGTGGCGAGCGAGACCGCGACGTCGGCGGCAGGGACGCGGCCGGCGGCGAGTTGTCCCCCCAACACGGCGGCCTGTCCGCGCAGGGCGTCGGCGCTGTGCCCGGACAGGACCCACGGCGGGGTGGTGTCCGCGGCGAAGACGGCCGGGGTGTGCAGCCGGGCGACGACGGCCTTCTGCCGGCCCCTCTGCTCGGTGAGCACGACGTGGCAGTTGGTGCCGCCCATGCCGAACGCGCTGACCCCGGCGACCAGCGGCCCGTCGACCGGGACCCACGGTTCGGCGCGCACCTGGACGGCGAGGTTGAGCTTGTCGAGCGGGATGGCGGGGTTGGGATTCTCGAAATTCAGGCTCGGGAAGAGTTCCCGGCCGCGCAGCCCCAGCACGACCTTGATCAGTCCGGCGATGCCGGCGGCGCCTTCGAGGTGCCCTATGTTCGTCTTGACCGAACCCACCGGCAGTGGTGCGCCGCCGTTCCGGGCCTCCCCCAGCGTCGCTCCGAGCGCGGCGGCCTCGATCGGGTCGCCCAGCGGGGTGCCCGGGCCGTGGAGTTCGGCGTAGCCCGCGGACTCGGGCGGCAGTCCGGCCCGCCGGAACGCCCGGCGGATCACGGCTTCCTGGGAGGCCCGATCCGGTGCGGTCAGGCCCGTGCCGCCGCCGTCGTTGTTCACGGCGCTGCCCGCGATCGCGCAGTACACCGGGTCGCCGTCGGCCAGCGCGTCGGAGAGGAACTTGAGCAGGACGAACCCGCCGCCCTCGCCGCGGACGTAGCCGTTGGCCCGGTCGTCGAAGGTGTAGCAGCGCCCGTCGGGTGAGAGCGCGCCGAGGTGGGCGACCGACAGCGTCCCTTCGGCGGTGAGGTTGAGATTCACCCCGCCCGCCAGCGCGGCGACACACTCGCCGCGGCGCATGCTCTCCGCGGCCTGGTGCACGGCGACCAGTCCGGACGCCTGCCCGGCGTCCACCACGACGCTCGGGCCGCGCAGGCCCAGCGCGTACGACACGCGGTTCGCGATCAGCCCGCGGTGCAGACCGGTCAGACTGTGGTGTCCGAGTGCGCCACGCCCCTGGCTCTGCACGATGCCGCTGTAGTCACCGGACATGGTCCCGACGAACACGCCGGTGTCGCTGCCGTGGAAGCGGTCACGGGCGGTCCCCGCGTCCTCGAACACTTCCCAGCCCAGCTCCAGCATGAGGCGCTGCTGGGGGTCCATGGCCAGCGCCTCTCTGGGCGAGATCCCGAAGAACTCCGCGTCGAACAGGTCCACCCCGTCGATGAACCCGCCGCGCAGGCCTCCGACGGCGGCCACGTCGTCGGAGGCGTCGCCCAGACCGGCCAGGCGGTCCGGCGGCATGTCGGTGATCGCGGACTCGCCCCGCCGCAGCAGCTCGGCGAAACGCTTCGGCCCACCGGCGCCGGGAAAGCGGCACGAGACACCGACGATGACGATCGGATCGGTCGACGGCACTCGGCCGTTGCCAGACTCAGTCACTCGCGTGTTCCTCACCAGGTCGGATGGACGCCTTCGGGAGACGCGGTCACGCTAAGCCCCGATCGGGTCGGCCCGGCCCCCTAACGGCGGCACCTGGACCACACAACCTCGCCCGGCTGGGCCGCGTAACGAAAAGTCGCCGCCGACCAAAGGTGGTCGGCGGCGAAGGAGCGCCGCGCCGGAGCAGCACAGCGGACCGGAAGTCCTGCGGCACAGGGAAAACGTCGCCGGGCTCGGGACCACCCCCCTGGTCCGGTGGAACGCCCCCCTAACCGGTGTGGCGGGCCGCGGTGAGGGTGTCGGCGATCGCGCGGGTCATCCGCGCCGAGGGCGGCACCAGGTAGAAGTGGCCGCCGGAATAGGTTCGGAGGCTGAAATCCCCGGTGGTGTGCCGGGACCATGCCCGGGCTTCGTCGAGGGTCACCTTGGGGTCGGTGTCGCCGGTGTGCACGTGGATCGGCGCGCGCAGCGGCCCGCCGCCGCCGAAGCGGTAGGTCTCCGCCGCACGGTAGTCGTTGCGGATCGCCGGCAGCGCCATCCGCAGGATCTCCTCGTCCTCGAAGATTCGGGCTTGTGTGCCGGACAACGACTTGAGGTCGGCGATGAGCCCGTCGTCATCTCTCAGGTGGGTGAACTCCGCGCGGACTTCCGACGGAGCCCGGCGGCCGGACACGATGACCGCCGCCACGTCGATGCCGTCCGCTTCCAGCCGGCACGCCACTTCGAAGGCGAGCGACGCACCCATACTGTGACCGAACAACGCCAGGGGCCGGTCGCACCACGGTGCCAGCACCGGGACGAGTGCGTCGGCGAGCTTCCCTATGTCGTCGACCAGGGCCTCGTTGCGGCGATCCTGCCGGCCGGGGTATTGGACGCACAGTGCGTCCAGCCCCGGAGCAAGCGCCCGTGAAAGCGGGAAGAAGAAGCTCGCCGACCCGCCGGCGTGCGGCAGGCAGACCAGCCTGGCCGGCGCCTCGTCGGCGGGGTGGAAGCGGCGGATCCAGGCGTCGCCGCCGGGTGACGCGGTGCTCATGGAGAATCCCCCCGGGAAGAGTCAGGCGGTCTTGGTCCGTGCCGGCCACAGCAGCCGGGCCAGATCCGCCCGGCGGGTGACCTCAAGCTTGCGGTAGACCCGGGTGAGGTGCTGTTCGACCGTGCTGGTCGACAGGTGCAGGCGCATGCCGATCTGACGGTTGGTCATGCCCGAAGCGGCCAGCGCCGCCACGCGCCCTTCGGCGTAGCTAAGCTTCTGTCGCACCGGGAGGTACTCGTCGCCGAGCAGGCCGACCAGGTCGAACCTGTAGCCCTCGCCCAGGATCCGGCGCACGTCCCCGGTGGCCCCGCAGTCGTCGGCGATCTCCATGGCTTCCTGGGCCCCCTGCTGTGCTTGTTTGGCGTCTCCCCGGGCGTACCGCTCGTTACTCAGCTCCGCCAGTGACAGGGCGAGTTCGAGGGCGTGGTCGGACTTTCGCAGCAGAGCGACCGATTCTCGCAGCATGCTGTTGCGCGCGTCCGGTTCGGACAGCCGCGCGCGCAGCCGCAACGAGACGCCGCGGACGGCTCCCGGCTCCCTCCGACGGTGGCGGCTCTGCTCGTCGAACAACGCCTTCGCCTCGTCGGTGCGGCTCAGAGCGGTATACACCATGCCCGCGCCGAGCCGCCACGGCGCGATCACCGCACGGTCCAGACCCCATTCCCCCATGAGCCGCCCGCACCGCTGGAAGTCCTCCAACGCCGCGAAGTACCGTTCGGTCCGCAGGGCGTACATCCCCCGGGCGTACAGGTAGTTGAGGCCGAAGGCGGTGTCGAACGTTCCGGTGGGCAGCGGACGGCGCAGGTGCTCGGCGGCCTCGGCGTACCGGCCGAGCCCGCTGGTCGCGGCGATCAAAGTGCTCTGCGGGTACGCGATCACCACGCCCCAACCACGATCGGAGATCAGCGCCAGCGCTTCGCTCGCGCGGTCTTTGGCCATCTTCAGCCTGCCCTGGCGCAGCGCGACGTCCGCGGACACCCCGAGAACGATTGCCGACAGCGTTGTCAGGTTGCGGCGACGCGCGTGGTCGAGCAGGCTTTCGCACGAGAGCTCCGCCCGGTCGAGCTGGTCGGCGTAGACCAGGGCGAGCAGCGCGGCCAAGACCGACTCGTCCGCGTGGCTGCCCATCTCCGCGCTTTGCAGCACCAACTCGGCGCTCGAGCAGTCGACACCCACGCCATCAGTGAGCACCGACACCAGTGCGGTGACGGCGTGCAGACGGATGTCCCCGGTCGCGTCGGGGTCGCGGGGCTTCCCGCGCTCGGCCGCGTCGGTGGTGAGCGCGGTGCCGTGCCGGGGATGCAAGTACTGCATCCAGTGACGGACGGCGTTGAGCGCGCCCTGGGTGGCGGGCGGGCGACCGGCTCGGGCGGACTCCATCCACTCGACGACGGCGACGGCTTCGTTGGCCCTGCCGTGCCACAGGAGGTGCACGGCGAGCCAGCCGGCGTCCTGGTCACTCAGGTGGCCGGCCAAAAGGGCCTCGTGCAGAGGTGTGAGGCAGCTGGCCGCGGCCCGCGGGTTGGTGTGCCACTTGACTCGCACGAGCAGACCGAGGATGCGGGCCTGCGTGCGCTCGTCGGCCTCGGCGCGCGAGGCGAACTCCATGTACGTCGCGGCCTGACCGAGCTCCCCGCCCATTAAGGCTTCCTCAGCCGCCTCGATGAGCACCTCGACCGCCCATGGCGCCGGGGGTGCCGCGGTGGCCACGAGGTGGTGCGCGACGCGCTCGCCTGCCGCGCCCCTCTCGTAGAACAGTTCGGCGATCCGGCCGCGCAGGGCGGCGACGACCGCCGGCTCCATGGTCTCCAGCACCGCGGCCCGGGCAGCCGCACTGCGGTAGTCACCATCCGGATCGAGCACCCCTGCCGCGGCGAGCGCTGCCATCGACCGGCCCACGTCATCCGCAGATGCGAGGACCAGCTGCGGGACCAGGTCGCGATCCGCCCGGTCCCGTAACAGCGCCAGCGCCTGGGCGACATCACGCAGGCCGGTGCCGCCGCGGTACAGGCAGGCGGAAACTGCGTCCCGCAAGCCTCGGCCGTCGCCCGGGGGCAGTCCACCGGTCACCACCGCGTCCCTGAGGAGCCCCTTGAGCAGCAGCGGGTTTCCCCCCGACGCCGCGTGCAACGCGTCCAGCCGACCGGTCAGCCGGTCGGCTCCAGTGAATTGCCGGGCCACCGCCTCGGCTCCCGTTCGCGTCAGCGCGCCGACGTCCACGGAATGGATGCGGGCACGCCGGGTCAGCTCGGCGGCGAACTCGGTCAGCCGCGTCTGGAGGTGGTCGGCCACACCGAACAGGAACAGGATCGGTGAAGCGAAGAGCCGGCGCTGCACGTACAGCAGGTTCTGCAGGGATGCTTCGTCCGCGAAGTGTAAATCGTCCACGCAGACCACCAGCGGGCCGGAACCGAGACGCTCGACCAGTGCCCGGTGGAGGAGCTCCCCGATCCGCAGGGTCGCCGACAGCTCCCGATCGACCTCGTCCGAACTGTCCAGGCCGTCGGCAAGCTGCCGGACAAGGGCGTGCGGAGACCACTGCTCGGCCAGCGACCCGTTAGCGGTCAGGACATCGGTTCCGGCCGCGGTGCAGTGGCGGGCGAACTCCCGGATGAGCGCCGTCTTGCCGGTGGCGACGGGCCCTCGGACCAGGACAGTCTGGCTGTAGCCCCCCTTCGCCGAGCGCAACAGCCCGTGGAGGTCGGCGAGCTGACCGTCGCGCTCGACGAGTTCTTTGCCGTACTCGGACCGGTCCGGTTCTCGAAACTCCTGTGCCATGCTCACCGCTCGGTGTCGGCGGCCGCCGAGTCGCGGAAGCAGTCGATCAGGTCGACCTGCACCCAGTCGTCACCCTGCTGGACGAAGCCGCGTTTGCGGTAGTGGTCCGGGGTGACGGGAGTCAGTTCCTCCTTGAACACGAACGGCTGACCGAACGCGACGTACTCGCCGGTGCACCGGAGCGCCCCGTCCTGCCATCCCTGGCAGGTCGTGGTGCCGTGGTTGCCCCAGTCGTCGGTGTAGTGGGAGAAGAACGTCTCCGCCACACTGTTCCACCCGAAGAGCCATCGCGCGCGGATGCCCGGCACCGGGATCCACTGGGTCATCTCGTAGTACTGGCCGTTGGCGACGGGCCGGGTGTTCCAGGACGCCGTGCCCGAGGTCGGTGGTTCGCTGGACAGGTTGACGTACTCACACCGGAAGTCACCGAGCAGGAAGTCCAGTTCGTGCATCTGCTCAGCCGGTTTCGGAGCCGAGAACCCCGCCACAGCGGCTTCCGCTTCGGCGCCGGTCAGCACGTCAGCGGGAATGGACGAGTCGTCGACAGTCATGAGCGCTCCCGAGATTCTCTATGAGATGTACCACTGGCCCAGCATGAACGCGGCGACGGCGAGCATCGTCCCCTCCACCGCATCGAATCCAATCAAAGCGCTCAGATGAGCGCAGGTGCGCACGTCGTGCCCTCCGCAGCACAGTTCCGCCCACCGGCACCAAAACCGTACTTCGATCAAGTGATTTTGACCAGAGACACCTTCCCAACTCCGGCACAGCAACAACACATGCCACCCGGGATTCATGCCAGTTGCACGCATGCACCAAGCCAGCTTTCACCCTGCCCGATATTTGACACTTTGCCGAAAAATGCCCGCGAGTGCTCATGACAGCGCACATAATCGAGTAACTAGGATATTGGCGAAACAATCATCGACCTAAGTTCACTCTTCTTTAACCTCGATCCTTCGCGACGGTCCACCGACGGAGTCGGTGGACCGTCTGGCGTCCTCCCGGCCTGTGACACTGGTGCTCCCAAGGGCCGGAAGCTGCTGGTCATCTGGGGGGCAGCAGGTCGAGCCGGGCCAGGGATGCGCTGATCTCGTCGGTCCAGGACCAGTGGCGCGGTCGGGGCGGCGACCGATTTCCCGATTCCGGGCACGCCTGTCTGCCTCACCAGTCAAACGGTCCGGCCGTGCCGGTGTACCAGGACAAGCCTGAACTCGTCGACGGTCGGGCGTAACCCGCCACCGCGCGGATGAACGTCGACAGGGAACAGAGGAAGTTCGATCTCATCGCGAGCATGTACGCCGTGGTCCACGGTGAGGCGACCGGTCCGCGCGCCGACATCCTGACCGCTCAGGCCCTGACCTGCACCGCGGATCACCAGGGACTGCTGACCTCCATCAGCCCGGACGAAGAAGCACCTCCGACCACCGCTGCGCCGACCGACTCCTTTTGCCGATTTTTCCAGGAAGGCCTCCTCGGTCGGAACGAAAAGGGCGGCTACATCAGCTTCCGACGGCTACACGCAGCGCGCACTCAGCGAGATCCCGGCGATACGGTCAGGGAAATAACTCGTCAAGCAAAGTCACTAGACCTGCGGTTTTATATTCCTGGAGAATTCATGGCAGGAAGAAGCTGAATAAGCCCGATCGCCAGCGCACATACGAAATCGAGTACAAGGTTCTGCTGGGCCTCTGTGGAGCGGCGTTTGCGATGCCGCGTGACCTTGAGGTGCACTGGATGCCGGCCTGGGGGCAAGGGGATGAAGCGGACCTTTCTGATGCTGGTCCGATCGACGCTGCAGAGCTGGCGCCCCCTTACGGTGACCGACACCAGGCACCACTTGAGTGGCATGCTGCGGGGCGGATCACGCAGGTCCACCTGCCACAACAGCCCGGTCTGGCCTCGGCGGCGGGCTCTGTGGATCAGACAGCGCGACCGCCATCCCAACCGGCCGGCGAGGTTGCTATGCACCTGCACCGCAATGTCCCTCACTCGGCCCCCTCTACGACCCCACCATGTGACCGCCCACGATGACCAGTCGGTGACGCACTCCGAGCGCTTCGGTGAGGCGTCTCCAGCCTGACGGTGACATGACGTCAGCCTAGGTCGTGCAGCAGTCGAAGACCTCTGAACTGCCGCACATCTACGGCATGACCAGGACCGTTCACTAGGGCGTGTTTCGGAAGTCCCGCCTGCCTGGCGGCGTCTGGCACGCCCTAGCACCCCAACGCGGCTCCGGCAAGAACCCCAGTGCTTCCCGAGCTCATCAACATCACCTGACAGTGGTTCTGAGCGCCTTCCGAACTCGTCGACAAGTGACGTCGCTACTGGGTCCTGGCACAGATCTTGGGGAGCCGTCGCGGAGCGTCACCTCGGCGTTCTATATGAGAGGACCGTTCGTCAGTTGATGTATGTTCTCGCTGCCGTAACCACAGACGTCGGCGGAGAGCCGGTGCCGAGAGACGGCGGCAACGGGGAGCATGTGGCAGCGAACACGCGATGGCGGAAGCCCTTGCACGCGCGGACGGCTCGGCTCCCCCGTACGCGGGAGCCGCGTCACCGGAGATGCTGGTCGACCAAGCGCTCGAAGGCGCGGGCCGCCGCACTGAGGGTGCGGTTGCCGGGCGTGGCCAGGGATATCGGCCAGTTGAGGTCCGCGCCGGTGATGGGCAGCGAGACGAGGTCGGCGTCGGGCTCGGTACTGCCCCGGGGCAGCAGAGCGACGCCCAGGCCGTGGCGGACGAAGTCGGCACCGGCCCCGATGGCGGTGATCTCGATGGCGACATGGCGCTGAAGTCCGGCCGCGGCGAACGCGCGATCCGTTACGGCGCGGTTGCCATAACCGGAGGGGAAGTCGACGAATGCCTCACCGGCCAGATCCCCGAGCGCCACCCGGCTCTGGAGGGCAAGCCGGTGCCCCGCAGGAACGACGAGGTCCAACCGCGTGGTGGTGAGGTCTCTCCACTGCGCGCCGGGCGGCGGCGAGCCAGGGATCGAGACGAATGCGAGGTCGAGCCTGCCCTCGGTGAGCGCCTCGAGGAGCCCGGGTGAGCCGCCGCCTGACGCTGCGGTGGCCAGGCACACGGAGACAGCGGGGTGCTCACGGTGGAAGCGGCCCAGCAGTGCCGGCAGGTCGATCATCCCGAGAGAACTCAGCGTCCCGACGCGCAGGGTGCCGCGGACGCCACCGTTGACGGCGTCGACGGCGTCACGCGCGTCCCGGGCGGCGTCGAGGGCAGCCCGGGCCTTCGGCAGCAACACGCGTCCCGCGTCCGAGAGGCTGACCCGCCTGGACGTGCGCTCCAGCAGTCTGGTGTGCAGCTCCCCTTCCAGGGCTGCGATCGTCGCCGACACAGCCGACTGCACGACGTGCAGCCGGGCGGCGGCGCGCGTGAAGCTCGACTCCTCAGCTACAGCGACAAAGCACTCCAACTGGCGCAGTTCCATTTCCCCACCATCTCTCAAGGTGATGGCTGCGAGCAAAATCATTCGTTGGACGTGATCCATCGGTGGACGGAGTGTGGAAGGCGTACGAGCCCACTTCTCCAGGAGCCCCGCCATGACCACCGCACCGTCCGGCCGCCGCCACGCCCCTCGCGCCCGCCACGGCCTCGGCCCCCACCGCGAGATCCGACTGGCGGCCCGCCCCGCGCCGGGGGCGCCGCTCACGGACGACCTCTTCGAGATCGTCAAGGTCCCGACCCCCTCCCCCGAGGCCGGCCAGCTCCTCGTACGCACCAGGGTGATGAGCGTGACCGCCGTGATGCGGACGCTCATGGACGAGACGACCGACGTGCCGATGCGCCCCTTCACGCTCGGTGAGCCGCTGTACGGCCCCGCGATCGGCGAGGTCGTATCCGCCCCCGGCACCCGTTTCTCCCCCGGCGACCTCGTACAGCACGATCTGGGCTGGCGCGAGTTCGCCCTTCGGGACGCCTCCACCGCGAAGCGCGTCGACCCCGGCCTGCTGCCCGACCCGGCCGCCTACCTGTCCCAGGGCCCCACCGCCTGGATGGGCGTCACCCGCGGAGCCGAGGTACGCCCGGGGGACACGGTCTTCGTCAGCGGCGCCGCGGGCGGTGTGGGGTCCCTCGCAGGGCAGGCCGCCCGGCTCCGCGGGGCCCGGCGGGTCGTCGGCAGCGCCGGCTCGCAGCGCAAGGCGGACATCCTGCGCGAGGAACTCGGTTACGGCGCCGTGATCCTCCGCGGCGAGGGATCAATCGAGGAGCAACTCCGCGCCGCGGCTCCGGAGGGCGTCGACGCGGTGATCGACAACGTCGGCGGCGAGCAACTACAAGCGTCCATCGCCGTCGCCAACCAAGGCGCCCGCATCGCCATCGTCGGGGCGCTGGGCACCCAGCTCACGGCCTCTCGCTCCCCGACGACGGCCATCGACACCTTCTCTCTGCTGACACGGGGCATCACCTTGCGCGGTACCGTCCTGCATGCGGACCACCTCGACCTGATCCCCGAGTGGTACCACCAGTTCGGCGCCGGGCTGCGCGACGGCACGCTGACCTTCCCTCACTCCCGGCTGCACGGCCTCGACAACGCCCCCTTGGCCCTGCGCGAACTGGTCGAAGGCCGCCACGTGGGCGCGGTCCTGGTGGAGCTGTGAGAGCAACGCGCCGCCATCAACCTCATGACCCGCCGCCTCACCCACGAGACCACCCCCAACTGGCGCGACACCTGGACCAAATGAAACAGACATCGGAGAACCAGACGCTCACTCAGTATCCCCAGCTGGCGTAGATGGTGACGCTCTCGCCGTTGTCCCTGGCTCCGACGCACACGTCACGCCAGTCGAGCAGCCAGCCGCTGGAGCGGCAGCTCTCTTGCTGGAGGCCCAGTTCGCGGATGATCTCCGGGCGGGACAGACCGTTCCCGCTGGCGACCGTCGCAGCGCGCCAGCAGCCGCCGGAACCGCAGCTGGTGCCTTCGTTGACCATGCGGATGCCTGGCGGCAATGAGGGGAGGGCCTTGGACGGCGGAGCGTCCGATCCTTCGCCGATTATCAGCGCATACAGGAGCCCGGCCACGAGGGTGAGGGCGAACTGCATCCCCAGGAAGCCGATCGCTCCGTTGCGGCGGGGAATCCATTCTGGGGGAGGGGAGTTCTCGTGCCGTCCTTCCAATCCCGCACCGCAGGCGATGAGCAGAGGCGCCAGGGCCGTGAACACGAGATGTGCGTCGGGCCCGGGGGCGTGGATCCAGCCCTGCTGGACACTGATCAGCAGACCGGCTCCGGCGAGCAGTGTGCCGCCGATCACGAAGCCGACAGGGCGGGTGCGGGCGATCGTCGTCCAGACAACGGCGGGCGCGACGGCGAAGAATATCCCCAGGACGATCAGCATGTACGGGGGGACGTGCGGCCTCGGGTGCCCGGTTCCACACGGCAGGGGTACATCTCAGGCCCGCAGGCCGGTCGTTCACGCCCTGTAGTGCGGCGAAGTCGTCGTCGCTGAAGTCTCACCCGCGCGCACCTACGGCCCTGCCGGTGACAGCAAGTCTGCCCATGTAACAACTATCGCGCTTCGGCTCACCCATAAGGCGGTTCGGGCCCGTGCTGCGGGGCGATCTACAGGTCGAACTCGAGGTGCTCGATGTCGGTGAATCGGACCTCGTCCAGGGAGCCTGCGCGGCGGCCGCCGTCCTGGAAGTAGATCTCCTTGAGCGCTTCAGCCGCGATCTCCTGGAGCTGGGCGTCGCCGGCGCCCTGCTCCTGGGCCTCGAAGAGACGGGCGGCGTAGACCGGGGGCAGGGCGACGGTCAGGTGCCGGATGCGGTCCTGGTCCGTCGATCCGATCGGGGCGGTGTAGCCCATGCGGGCGCGGGTGTCGATGATGATGCCGCCGGTGGTGGCCGCTTTCGCCTTGGCTTTGGCCCGGATCTGCGGCTGCCACCTCTTCTTCACCTCGTGCTCCATGCGTGCGGCGAGGTCGGGGCGGGGCTTCTTGATCTGGCCCTTCACGTACCGCTCGACGGTGCGCTGGGAGACCCGCAGCATCTGGGCGACAGCCTTGGTGCCGCCGAGCTGCTTGATCAGGTACCGCATCTGCGGGCCCGCGTTCTTGGGTGCCGGGCGGGTGAACGCCTTCTGCACCGCCTTCTCCAAGCCGTCCCCGATCAGGCTCATCGTGGCCTTCTCCTACTCTCCGTTGTCGACGTCGGTGACGGTGCCGTCCTTGATGGACCGGGCAAGGTTGAGCTCCGGGGCATTGAACCGCTCGCGGACTTCCTCGCCCCACAAAACGGACTGGGTGCCTTCGTGCTTGACCAGGCCGGGGTTGATGCCGAGCTTGAAGCCGCCGGGCAGCGGCTTGCCCTCCCGGTAGGGCAGGAAGTCAAGCGGCGAGGGCCCGTCGGCGGCGTAGACGACGCAGTCGGACAGGATCGCGATCGGGTACTGACCGGTGAACGCCGCGTGCTTGACAATCTTACGATGGAGGTTGATCCGGGTGCGGGAGATGACCGCGGCCCGGATGTCGGGGCGCCACGTCGGGCGCTCCAGGGCCCGCCACCGCTCGCCCGGCCGCCAGCCCTCGCCCCGGGGCCGCTCGCGCAGCTTGCCCAGGCCGCCCTTGACCGTCGCCTTGATCGCCGAGACGACGATTCCCAGCTCCGGGTCGCGCTCCTTGCAGCCGTCCATCGCCGTGAGGAAGTCCTCCGGCGACAGGTCGGCGTCGACCCCGAGATCGGCCATCGTGGCGAGGTAGGCGTCACGCAGCCGCTGGTACCAGCCGTCCAGGTAGCGGCCGTTGTCGTACCGGACCCACGCCTCGGTCGGCGTCACGTCGTAGCCGAGCTCCTGGGCATAGGCGACGGTGGGCGTCGCATACCAGGCCAGGCCTTCCGGCCGGTCACCCTTCGGCGTGAACGGGGAGGGCAGCAGGCTGCCGTCCAGCCTCACCCGCTCCTTGCCGACCTTCACACGGGACAGGTCGACGTGGGACAGGTCGACCAGCCACGAGCCGGGCAGCTTCGGGTCGAACACCGGATCCTTGACGCGCGTCGGCTCCCCCAGACCGACGGTCAGCCCGTTCGCACCGGCGGCGAAGGCCATGTTCACGTCCAGCCCGACCAGATGGCGCAGGGTGCACTCGTCATCGGTCATCGGCCGCGCCCAGTCGTACGCCTCTTCGAACAACTTCTCCGCCGGTCGCCGCACATGGAAGCGCGGCAGGTCCTTGAGCAGCGGGTGTCCGTCCGGTGCCTCGCACGGCGCGCAGTCCACCGGGTCCGTGCCCAGCGACCCGGGCGACTTCTCGTCGGCCTGCCGCAGAACGCCGGTCTCCTCGTCCCGTACGGCGTGGGTCGGCGGGTGCAGCGCAGTCATCAGCTCCAGGCCGGTGACAGCGGTGGAACCGCGCGGCGTCATCACCCGAGATGCGTACACGCCCAGGACGCGGGCGAGCTCCGCCGGCGGAAGCTGGGCGGCGGCGCCCCAGAACCGAGGGTCCAGCGCGTTCCATGACGGGATGCACAGCTGCACGCACTGGCGGTCCGAGCCCTTGGCCGGACGGTAGATCCGCGCCCACGGCCCGAAGCCCCTCTTGGTCAGCTTCCAGTCGGCGCGGGTCAGCTGCTTGACGACCTTGTGGCCCTCCGGGATCCGCCCGGCGTTCTTCTCCTCCTCCGTGAAGGCGACGGGCAGGCCATAGCGCTCCAGGGTGGCCGCGGTGAGCACGAGCAGCGGGTCGGCGGGCCGTCCCGGGCCGGAGAGCTTCTGCTGCCCGAGCTTGGCCTCCGTCAGGGTCCAGTCGACCAGGGAGGGCAGGGACTTGGCAGGCACGTCCAGGACCAGGCCGCCTACGCAGTACGCCACCACCTTCCCGGCCTCGACGTCGACAACGGCCAGCGGGCCGTTCTCGAACCGCGGGTCCACCTCGCCCGCCGCGGTTCCGGCCGGGGCTGTCTTGCTCGCGCCGAGGCGGCGCGACATCGACGTCGGCCTGGTGGTGCGCGCCGGACGCGGCGCGGCCGCCGGAGCCTCGGTGGCAGGAGCAGGAGCGGTGCTGGTCCGGGTGTTCTGGGTTTCCGTCATGTCCGCAGCCTCGGACGCCGGACCTGTGGGCAGAGACCGCGCTTCCGACGGATCGGGCGCTGCGGTGAATGTGGCCGACACCGCAGCGTCCTGGACGGGCGCGGCAGGGTCGGCGGGGTAGAGCTCCGCGAGCTTGTCCAGCAGCCGGGCGTAGGCGTCGCGCTCCGGCGGGCGGGGCTCGGTCTTGCCGGCCTCCCAGCCGGACACTGTCGCCCGGCGCACCCGCAGCGCGGAGGCCACTTCGTCGATCGTCAGGCCGTGCGCGGCACGCAGCCGCTTGCGCTCCGCAGGGGGCGGCAGCGTGGCGCGGGACGCGAGCAAGGCGTCGACTGCGTCGAACAACTCGGACATGGATTACCTCCTGAACCAGCACCTTACGCCGTAAACGTACGACACGCGTACGTTCGGCGCGCAAATTGCGTACATCGTCCGTTCGGGAGCGGAGGTGTGGTCCAGGCCAGCGGATGGCCAGAAATCGGCGCGTCACATGGAGTGCTTATGAGGAGATACGGCCGGCTGCATCTCTGAGTAACCAGGGGGTTACGTGAAGTGGAAAGACGCGTTCAGTGCCGCGATGAAGGAACTGGAGGCGATGCGGGGCCAGCTCGCACCGGTTGACCGTCTTGAGGACTCGACGGTCGGCCTGACAGCCCTGCATGGTGAGGTCACCCAGAGCCGTCTGAAGATTCTGGAGGCCGTCCAGACAGGCGTCACCGGACTGCGCGAGGAGAACCGCGAGGTTCGTCGCCGCCAGGACCGGATGATCAGCGACCTCAACGACACCCGGAGTGAGCTCCGGCAGCTGCTGGAACTCACCGACACCCTCCGCCCCCTCGCGGCGCTCCGGAGGCCGGCCGACGAACCCGATGCCAGCGCACCGGCGCCTGTGGAGCCTGCGGCCCCGGAGCTAAGTACTGAGCCCGGCTTCGGTCCCGCCGCCTCCGCAGCGGACCAGCCGCCCACCTCATCCGACACCGACTCCCAGGGGGGAACCATGGACGACAACGGCCGTCAGGCGCAGCCCGAGCCCAAGCACCAGGATGAAGCGCAGGACGCCGCCCTCAAGCAGGCGATCGAGGCCGCCTACCAGGGCAAGGGCACTCCCGCCGCGCCCTCTTCCGTCGTCCCGCGGACGGCCGAGGAGGGGCAGGACCCACGGGTCAACCACGGTGTCCTGCTGCTGAAAGCCGCCGGGGTGGCCTCCGCGGACCTGATCGCCCACCGCGACACCTGGGAGTGGCTCACCGCCCTGGCCGTCGACCACGCCCACTTCCGTACCCCGCCCTCGGTCGAGGACGTCAAGGAAGGGCGCGTCCAGACCGTCCTGTCCGGCCGCTCCGTCATCGCCCTGCTGATCAAGCTGTGGGAGACCCGCCACTCCGCCACCCCACTGGAAGCGGACTGGGCACTGGCCATGACCGCCTACAACCGGATCGCGGCCGAACTCACAGGTGTCGACGGCGAAGGCCAGACCATCCGCATCGTCCTGGACGACGGCCTCCCCCACACGGCTGAGGACTGACACCATCTCCCGCCGGCCCGCCATGGCACAGCAGGAGGCCCTCACCGATCGCCGCTCGGCGAGGGCCTCCGGGCGTTCAGAGTGCGGGGGTGCAGCCCCAGCCGAGGTCCGGCTCGAACCCACCCGGTTTGGACTGTCATGACGGTGAAGGTCGGCCGGTACACGGACAGGGATCTCGCGCGAGCTGACCCCAGAAGTTTTCGTTCGAACAGGTCCGCCGCCGACTCGGTTTTCTCGTCCCACGACAGCGGGCGTCCCCGCTTCGCGAGGCCTTCCGTCGTGGAGCAGCTGCTGCGGTGGAGAGAGACTTTCCCCGCGACGTACGGGTGGAGGCTTTGATCAGCGAACCGCTCCTTCTGGGCCAGGGCGAAGTCCCTGAACTTCTCCAGCTCAGAACGCGCCTCCGCGCACCGTGTGCAATCCGGGCTGTGGTCCGGCAAGTTTCTCTCCGTACGTTGTCAGGCGGCCTGTGAGGGCCAGGCGTGGCCTTGGGCCCGAGCTGGTGTGATCATGGTCAGCCCCGCGCGTTCGGCGCGAGGCGTTGCAGGGCCCATACCCGGAATGCGTGGGTTCCATCTACTCCCAGCACGGCCTCGCCATCACCCGTCAGGTCCAGCAGCCCCGAAAGACGATCCGACCGCCTTCCTCCTCATCCCCCCCGGGTGAGAACGAAACGGCCGGTCGAGTGTTGCCGCCCCACGCCACGTCCTCGTCGACAGTCCACTCCACATGATGCTCGCGCCCCACTCCCGTCGGGTCACCGCACCAGAACACCGCAGCGGCGCCCGCCTCCGAGCGCACCCGAACCGTCGCACGCCCGTCTGCGATCTACCCCACCGCTTCCACCTGGACCAACACCCCGCGATCATCCACGGCAGCACTGCGTTCCCGAACACTCCTGCCAGGACAAAACGCTCTTTGAGTGGTGCGGCCTCGATACCCCGCAGCGCCTATGCGCGGTGTTCAACATCACTCCGGAGACCGGACTCCGCTGCACCCGGAGCCCACGGACAGCGATGACGTATCCGGCTGCAACATGGAGACATCCTGACCGACCTCCACGCTCACCTGCTGGCCGCCATCGTCGAGCTCGGCGCTGAGCAGGAGCTCCCAGCTACCCGTAACGGGCGCTTCAGGGGCGCGGTCATCCCAGAAGGCTGCCCGGTCAGCGCCGTCCGCCGCCGACGCGGCGGTCGTCGGCCAGTGCGGTCAGCGGGCCGAACTCGCGGGCAAGCTGGTTCCACGTCAGAACCTCGCCACAGCGGGCCGGGAACTCCTTCGGGTTGAACTCGGGCATGGTCCAGGTGCCAGTGCCCCGGTCCCGCAGCCACAGGTCCCCGTCACCATCGACCACAGTCGGCGGCACCGGTACGGGATCGGCCTGATCGGTGGGCTCCCAGGTGACCCGGCCCGGGTGGGAAACGCGGCGCAGCTCGGTGGTGGCCAGCCGCGCGGCCAAGTCACGGATGGACTCTTCGGCGTTTTTGACCGACGCGAGTCGGAATGCGTCGTCAAGTACGGGCAGGGCTGGATTCTTGCTGCGCTTTGAACTCATACGCTGACTACCTCCGGTGGGGGGCGTCACATCCGTTATGGCACCCCGTAGGGGAACACGGTATCCGAGACGGGAGCCGGGCCGGCTACGACCACTGTCCAGGTGGAGGCGCCGGCATGAAGCTTCCCCTTGATCGTGGACACCTGGAGACTGGGATCTTGAGGTTCCAGAGGAAGTAGCACCAGGTGGGAAGCAAATACACGAAGCGGTACACCGAGGAGTTCAAGCGGGACGCGATCGCGCTCGTCGACTTCTCGGGCAAGACGGCTACCGCTGTCGCCCGGGGGCTGGGCATCGGCTCCGAGTCCCTGCGCGGCTGGTACCGCCGGGCCAAGGCCGCCCGGGGCGAGGGCGCCCCGGGCGAGCTGACCAGCGCCGAACTGCGTCGGCTGCGCAAGGAGAACCGCGAGCAGCAGCAGCAGACGATCGAGATCCTGAAAAAGCGACGGCGGATTCAATCGGTCGTCGCAACACCTTCGTGAGCTGGGGGTTTGTGATGGGTGTGGGAAATCGGCAGCGGGCGGTGCGGGAGTCGCGGGGCAGATGCCCTCGCCAGGGCGGCCGAGCGTTGCCTGGCGTGAGGACCGGGTCAGGTTCTGGAAGGCGATCGCGCGGGGGCTGAGTTCGGTGGATGCCGCATCGCCACCGCCTACCTCGCTCCTGGCCTGGTAAGGGACTTCCAGGCAGAAGCGATGACGATCGTCGCTCCTGAGGACGACTCCTGGGCCGTGGCCGGCCCCGACGGCACCACCGTGCGCATCCACGGACCGCGAGATGTGTGGGCCGAACTGGAGGAAGTCCATACCCGCTGGG
This sequence comes from Streptomyces sp. NPDC002793, assembly GCF_040295485.1. Lineage (NCBI taxonomy): Bacteria > Bacillati > Actinomycetota > Actinomycetes > Kitasatosporales > Streptomycetaceae > Streptomyces > Streptomyces sp. NPDC002793. The sequence goes on along the minus strand of NZ_JBEOVL010000046.1, from coordinate 27,155 downwards.
TCCGTGCCGGCCGCCCCAGCACATACGGGGTCGAGATCCCGGCGGCAGGCGGACCGCAACACGTCACCTCCGGCACCGGGCCCGGCGCCCTGATGTGGGCTCTGCCTGACCCCTCCGGTGCGCCGCAACCCCACCGGTCCCGGTGCCTGCCCGAAATGGAGGAAACGCTGTGAGGCTGATCGAGTCGGCTGCAGCTGACTACGCCCGGGACCGTCCGGGCAGTTCCGACGAGGTGGTGCAGTGCTGATCGGATGCCTGGAAGACGTCGGCCATCCCGTACTACTCGGCCTCGGGGCGGGCACCGACCAGGTCATCCGCCAGGGTCCCCGCCGGCACGACCGGCCACGATCCCGCCAGGGGGGGTGCCCGGCCGCAAACGCGGCCTGGCAGTGGACGTCCTCGACCTGGGTATCGCAGTCGTCGTCCTCGCCGCAGCGTGGGGTGCCCGCGGCGCCACCACAGGACCGGCCACCCCGCAGGTGAATGGGGCGGACGAAGGGTAAGCACCGGGGCGAAGGCGTGTCCGGTGGGAGGGCGGCGCGTTGTACCGGCCATGAACGTATACCGAAACCTCACCGTCGCCGCGGCCGGATGCCTTCTGCTGGCCGGCGCCCCCACTGCCCAGGCCGACGATTTCGCTCCAGCAGTGACCAACACCGTTCTCACTGCCGGCACCGCCGGAGTGCGGACGGGCACGGCCGCCCATGGAGTGGCGGAACAGACCGGAGTCGCGAAGAAGGTCCCGGCTGTCATGGGCCTCGTACAAGACGGGGCCGACGCGCTGGCCGCACGCGACGGGTCGGCCAGCAGCTGATCACCCAGGGGTCCTCGAAGCCAAGAGACGACCACCACCATGTATCGAGACCGCTGGAGCCGGCATGTCGGTGATCTGCAGTTCCTCAGCGCCCGGCTGCAGCACCAGACTTCCGCGTCATCGAGTAGGGCCACCCACCGCCGCACGCGCGGCGTTGCGGCTGACACTCGCACCTGTCGGCGACATGTGAATCGTGACCTCTGACGGTGAATCAAAACTGACACGTCTCGTGGGATCTCGAAGAACACTGTGAAGCGGGCGTCAACTCCTGACCGGCCGCCGGCGTACTCCCGGCCGGTCAGGAGCTCGGCAGTCGACGCCGGTAGAGCCGGCCCGTACTGCGGGATTGGCGCTGAGTGGACTGGTCGCTTTGGCCACCCCGCCCGCACAGGCGCTCGCACCGTCCCCGACGGCCTGCATCACCGACCTGATGAGGAAACGAGGTGTCGGTGCTGGGCACCGCCACCAACGCGGTCAGGGCCACGACCCCGGTCGGCAGCAGCCCGATCGGGGTGGTGGCCTCTCCGGACGCGGCGCGGGTGTGCGTCACCAACAACGGCTCCGACTCGGCGTCGGCGTCGGCCAAAAGACTGTCACTATCGGCGTGGAACCGGCCGCGAGAGGAAGGCGTCGTAGAGTTCGATACGTCGTTCCCAGCGGACCACGAAGCGTCTGGACTGGTGGAGCAGGGCGATCTGTTTGATGTTCGGGGGGCTGTGCTGGCAGTCAGCGCCTGGATGTAGCGGCGTCCCAGCTCACCGCGCACAGCCTCGAGCCGCACACCGTGTCGCGGGCCGTCGGCGGTGCGCGCCCCGGAGGCGCGATGTCCTTCGGGGCGCGCGGCAGTGGATCGGGTTCAGGCGTTGTAGCCGCCGTGGGCGTCGAGCACGGCGCCCGTGACGTACGACGCTGCGGGGCTCGCCAGGAAGGCGATCGCCGCGGCGATTTCGTCGGGGTGCCCCATGCGTTGCAGGGACAGCGAGCTGACCAGCACCTTGAGGGTCTCGGGGTCCGGCGGTTGCATGCCGCCCTCCATCAGTCCGGCCTCCACGACGTTGGCCGTGATGTTCCGGGTCCCGAGGTCGCGTGCGACGCCCATGGTATACCGCTCGATCCCTGACTTGGTCGCCGAGTAGTCGGCAAGGCCAGGGGTGCCGACCCGGGAGCCCAGTCCGGAACTCACGGTGATGATGCGGCCTCCCGTGCGCATCGCTCGGGAGGCGGCCCGGATGACAGCAATCACGCCGAGGTAGTTGGTGGCGTGCATGCGGTCCAGTGCGTCGGTGTCGGCGTCCGGGTCGTCCACCGTGCCGGCCACGGAGATCGCCGCGTTGTTGACGAGGATGTCCAGGCCGCCGAAGTGCGCGACCACGTCGTCGATCAGCGCCGGCGCCCGGCTCGTGTCCGCCTGGTCGGACTGGAACGCGACGGCCTTGGTTCCTCTGCCGCGCACCTCGTCGACGACGGCCTGCGCCTGCTCCTCGGAGCTGACGTAGGTGAAGGCGACGTCGGCGCCCTGCTCGGCCAGCAGCCGTACGGTCGCGGCTCCCAGTCCGCGCGACCCCCCGGTGACCAGGGCGACCTTGCCCCTGAGTGACTTGCTCATTCTTCTCACCTCGTTGATTGAACCTTCCCAACTGTCGCAACAGTAATTGTTACGACAAGCTGTTGCAACTGTCGCTGTTACGACTGCACTGTCGTAACATGAACCGTTGCGGCCGACAGGAGGAGTTCATGAGCGCCAACAGCAGGTTGACCATTGCCGCGCACGCGCTGGCCTGGATCGGTCTCTACCAGCGCCAGGGCCATGAGGTAGCCACCTCCGAGCAGATCGCGACCAGTGCGAACACCAACCCCGTGGTGATCAGGCGGCTGCTCGGCGAGCTGCGCAGGGCCGGACTCGTGGAGTCCCGGCGAGGCGTGGGCGCAGGCTGGTCACTGGCACGCGAGCTGGAGTCGATGACCCTGCTCGACGTGTACAAGGCCGTGGAGCCCGGCCCGCTGTTCGCGATGCACCGCACCACCCCGGACCAGGGATGCGTGGTGGGTTACGGCATCCAGCCGGCGATGCAGGGCATCTACGAAAGCATCGAGGAGACCCTGAGACATGAGCTGGCTCGCGTCACGCTCGAGACCGTGCTCCGGGACGTCCTCGCGGCGCCTCGCTAGCCCTCCCCCGGCCACACCCTGACATCACCGGGATCCCCTCGCCGCCCAGGCCGGTGAAGCCGCCACCGGGGCCGCCCGCCGAGAAGGCCCCCTTGCAGCTGGGCGGGGTTTCCCGTTCGCCTCCCGCCGGGCCCTTGGGTGCGGATTCAGCGGATGCGTTCGTAGTGGCGACGCGCTTTCTCGCGGTTGCCGCAGACCGCCATCGAGCACCAGCGGGCGCGGTTGGCGCGGCTGCGGTCGAGCAGGAACAACCGGCACTCGGTATTGGCGCAGGGGCGCAGCCGGCCGGGCATCTTGTGCTCGATGGCGGCCCAGGCGAGGACCGTTTCGACGGCCAGCCGGGCGTGCGGGGGAGATCTGACCGCCCACTGGAGGCCGTCCGAAGTGACCTCCGGGACCTGGTGGACCCCTTCCAGCAGCGGGCCCAACGCGACAGGCGAGCAGCTTCCGCGCACCACGTCGCGCAGGACGTCCCGCGCCTCGCGCAGCAGCGTCAGTTCCGCGAGGCTGCCGTCGCCACCGTGTTCCCGCGCCCAGCGCCTGCCTGCGTCGGGGTCGCCGAGCGCGTCCTGCTCCTCGCCGTTGATCAACGGCCTGCTGTTGAGCAAATCCAGTAGCGCGTCCATCGGGTACCACCGTCCTCCTAACTGGATCGAATCGTTTGACAGGTTAGTTCATTCCGTGCTTGCGTAGCGAGTCGCTAACCAGATCAAACACACAAAGGGGTTAGAGATGAGCTCGGTGCACCACCGGACCGCCACAGTCGACGGTCATGAGATCTACTACCGCGAAGCCGGCCCCGCCGACGCCCCCGCGATCGTGCTGCTGCACGGCTACCCGACCAGTTCGTTCATGTTCCGGGAACTCATCCCGCTGCTGGCCGACGACTACCACGTCATCGCACCGGACCACCTCGGCTTCGGCCACTCCGATGCCCCGCCCGCAACGGAGTTCGACTACACCTTCAACGCCCTCGCCGAACTCACCTCCGGGCTGCTCGACCAGCTGGGCCTGGACCGCTACGCCCTCTACGTCCAGGACTACGGCGCCCCCATCGGATGGCGCCTCGCGCTGAAGAACCCCGAGCGGATCTCCGCCCTCGTCACCCAGAACGGCAACGGATACGAGGACGGTTTCGTCGAGTCGTTCTGGGCCGACGTCTGGGCCTACGGGGCGAACCCCGGCCCCGACACCGAACCCGCCGTCCGCGCCGCGCTGAGTCTCGACGCCATACGCTGGCAGTACGTACACGGCGTGCCCCATCCGAGCGTGGTCAGTCCGGACACCTGGGAGCACGACGTCGCGCTCGTCTCCCGCGAGGGCAACGACGAGGTCCAACTGGCGCTGTTCCGCGACTACCAGAACAACCGCCCGCTCTACCCACTGCTGCACGAATACCTGCGCACCAGCGAGGTTCCTGTGCTCGCTGTCTGGGGCCGCAACGACGAAATCTTCGGCCCGGCGGGCGCACGCGCCTTCGCCCGCGACGCCAAGGACTCGGAGGTGCACCTGATCAACGGCGGCCACTTCCTGCTGGAGAGCCACTTGGACGTGGTCGCCGGCTACCTTCGTGGTTTCCTCGGGCGGGTGCTGGGATAGACAGAGCCGGGGCAGGAGACAGACCCTTCGCAGGCCACCGCACCAGTCCCCGGCTCGGCTCGGTCGTACGGCGCTCCCGCCCCGGGCGCGGGTCGGGGAGAGCGACGCCGAGACGATGGCAGGACACCGGCGGGCGCTGTTCGGCCTGAAAACCAGCAACCGCCCTGAATACCGGTGGCGCCGCTCGGGGCGGGCGGCAGCAACGGGGCCACCCGCTCCCCAGGTCGTCAGGAACGAGATCAGCACATACTCGGACACCCTGCCGACCAAGATCGTCGAGCACAGGCCCCGCGGCGCAACTCATTCCGAAACGATCAGTGAAAGGCGTTGTCCCTATCTGGTACAGATGAGGAACACCCCGGCGAGAGCATCCATATGCTCTCGCCGGGGTCTACAGTTCGGTCTGCACCGGCCCGACGGTGGGTGGCGGATCGCCGAGCTCACCCTGACGCCGGCACACGTCAGCGGTGGTGGCATCCGTCGTCGTGACCACGACACCGACCAGGTGGTGCCGCATCCTTCCGGTCCGGACCGTGTGCCCGTCGCGGACGAGTCGAGCACCGCCGCGTGGTGGCTTCGGTCAGGACCGCTTCCAGCTCGGGCGCATTCAGCTCGTTCAGGGCGTGGGTGTACTTCGCCACCGCCTGCTGGAGTTCGGCGATCACGGAAGCACCGTCAGCACGATCTTGCCTTGGAGGTGACCCTGTGCGGCTCGCTGGTGTGCGTTCCCCGCATCGGGCAGTGGGTAGGTGCTGTCCACCCCGACCTGGAGCTTGCCCTCGCCGAACAGGCGCCCGATCTCGGCGAGCTGGGGACCGTTGGAACGCACCTGAATGTTCGAGACCGTGATGCCCAGACTCGCCGTCTCTTCCGGGTCGTACTCGGCGAAGAACACCGGCAGCATGGTGCCGCCGCGCTTGAGTACGGTCAGAAAGCGTGAGCTGTCCGGGCCCCCGACGGTGTCGATCACCAGGTCCACACCGCTGACCACGTCCGCAGCCTGCGTCCTGGTGTAGTCGATGAACTCATCGGCGCCGAGCTTGCGCAGGATCTGCTCGTGCCGGCCGGAGGCCACCGCGATCACGTGTGCCCCCTTCCATTTCGCCAACTGCACCGCGAAGTGGCCCACTCCCCCGGCGGCCCCGTTGACCAGCACGGTCGTTCCTGGCGTGATCGGCACCGGCTGGTGCACCTGGCCGGTGAAGGGAGACGGCACATCGTGGCCGAGATCAACCAGGTACTGCCAGGCCGTAAGCACGGCCATCGGCGCCCCAGCCGCCTGCACATGGTCGACACCGGCCGGCTTGTGAGCCAGGTCGGAAGCCGGCGCGGCCACATACTCGGCGTACGTCCGGCCGTCGAATCCGGGGAACCTCAGCATTCCGAAAACCTCGTCGCCGGCGGCGAATCCCAGCACGTCCGGAGCGACCGCCTGGACCACGCCCGACATGTCCGTTCCGGGGATCAGGGGGAACTCCAGCGTCGGCCTCATCTCTGCCGGCATGACCTTCATCCCCTCACGCAGGTACCAGTCCGGCGGGTTGACGCCCGCCGCGTGCACCCGGACGAGCACCTCGCCCGGGCCGATCTCCGGCACCGGCACCTCGTCATACTGCAGAACTTCCGGCCCGCCCGCTTCGTGGAACTGGATCGCCTTCATCGCGCCCGTCGCTTTCTTGGGAAAAGTTGTTCCTTCAGTCAAGGCTGAGGACGCCCTGACCGTCCAAGACCCGTTCGGCAACCTGGTCATTCCGAAACGGCATGACACGTACGCTGGAAGGGTGAACGATCTCGGACAGGACCTGGAACTGCGGCTGGTTCGCTACTTCACCGTGGTGGCGGCGCACCAGAACTTCGGCCGGGCCGCCGCTGATCTGCATGTGGCCCAGCCGGCGCTGAGCCGCCAGATCCAACGGCTCGAGAAGCATCTCGGCGCACGCCTGCTGGACCGCACGCCCCAAGGCACCCGGCTCACTCCGGCCGGGCAGATGTTCCTCCCTCAGGCACAAGCCCTGCTGCAGGCCGCCCGCCAGGCCGAACTGGCCGTGCGCGAACAAGCCGAGACCGAACGAATCGCCATCGGCTACGTTGAAGACCTGGTGATCACTGCCGCCGTACGGGTACTGCGCCGCCGTCATCCGGACGCCGAGATCGCCACCCGGTATCTGAGCTGCCGCGATGTCGGAGCGCTGTCCGACAAGCGCGTCGACGCCCTGATCGCGCGGGCCCCGCTGCCGCTGGCCGCCGACGACGTGTTCACCACCCTGCTGTACGAGGAGCCCCGGATGCTCGCGGTCCCTCGCGGCCATCACTTGGCCGACCGCGCGTCGGTGGCCGCGGAAGAACTGGCCGGCGAGGAGGCGGCGCCATGCGCCTTCGAGACCGAGGACTGGACGTCCTACCGGATCCTCGGGGCGGGCGTGCCACCGATCGAGAGCTACGAGGACAAGCTCGAACTCGTCGCGAGTGGCAGGGCGATCGCCGTGCTGCCGGTCGGCGATCGGCGTAGCTCACTGCGCCCCGACCTCGTCACCGTCCCGATCGAGGGCGCTCCCCCCAGCCAGGTCGTCCTGGTCAGCCGCAAGGGCGACCCGAATCCGATGATCAGGAATCTCCGGCTGGCTGCCGAGGCCGTCCTGACCGCCCCGGCAGCCTGACCGACACCACCGCCCAGCCACCGCCCTGGATGTGGACGTGGGGACAGGACCCGATACGCTTCCTCACCTGGGAAGTGCCTCCGACAGCGGCGGGAACAACGGCCCCGACAATCCCCATTGTTGCTGATCAAAGGCACATACGCGTACCTGACGACCCGTCGGACAGTCAGCTTCATGAAAGCGCGAAAGTAGTGCCTGACCCCATCTTCGCAGTTCCCGTCCTTGCCGTCCTGGCCGGGTTACTGATGCTGCGTCGCGGCGTAAGAGCTCCATGGCACGCGCAGCCCATTGCGCTTGTCGGTGTCGCCGGGGCCTCCGGCGGCTTCGCGGTCGTGGTGTGGGGGGTCGGCGTCTTCGCAGGGGGGCTGGACAGTCGGGAAACCTGTGAGCTCACCCATCACACCACCTACGACCAGGCGTGGCGGGAGCGCACGGGAGCGGACGGCACATCGTTCTTCCCGTTGGCCGACGCATGCAACGAGCACATCAGTCTCGTGCCCGCATGGGTGAACCCCATGATCGTCGCTCTCGCTGTCCTCACCGTCAGCGCTCTTTCCCTTGCTCTGTTCCGGATCGCTCACGCGATCTTCCACAGGAAGAAGCTGGTCTCCGCCTGAACGGATCAGCGCCCGGCGTCCGCACGCTTCAGGCTGGCCGAGTGCGGCAACCACGCGGACGCCGTGCTACTGCGGCATCACCGGCAGAGCAGGGAACTTGCGTCCGAGCGCCATGAACTCGTGGCGCAGCCGCTGGAACTCGTCACCCTTGGCTGCCAGGACAGAGCGAGGCGTCTCGTGCCGCTGCTCGACGAGGGGCAACCCGACCTGAGCGCAGGCGAGTTAGCAGATCGGTTGGCACGTGATCTCAGCGCGACGGAGCGCCGCACGGTGGCTGCCGTGGCCTTGCGCGGCTCACCCTGCGGGCCGGATCCGCTGCGCCGCGAAGCGCGAATGTTCATCTGTGCCCGTTCGGGCGACCTGACGTCCTCGGATTCGTCGCGCCGGGCGATGTCACTCATGTCGGCGGGTGCGCCCTCGGCCTCGCGCGTGGGGCCCTCGGAGTACACGCACGAACATCGAGTTTCGGTCACCAAGGGTGACCCGGACGAGTTAGGGGGTGTAAAGATCTACGGGCCCCCGCCGGGACTCGCATGGGTCCGCAGCGGAACGGTCGACGAGTGGGCCGGGGTGCCGCTCGCGACGACGGGGATTTCGAATCAAGGAGAACGCGAGGGACCTATGCCCGTTTTCCTTGATTTACCTCTTCCTGTCTTCTTGGAAGCGGCAATGGCATATCGGGTGAACTCCGGCAGATGCACCATGCCAACACCCTTACCGTCGGCAACCCCTTTGAGGAATCATCAGGCCCCTATTCTTCGGTCCTCAGGTGATTCTCCGGCCCCTGCACGGACAGTGAAACCGTTGCGCTGCGGCCGATCTTTATGCAATCTTTGCCGAACATCGCGACTTCCATGACCATGGAGCCTGACAGCCCGCGACAGCGGGCTACCAGGGCAGTTTCGGGCATGAGAGCGCCGGCTGCACACAGGGACCCCGTGTGCGGCAGGCGCTGCATACGGGGAGGCTGAAACCAATCGTGCTGGTGCACAGAGAAGAAGAACTGGCGCTGCTCCGCCGGGCCTATCACGACTGCGAGAGACAGGGGCGCGGCCAGGTGGCGCTGATCGCCGGCGCCGTGGGCAGCGGCAAGACTCATATGCTGGAGCAGCACGGGAAATGGGCCGCAGCGGCCGGCGGGCGCATACTGACCGCCACCGGTTCGCGGGCCGAACGCAACCTGCACTTCGGGGTTCTGGGGCAACTGCTGCACGGCCTGCACCTGGGCCAGGAGGAATCCGCCCGGATCGAGGACCTGACACGCGAGGCGGCGTCGTCCCTCACGACCGCGACCGCCGGGAGCGACGACAGCGACACCCTCCCCGTCGACGGCCCCCTCTGGGGGCCCCTGCTGCGCAGTGTCCACGCTGCGCTGTCCCGTGCGGCCGCCCAGCAGCCGTTGCTGCTGGCAGTCGACGAGCTGCACCACACGGACGCGGCCTCGCTGCACTGTCTGCTGTTCGTCATCCGGCGCCTGCGGCACGCCCCGATAACGGTGGTCTTCGCGGAGACATCCGTCCCCGGGTCGGCCCATCCGGTCTTCCACGCCGAGCTGCGCAGCCAGCCGTACTTCGCCGGGATCACCCTCCCGCCGCTCACAACCGACTCGATCATCGGGCTGCTGGGCCAGGAGGGGAGACCCGCCGACATACGCCAGGAGGCCGGACGCCTGTTGCGGATGACCGGGGGGAGCTCGCTCCTCGTCCAGGCATTGATCGACGAACGGGACGCCCCGGGCAACACGGACGACAACGACCCTCGCGAGGACGACACCTTCAAGCGCGCCGTCCTCGGCTGCCTCTACCGTCACGAGCCCGCCGTCCGCCAGGTCGCCGAGGCCCTGGCCGTTCTCGGCCGCCCGGTCTCCCCGGAGCTCCTCGACCAGCTTCTCGACGTACTGCCCAACACGACGGCGCCGGCGGTCCGCGCCCTGCACAACTCGGGGCTCGTCGAGCACAACCGGATACGTCACCCCCGCATCCGGCACTGTCTCCTCTCCGACCTCGCTCCCGAGAGGAAGCAGAAGCTGCACCGGAGGGCGGCCGAGGTGCTCCATGAGGGCGGGGAGGAGCCGAGCGTCGTCGCCGAGCACCTCATCGCCTCGGCCTGGACCGACACACCCTGGGCGTCGCCCGTGCTCCAGAGGGCCGCCGCCCAGGCCCTCGCGGCAGGCCGGCCCGACCTTGCGGCCGCCAGCCTCCGGCTGGAGACGCAGGAGGAGACCGCCGGCCAGGACATCGCCACCACGGCGATGCTGGTCAGTGCGCGCTGGCAGAACAATCCCACCAGCGTCGGTCAGCAGCTCGACCACCTCGTGAAGTCCGCCCGCGCCGACGGCTGGTCCACCACCGCAGCTCTCTCCGCCGTCCCGTACCTCCTGTGGCAGGGGCGCGTGGACGAGGCCGTCGAAGCCGTCGAAGGTTTCCGGACGGCCGGACCTGACGACGACCCGGCCGGCCGGCGCCGGACCATGGAACTCCTCATCGCCCTCTCGAACCCGGACCACCTCGCGAGCGCCAGGGAGTCCGCGGGTTCCCGGCACCGGATCACCGAGGTCCCGCCCAGCGCGGGACCTCGCCTGCGGGCGCTTTCCGTGCTCGGCGGCGCGATGATTCCGTCGGCCGGGAACAACACCGTCGTCCAGGCGGAGCAGTTGTTGCAGCAGTACCACGCCGACCCCGGCTCACTGGGTCTGCTGGCCGCACCTCTGCTGGCGCTCCTGTATTCCGGCCGCGCCGACCGCGTCGCGTCCTGGGGTGAGATCCTGCTGAAGCAACCGCCCGCACGGCACGCGCCCGCCTGGCTGGGCGTCATACGGGCCATCCACGCGGAGGCTGCGCTACGACTGGGCGACCACGAGGCCACCGAACGGCTCGGGAAGGCCGCACTGGTGGACGTGCCCTGCGCCGGGTGGGGGGTCGCCGTGGGCGGGCCGCTGGGCACGCTGGTCACCTGTGCCACGGAGCAGGGCAGACACGCCGAGGCAGAGCGCTGGCTCGCCCAGCCCGTACCGCCGGGAATGTTCCGTACTCCCGCGGGCATCCATTACCTGGCCGCACGGGGCCGGCACCATCTCGCCATGGGGCGCGCCCAGGCCGCCACCGCGGACCTGCGCCGCTGCGGCGAGCAGATGCGGCACTGGGGCCTCGACACGGCCGGACTGCTGACCTGGCGGCTCGAACTGGCCAAGGTGCAGCTCAGCCTCGGAAATCGTACCCATGCCGCGCAGTTGCTCCTGGAGCAGTTGCGCGTTCCACACGGTCTCGACGACCGCACCCGAGGCCGGGCGCTGCGGCTGTTGGCGTCCACCGCGGTGCCGGACCAGCGGCACAAGCTGCTGTCGAAGGCGGTCACTCTGCTCCAGGCCAGCGGCGACCAGCAGGAGTTGATGCTCGCGCTCAACGACATCAGCCATGCGTTGCAGCGGTCCGGGGACTCGGCCCAGGCGCGGCTGTTCGTCCGCTGGGCGCATCAGCTGGCGCAGGGCGCTGCGGACGGCGGTTCCATGATTCCCGGTCAGCAGGACCGGAGGCAGCCGGCGGGCGGCACTCGCGAGCAGAACGGGCAGCAGGACGCGGCGAGTTGGGAGGCGGATCCGGTTCTCAGTGAGGCCGAGCACCGGGTGGCGGTGCTGGCTGCGCAGGGGAACACCAACCGGCAGATATCCGACGCGCTGTTCATCACGGTCAGCACGGTCGAGCAGCATCTCACGCGGGCGTACCGGAAGCTGGACGTGAAGCGCCGTACGGATCTGCCGAAACGTCTGGCCTCCTGTGCCGGGCCGGTGGCCGAGGAAGCGGAGAAGGTGTTCTGAAGCCCTGCCCCCGCGCCCTTCGGCGCCGTCTTCGGCCGGGTGCCGGGGCACTGGCAGCCGTCGGGCGCGGGGGTGCGTCAGGCCGTTCCTCAAGGCGCTGTCCGTCACGGGGTCGCGGCCGGCAATCGCGCCGGACCGGACGGTGGCGGCCCAGGCCCAGGCTCAGGCCGGTGCGGGAAGGATCGTGCGCAGGCGCCCCGGAGGCGTCGTACGCCGTCGCCATTCGCGGGGGTAGCCGACCGAGACCTCCTCGAAGCGGACACCGTCGTACCAGGTGGTGCGTGGTATGTGGAGGTGCCCGTAGACCATTACCGAGGCCTCGTACCTCAGGTGCCAGTCGGCGGTGAGCTCCGTGCCGCACCATTGGGCGAATTCCGGGTAGCGCAGGATCCGGGTGGGCTCGCGTACCAGGGGGTAGTGGTTGACCAGGACGGTCGGGCGTCCCGCGCGCTCGTCGTCGAGGCGGCGCCGTGTCAGTGCGACGCGAGCCCGGCACCAGTCGTCCAGGCCGGGGTGCGGGTCCGGGTGCAGCAGCATCTCGTCGGTGCACACCACTCCGGTCTCGTAGGCGTAGGCCAGCGCCTGTTCCTTGGAGTGCGTCCCGGCCGGGCGCCAGGAGTAGTCGTAGCCGAGGAAGAGCGGGACTATCAGGGTTTCCGCCCCGTCGGCGTCCTCCCAGACCGGGTACGGGTCTTCCGGCGTCACCACGCCGAGGCTCCGGCAGAGTCCGACCAGGTGCTGGTAGCGGGCCTCGCCGCGGAGCTGGACGGTGTCGTCGCGGGGGGTCCACAGTTCGTGGTTGCCTGGTGTCCAGATCACCTTGGCGAAGCGGCGGGTGAGTACGCCGAGGACCCATTCCACGTCGTGAACGAACTCACCGATGTCACCGGCGACCAGAAGCCAGTCGTCGTCACCGGTCGGTCGGAGTCCTTCGACGATTTCGCGGTTCTCCGCGTATCCGATGTGCAGGTCGCTGATGGCGAGCAGCCGACGGCTCCTGAGCATCCGAGCACCTAAGCCTTTCCCGACCGGGCATGCCGACGGCCGGCGGTCGGCGGCCCGGCAGAGTCCGAGCCTACGAGAGGCTGCGGGGTACGGAACACCCCTAGCCGGGGCCGGCACCCCTAGGTGTCCGGCCCGTGGGCACGGGGGTGGCGGGGCTCGCGGTTCCTCCCCGGCCCGCCGAAATGCCTGCCAGTCGGCTGTACGGGGCCCGGCCGGTCGAGCGAGGTGCGCAGGCCCTTCCGCGGGACCGGCCCGCCCCCCGGGTCCGGGGACGGACCGGCCGGGTGGTTAGGGGTTCTCCGCGTCTCGGCCGCCCGCTTAGCCTGCGGGCAGAGATCGGCCTGTGAAGTGACGGGGAGGGCATGAGCGTTCGGGAGCCGGTCCCCCGTGACCGGGAGTCCGCTCTCCCGTCGGCGGGATACGGCGTGGGCAGACACGTCGCGGGACCCGAAGCGGCCGTCGCGGTGGCTCGCGAGGAGTGCGCCGGAGGGTACGGGCCGGTGCGGGCGGGCTCGCCGCGCGGGCCCGGCAACGTACCGATGCAGAGGGATGGATGGCATGAGCGTTCTCTACGACCTGAACGACCCGGCTCTGGCGGCCGACCGGTTCGAGTACTATCGGCGGCTTCGCGAGAGTGATCCGGTGCACCGGACGGCGACGGGATTCTGGGTGCTCACCCGGTACGACGACGTCGATGCGCTGCTGCGCTCCCCGCACTCCTCCAGCGCCTTTCCCCAGGAGCCGGGCTGGGCCATGAGCCGGGGCGGGCCGACCTGCCCGGTGATGCGCAGTGTCGACAAGTGGCTGCTCCTCAAGGACGGGGCCGACCACCGCCGCCTGCGCAAGCTGATCGCCCGGGTCTTCACGCCGCGGTCCATCGACCGGTTGCGGCCTCGCATCGACGAGATCGTCGACGGTCTGCTCGACGCCATGGGAGAGGGCGAGGTGGACCTGGTGCGGGACCTGGCGCTGCCGATGCCCGTGGCCGTGGTCGGGGAACTGCTCGGGATACCCGCCGAGGACCGCGCGCGGTGCCGGGACTGGACGGACAAGGTGGGGTACGTACTGGACCCCGACGTCGCACCCCGCCGCCGCATCGCCATGAACAAGGCCGAACCGGAGTTTCGGGCCTACCTGTTGGAGCTGATGGCCTCGCGGCGCGGTGCCGACCCCCAGCACGACCTGCTGTCGGTGCTGATGGAGGCCGAGGACGGCGAGCAGCTCACCGAGGAGGAGATCGTCGCCAACATCCTGCTCATCTTCAACGCCGGCCACGAGACCACGGTCAACCTGATCGGCAACGGCATGCTGGCTCTGCTGCGGCAGCCCGACGCGCTGGAGGCCCTCCGGGCGGACCCGGCGCTGATGCCGACCGCGGTCGACGAACTGTCCCGCTTCGACCCGCCGGTGACGCTGGCCACCCGGATCGCCACTGCGGACATGGAGATCGGGGGCAGGACCATCCCGAAGGGGGCCCATGTGATGGGGTTGCTGGACGCCGCCGGGCGGGACCCGGAGCGTTATCCCGACCCGGACCGCCTGGACCTGTCCCGTACCGAGCCGAAGACGCTGGCGTTCAGCTCGGGCCCGCACTTCTGTCTGGGGGCGGTGCTGGGGCGTCTGGAGGCGGCGACCGTGTTCTCCAAGCTGCTGGGGCGGTACTCGAAGATCGAGCTTCTCCGCGAGGACCTTCCGGTCAACCACCACTTCAACCTGCACGGGTTGCTGGAGCTGCCGCTGCGGCTCACTCGCTGAACGGCGGGCGTACGCCGCGGCCGGGGACGGTCTCCGCCCCTGGCCGCGGCGTTCGTGTCCGCGTTCGTGTCACACCGTGCGCAGAACTTCGCGCAGGGCGTCGATGACCTTGTCCTGGCGTTCCTCGGAGAGCGAGGCGTACATCGGCAGGGAGAAGATCTCGTCGGCCATCGCCTCGGTGACCGGCAGCGACCCCTTGGGCTGTCCCAGGTGGGCGAAGCCGCTCATGGTGTGCACCGGCCAGCGGTAGCTGATGTTGAGGGAGATGTCGTACGCCCTGAGGGCTTCGATGATCGCGTCACGCCGGGGGTGGCGCACGACGTAGAGGTAGTAGACGTGGTCGTTGCCGGGGGTCACCTCGGGCAGGACCAGACCGCTGTCCGCCAGGGCCTCGGCGTAGCGGGCGGCGACGCGGCGGCGGGCGTCGAGGTATCCGTCGAGGCGGCGCAGTTTGCGGCGCAGGATCTCGGCGTGGACCTCGTCGAGCCGGGAGTTGTGGCCAGGGGTCTGGACGACGTAGTACTGCTGCTCCATGCCGTAGTAGCGAAGCCTGCGCAGAGCGGCGTCGGTGTCCGCGTCGTCGGTGATCACCGCTCCGGCATCGCCGTAGGCGCCGAGCACCTTGGTCGGGTAGAAGGAGAACGCCGCCGCTCTGCCGGTGGTGCCGGCGAGTCGGCCGTGCCGGCGGGCGCCGTGGGACTGCGCGCAGTCCTCCAGTATCACCAGGCCGTGGCGGGCGGCGAGGTCCTCGAGCGGTGCGAGGTCGACGCACTGCCCGTAGAGGTGTACGGGGAGCAGGCAGCGGGTGCGCGGGGTGATGGCGGCCTCGACCTGGGTGGTGTCCATCAGGTAGTCGCTCTCGCGCACGTCGACGAAGACGGGCGTGGCGCCGACCTGGTCGATGGCGATGACGGTGGGCGCGGCGGTGTTGGACACCGTGATCACCTCGTCGCCCGGGCCGACGCCCAGGGAGCGCAGTGCGAGTACGAGGGCGTTGGTGCCGTTGTCGACGCCGACGCCGTGCGCCAGGGAGTGGTAGGCGGCGAACTCTTCCTCGAAACCGCTGACGGAGGGTCCGAAGATCAGTTGGCCGGAGCGGAACACCTGATCGACGGCGTCGAGGATGTCCTCGCGCTCCGCCTCGTACTCGGCGAGGTAGTCCCATACGCGCGTGGTCATGTCTGTCGTCTTCCTTCCGGTTCGGCCCGACCGTCCGCGCCGAGGTGGGCATTGGTGCCGTCGCCGGCCGGGGGCCGGCCGGCCAGGCTGTGCAGACAGGCGATGACGGAGCGGGCCTGGATGTTGAGGTAGTGGCTGTGGCGCAGCAGGGCTCCTGTCTGGTGGAGCGCCAGCCAGCGGTATTCGGGGCAGTCTCCGAGGGGGAGTTCGGCGTCGGACTCGACGACCATGTACCGGGTGCGGGCGTGCAGGAAGCGGCCGCCCTCCTCGGAGTGGACGGCGTCGAACCGGACGTTCTCCGGCCGGGCGGCGAGCACCGTGTCGAGGAAGCGCGGGCGGGCTGCCGGAGGTAGGTGCTCGTAGGTGTCGGGGATGCACTGCACGGTCGGGGCGAGTTCCAGCACGTCGAGGTGGCCTGCTTCGACGCGGGCGTGCAGCAGGACGTGGAGCACGCCGTCGAACTCGCGTACCAGCAGTGCGACGAGTCCGGTGCCGCGCGGGGCGATCATCGGCTGTTCCCAGCGGCCGACTTCGCGGCCGACTGCCTCCACCGCGACGCCGACCACGTCGAAGAACAGGTCGTTCTCGTGGCGGATGCGGCCGTCCCGCAGGTGCCAGCCGACCACGCGGTCGAGTGGGATCTCGCGGACGCGGCGTTCCTGGCGCGTGCGCTCCTCGGTGATCCAGCCGAGGATCTCGCTGTCGGTGTGGGCCGCGCGGAAGCCCGGGTCGGCGGAGTGGTCCAGCGCCCGGCCGAAGCGGTCGTGGCCGGCGCGGGGGTACGCGGAGGCGGCACCGGGGCCGGAGACGGGGAGGCAGGACAGCACCGTACGGGCGTCCATGTTGACCATGTCGTCAAGGAGCAGCAGCGAGTGGAGCTGAGCCAGGGTCAGCCAGCAGAAACTGTCGAGGAGGTCGACCGGTTCGGTCACCTCGACGATCATGTTGCGGTTGACCTTGTGGTGGAACCAGGCACCCTGTTCGGACTGGCGTACGTCGGCGAGGACCCGGTGGCGGGCCGTGTCGCGGAAGTGGTCGAGGTAGGGGACGGCCTTGCCCCCGTGCACACCGGTGTAGTTACTGCGGGTGGCCTGGACGGTGGGCGAGAGCTGGATCCCGTTGATGTTGCCGGGTTCGGCCTTGGCCTGCATCAGGAAGTGCAGGACTCCGCCGAACTCCTTGACGAGGATGCCGAGGATGCCGACCTCGGGCTGGCTGATGATGGGCTGTTGCCAGCGTTCGACCGCCGCCCCGGGCACCTCGACGTCGAGGCCCCGGACGGTGAAGAACCCGCCGCTGGTGTGGCCGATGTCTCCGGTGTGCGGGTCGGCACGCCAGCTCCGGAGGGTCTCCAGCGGGCGCAGTTCGACGGTGGTGCGGGTGCGGTCGCGGCAGTCGGCGAGCCAGGTGCGGAAGGTCGCCGCGTCGGTGTGGAGCCCCTCGTGGGCCAGCGCGGACACGGCGAGGCGTGTTGCCGTGTCCCGGCCTTCGTCCGCGGTCGCCGCGCGGGGGGACTGCGGGCTCGTCCGGTTCACGTCTGTGGCTCCATGCTCTGCGCGGGGGAGGTCGGGTACTTCGCCGTTGCGCGGGGTAGGTCCACCGCCCGGGTCAGGCGCGTACGGCGAGGAACAGCCCACGGCCGTTGTGCACCTCGGGAAGGTACTCGACGGCGAAGCCGGCCTCGGCGAACGCCTTCTCGTACTGGCCCCGGGTGTAGAGGCGTGCGAGATAGGTCTCGACGAAGTGGCGTATGCCCTGCTCGGCGCTCGCGACGGTGTAGTGCACCTCCATGCGTGACTTGTCGTCCTGGCGGGTGGCGTGCGAGACACGGGCCATGGTGAGGCCCTCGGCGGTGCACACGTCACCGGCTACGTGGCCCGGCGTGAACGTGTCGTCGAACCACCACGGGTCGACCAGGACCACGCCCCCGTCGGAGAGGTGCGCCTCGAAGCGGCGCAGCGTGGCAATGAGGTCGGCCTCGGTCATGGCGTGGCCGATGGAGCCGAACATGCAGGTCACGACGTCGAACCGGGCTCCCAGTTCGAAGTCGCGCATGTCTCCCTGGTGGATGATGTCACCCAGCTTGACGCGAGCGGCATCGACCATCGGCCGGGACAGTTCCAGGCCGGCGACCGTGTCGAACATGCCCGCGAAGGCTTCCAGATGGGAGCCGGTGGCGCAGGCGACGTCCAGCAGGGAGGTCGCGTCGGGGGTCTTCTTCCTGGCGAGGTCGGCTACGTACCGGGCCTCACCCGCGTAGTCCTTGCCCCGCGCCCGGTGGATCAGGTCGTAGGTCTCGGCGAACTCTGCTCCGTACACGGCGGTGGGTCCCCTCAGCGGGTGGTCTGGTGTCGGGCGGTGAGGTCCTCGAGGACCGGGACGATCTCGTTGGGCGAGGGCGCGGAGAGCACGTCGTCGCGGAGTGCCTGCGCTCCCTTGCGGAACGCCGGGTCCTCCAGCAGGCGCACGAGGGACTCCCGGACCCGCTCGGGGGTGACCTCGCCCGGCAGTACGCAGAGGCCCGCACCCGACTGCTCGATGAGGTCGGCGCGGACCACGGTGTCCCAGAAGCCGGGCAGGATCATCTGCGGTACGCCGTAGAAGGCCGCGGTGGACTGCACGCCCGCCCCACCGATGTGGATCACGGCCGAACAGGTCGGCAGCAACCCCTGCATGGGTACGAAGTCCATCACGGTGGCATTCGACGGCGCGGTCTCCGCCGACTCGCCGGGGGCGGGCAGCAGTGTGGCGATCAGCTCGATGTCCAGGTCCGCGAAGGCGTGCAGGGCACCGATGCTGAACATGTCGAAGCCGAAGTAGCCGCGGACCGAGACGCCTGCGGTCACGGCGACGCGGGGCTTCGCGGGCTCCGTGCTCAGCCATTCGGGCAGTTCGGCCTGCCCGTTGTAGGGGACGTACCGCACGCCGACGACGGGCAGACCGTTGTCGATGCGGTGGGAGGGCGGGTTCGGGTCGATCGTCCACTGTCCGTGGGCCACGGTCTCGTCGTACGTCGCGCCGTGCCGTGCGAGTGTCTCGGTCAGCCAGTTCCTCAGCGGGTCCGTCCGCTCGCCCTCGGGGCGTTCGGCGATCCGTGCCAGGAAGTCGTTGCGGGACCGGGTGACCACGTCCGCGCCCCACAGCATGCGGGCGTGTGCGGCTCCCGTGGCGCGGGCGGCGACGGCGCCGGCCCAGGTGAACTGCTCCCACACGATCAGGTCGGGCTGCCACCGCCGGGTGTACGCGACGAGTGCGTCGGTGAACTCCTCGTTGTTGACGGTGCGGAAGTACTGGGTGACCGTCTCGTCGAAGAACCGGAGGAGTTCGTCGTGGCCGAGGTCCGCCGAGTGCGTCACCGCCTCGACGACCCGGGCAGCCCAGCCCTCGTCCTGGCTGGCCTCCATCACCTGCTTCCACCGGTGGTCGGCGCCGAGCGGCACCGCCGTCAGTCCGGTCCTGGTGACGGCCTCCGCCATCTCGGGCTGGGTGGCCACCCTGACCTCGTGGCCGGCGGTCCGCAGGGCCCAGGCCAGCGGCACCATGCTGAAAAAGTGTGTCTTCTCCGCATGCGAGACGAAGAGAATGCGCATGGTCGCCCTCCAGACGGTCCACCGGCGCACAACGGCCGGCTCTTTTCCGCGTGTTCGGTTCAGGGCGAGAACCTAGGGATTGCCTCGTGCGGGGAACAACCCCTACCGCCCCTACACCCGACCTGCGTCACCCCGGCTCCGGGCCCGGTCGGCCCCCACGGGCGCGAGCGCGGTGACGGTGCGCCGGAGCGCTTCATCGAGTTCCACCCGCGCGGTCCAGCCGGTGACGGCGGCGAAGGGGCCGGGGTCGACGACGACGTCCACACTGTCGGCGGGGTCGGCGGAGGCCGGGGGCTCGACGGAGACGACGGGGACGGCAGGGGCGCCGGTGTGCGCGGCGACGGCCGCCGAGACGCCGGTGAACAAGGTGCGCAGCGTGACGCCCGTGCCCGTCCCGATGTTCCAGTACGCACCAGCCAGCCGGTCTGCGTGGTCGAGGGCGGCCAGGAATGCCTCGACGACGTCGTCGACGTACACGAGGTCGCGGCGGACGGAGCCGTCGCCCCAGATCGTGAGGGGGTCGCCGGCCAGGGCGCGGCGGGTCATGGTGGCGACGACACCGCGGTCGGGGGCGGTGCTGTCGGGGCCGTGGCCGAAGACCGTCGGGAGGCAGAGCGAGACACCGCGCAGGATCCCGTCGGCGGTGGCGCGGGCGAGCACACCCTCGGCCTGCAGCTTCTGCCGGACGTACGGGCTCCTGCCCCGGTCCGGGTCGGCGGCTGATCCCGCCGCGTGGTCGTCGAGGTGGGTGGTGGTGCTGGGGAAGACCACCACGGGCCGCCGGGCCGCCGCCTCGACCGCGTCGGTGAGGTCGCGGACCAGGCCCACGTTCATCCGCTCGGCGGCGGTGTCGCCCTCGGCGACACGCCAGCCCGCGTCGGTGGCGGCGACCAGGTGAAAGACCGCGTCGGCCCCTTCGACGGCCTCGGCCAGCGCACCGGGGGCGGCGAGATCCGTGGTGCGTACGTCGATGTCGGCCACGGCACCGGTGGGGGCGGGGGTGGCCCGGCGGGCCACCAGGCGCAGCCGGACCGGGCGTCGGGCAAGGGCGCGGGTGAGTGCGGAGCCGAGGAAGCCGGACGCACCGAGCACCACGACGAGGGGGCGCCCGGCGCCGGCGGTGCCGCCGCTCACGCGTACATCGCCTTCTCGATGCGCCGGCACTCCTCGTACACCGGGAGCATTCCGGCTTCGGCGGCCTCGGCCAGGGTGGGGGCGACCGCGTCGCGCTCCGAGAGGAGCATGCGCGTGCGGTCCGGCAGGGGCAGGCCTTCGAGTGCCGGGTCCAGAACGGAGAGGGCCAGTTCGTACTCGGCGACGTAACTGCTGGAGACCATGTACGACATGACCGTGTCGTCCTCGAGTGCGACGAAGGCGTGGCCGAGGCCGAGGGGGAAGTACATGGCCCGGTGGTCGCTCTGATCCAGCAGGACCGAGTCCCAGACGCCGAAGGTGGGTGAGCCGACCCTGATGTCCACGACGATGTCGAGGGCGCTGCCGCGCGCACAGTACACGTACTTCGCCGAACCGGGCGGGGTGGTGGTGAAGTGCACGCCGCGCACCACGTCGCGGGCGGAGATGCTGTGGTTGGTCTGGGCGACCGGGAACAGGGGGTGCCCCACGGCGGCGGTGAACGCGGGCTCCTGGTAGGGCGAGAGGAACGCGCCCCGGTCGTCGGGGAAGGCCTTCGGGGTGAAGGCGAAGGCGCCCTCCACCCGCAGCGGGCGGGCGGACATGGAGCCGGTGGAGACGACTCCCCCGGCAGTGACCGACAGGTTCTCTGACAAGGCGGACCTCACGGATCGGTGGGGCGGGAAGAAGTAGGTGTTGCTCCGAGCGGTGGTTCAGCGGAAGCGGCGGCCTTCGTCGGCGCGGTAGGCGCGGTAGGCGAGGAAGGCGAGGGCGAGGGTCCACACACCCTGCGCGATCAGTGAGGTGGGCTGGGGCGTGTAGCCGCCGACCGCCGCCCACACCAGCTCGGCGGAGCCCCGGACCGGTGTGTAGGGGGCGATCACGGCGATGAAGCCGTCGGTGGACCGGGGGTCGGCGAGCAGTCCGCCGAGGACGACCAGGACGAGCGGCGCGATGCTGGTCAGCGTCGCGACGAGGTAGGGGTTGACCGCGTACCCGATGGCCAGCATGAGCAGGGCGAACGGGATGACGGCGAGCAGCACCGCGCCCATTCCCAGGAGGAGTTCGGGCAGTGAGGCGTCGGCCCGGGTGGCGACGGCGGCGACCAGGACCAGGGGGATCGCGCCGAGCAGCGTCATCAGCATGCTCAGGGTCACCATGCTGACCATGCGGGGCACCGGGCCGCCCGGCAGGGTGCGGACGTAGCCGCCCCAGGGTTTCATCCTCGCGTCGGCTATGCCCATGCCGTACTGGGCCGAGCAGATGATGAGGACGGCGAACAGACACATGGAGGCGGTGCCCATGGTCGCGGCCCGGGGGTCGTCCCCCAGGGTCGGGACGACGAACACGAGCATGCCGCCGGCGGGCATGAAGAGCAGTCCGATGAAGACGGCCGGGATCCGGACGGCCTCCAGGATCTCGAACTTGACGTAGGCAAGGGTCATCTTCACGATGTGGTCGTCTCCGCAACGTTCTCACGGTCGCTGTCTCGGCCGTCGGGGGTGGCGTGTCCTGTGTCCTCCGCCGAGTCGCGGTTGCGGCCCAGCAGTGCCAGGAAGGCGTCCTCCAGGGACCCGGAGCTGACTTCGAGGTCGCGGAAGGCCGCTCCGGTGTTCACCAGGTCGCGGACCAGCCGGTCGGAGTCCTGGCAGATCAGGTGGACCCGGTCGCCCTCCTGCTCACTGGCGATGAGACCGGGCAGGGTGGGTACCTCCGCCATCCGTACGGAGACCCTGCGCAGGCCGCTCACCCGTCGCAGCGCCTCGACACTGTCGTCGGCGACGCTGCGGCCCCGGTCGATGATCACGACGCGTTCGGCCAGCTCTTCCACCTCGTCGAGGTAGTGGCTGGTCAGTACCACGGTTCCGCCCTTCTCGTGGAAGGCTCGGACGCCGTTCCACAGTGCGTGGCGTGCCTCGACGTCGAGGCCGGTGGTGGGCTCGTCGAGGAACACCAGATCGGGGTTGCCGACGAAGGCCAGGGCGATGGCCAGACGGCGCTTCTGGCCGCCGGAGAGGCCACCGACCTGACGGTCGGCGAATCCGGTGATGTCGAACTGCTCCAGCAGCGCCTTCTTGTCCGCCGGACGTTCGAAGTGCGCGGCCACGAAGTCCATCACCTCGGTGGCCTTGAGTGTTTCGGGCAGGCCCGTCTCCTGTGGTGTCATGCCCATCCGCCTCCGTGCCGCCACGTCCCTGGGGTCACGGCCGAACAGTTCGACGCGGCCGCTGGTGGGCTTGCGCAGGCCGGTGAAGAGGCTGATCAGGGTGCTCTTGCCGGCTCCGTTGGGGCCGAGCATGCCGAGCAGTTGGCCTGCCGGGATGTCGAGCGAGAGGCCGTCCACGGCGGTCGTGCCGCCGTAGCGCCGGGTGACCCCGATCGCGCGGGCCAGTGGTTCGGTTGTCATCGGGGGTCCTTTTCTCTGTCCGGGGGGTGGGCTCACGGATGTGGGGGCGCCGGGCCTCAGGACAGCTCCCCCACCCAGCGGTGGACGGCGCGGGCCGTCGTCCCGGCGTGCTCGGCCATGATCGTGAAGTGGTTGCCGGGTACGTCGACGACGTCCTGGGCGGTTGCCCAGGAGCTGCGCCAGTCCCGCCCGTCAGCGGGCTCGCGCAGCGGTTCCGAAGCCCTCAGCAGCAGGGTCGGGATGTGCGTGTGGGGAGGGCCGTCCTGCCAGAACAGGCCGCCGTACCACGCCATCGCGGTGAGGCGGCTGTCGTCCATGGCCACGAACTGCTCGACCCGGTCGAAGACCCCTTCGGAGAGTTCTGTGTTCCACTCCACGAGCAGCGGGTCGTCCAGAGCATAGACGTCCGCCAGCACCAACCCTGCCGGTGGGGTGCCCAGTTGGGAGAGGCGCATCGCCAGCCGGTGGGCGAGGATCGCACCTCCGGAGTGCCCGAACAGGACGAAGGGTGTGTCTCCGGCGTGCGCGAGAATGCCCAGGGCTTGCCAGTCCAGCGCGACGTCGGGGGTCGCGGGGAGCAACTCACCGCGGCCGTAGCCGAGTACGGGTACCGCGGCCACCCGGCGGGCGCCACGCAGCGGTGCGGCCAGGCGGGCGAACTCGTGGGGGCCGCCGCCGGCCGTGAGGCCGCTGACGCAGACCAGCAGTTCCGGCGCGGGCCCGTCGGCGAGTCCTACCAGGGCGGCCGGTCCGCCCGCCTCGGTGACGTCGTCGGCCACCGGTCTGAACCTGGCGGTGTCACCGAGGAGTCCGAGGAACTCCTGGACCCGTCCGGTGCGGACGGCCTCCCGGTAGAGGGACTCCAGCAGGCCCGCCGGGTTCCGGTCCGTGGGTGAGATCCCGAGTACGGGTGCGGCGGATACCGGGGGTCCGCCCACCGCCATGGCCGTTCCGCCGAGGAGGTACCGGGCGAGGGCGGCGGGAGTGGTGTGGTCGAAGACGACGGTGCCCGGCAGCGACAGACCTGTCGCCTTCTCCAAGGCGTCGCGTATCTCCAGAGCAGCAAGCGAGTCGACGCCGAGTTCCAGGAATTCGCGGTCCGGTGCGACAGGTCCGGTGTCGGGGTGTCCGAGCACCGTGGCGGTGGTGACGCGTACGAGGTCGAGTGCCAGCCGGTCCCGGTCGGGGCCGGTGAGGGCGGTTCCGCTCGTGCCCGCCGGCCGGGCCGGGGTTCGGACCGCCTCCGACAGCCGCTGGACCTCGCGGAGTTCGTCGAAGAGCGGGCGGGGCCGGGCCAGGGTGTACGTCGGGTGGAAGACGTCCCAGTCGACGTCGGCGGCGATGACGTGGGTGGTGGGACCGGCGACCGCGTCCCGCAGGACGGACCAGGTCAGATCGGTGTTCAGGGGACGCAGGCCGTGGCGTTGCGCGGTCGTGCCGTCCCCGCCCGTCGCCCACGGCCCGAAGGATATCGAGGTCGCGGGCAGGCCGAGGGACCGGCGGTGTGCGGCGAGGGCGTCCAGGCGTGCACTCGCGGCGGACCGGGCGGCCGTCCCGGCTCCGCCCCAGACACCCGTCACCGAGGAGATCAGTACGAAGGCCTCCAGCCCTGTGGTCAGTTCGTGGAGCGCTTGGGCGCCTTCGGCGGTCGCGTCCGCCCGGCGCAGGTGGGCGGGGTGCAGGTCCACCGCGGGTACGTCGCCGGCCGTGCCCACGGCGTGCACGACGGCGGTGAGCGGGTGTTCGGCCGGAACGGCCGCCAGTGCCCGTGCGACGGCCGTCCGGTCGGTGACGTCGGCGGCGACGAGGGTGACGCCCACCGGCAGGCTCTCGGCGAACTCCCGGGCGCCCTCGGCGTCGGCACCACGGCGGCCGAGGAGCACCAGGTGCCCGGCACCGTGGGCGGCGAGTGCGGTGGCCACTGCCCGGCCGACGCGTCCGGTTCCGCCGGTCACCAGGACGGTGCCCGATGGCTGCCAGTGCGGTATGCCGACGGGTGGTGCGGCGCGGACGATCCTGCGGGCCAGCACGGTCGCGCGCAGCGCGATCTGGTCCTCGCCCGCGCCTCCGGCGGCGAGCAGTCCGGCGAGCCGGGCGGCGGTCCGTGAGTCGGGGCGTTCCGGCAGGTCGACCAGGCCGATCCGGCGGTGCGGGACCTCCAGTCCCAGGGTGCGGGCCAGCCCCCAGACCGCAGCGGCGGCGGAGTCGGCGGCCGGGTCGGCCGGTCCTGTGGTGACCGCTCCGGTGGTCAGGCACCACAGCGGGGCGTCGAGGGCGATGTCGTCGAGGGCCTGGGTCAGGGCGAGGACGGGGGCGGGGTCGTCGGCGAGGCACAGCACTCCGGCTGCGGCCGGCCCGTGATCGAGGGCCCGCTGCAGTTCCTTGGTGCAGGTCTCCCGGTCGCCGCCGGCTGCGGTGTGGACCTCGGTGATCCGTACGCCCTGTTCGCGCAGCAGCGCGAGGAGGTGGGCGGTGCGGTCGTCGGCGGCACCTGCGGCGAGCCAGATCCCGTCCGGCACGGCCTGGCCGAACTCGGGCAGGGGACGCCACCCCACCTGGTAGAGGTGGCTGTCCGAGGCTGTCCGCTCCTGGGTGGGCCGGGGTTCGGGCCAGTAGCGGCTCCGCTGGAAGGCGTACGTCGGCAGGTCGGCCCGGGCGGTACCGGGGCCGAGGAGCGCCTGCCAGCCGACGTCGACGCCCGCGGTGTGCAGCCTGGCGACGGCGGTGAGCAGGGCGGTCGATTCGGGCCGGCCGGAGCGTTGGAGGGCCACGGCGAGGGTGTCGGCGGTGCCGTCGAGGGTACGTCCGCGTTCCAGGGTCCGTTCCAGCGGCGCGGTGAGCGTGGCGCCGGGGCCGATCTCGGCGAACCGGGTCACCCCCTGGTCGAGGAGCGTGCCGACGGCGTCGGCGAACCGTACGGTGGCGCGGATCTGACGGACCCAGTACTCGGGAGTGGCCATCGCGCCGTCGTCGGGAAGCCCGGTGACGGTCGACACGAGCGGGATGCGGGCGGGCCGGTAGTCGAGGGTCGCGGCCACGGCGGCGAAGCCGTGCAGCACGGGGTCCATGTGCGGCGAGTGGAAGGCGTGCGAGACGTCCAGGGCACGGATCCTTCGGCCGGTCCTGCGTCCCTCCTCAGCGAGTTCGGCGAGGGCGTCGGAGTCCCCGGACAGGACGACGTCCTCCCGGGTGTTGACGGCGGCGATCTCCACGCGCCCCTCGTACCCGGCGAGCGCCGCGAGCGCCTCGGCCTCGGTCATCCGTACGGCCAGCATCGCACCGCCCTCGGGCAGCTCCTCCATCAGCCTTCCCCGGGCTGCGACCAGGACGCACGCGTCGGCGAGCGGGAGGATCCCCGCGACGTGAGCGGCGGCGAGCTCGCCCACCGAGTGTCCGGCCAGTCGGTCCGGGGTCAGCCCCCAGGACTCCAGCAGCCGGAACAGCGCCACCTCGAAGGCGAACAGGCCCGCCTGGGTCCAGCCGGTGCGGCCGAGTGCTTCGGCGTCGTGGAAGACGACCTGGCGCAGCGGACGGTCCAGGTCCGGGTCGAGGTGGGCGCATACGGCGTCGAAGGAGTCCGCGAAGGCCGGGTACGTCTCGTACAGTTCGCGGCCCATTCCGGGCCGCTGGGCGCCCTGTCCGGAGAAGACGAAGGCAAGCTCCCCGCGGGCGGCGACGCCGCGTACGAGGCCCTGTCCCGTCCGGTCCTGGGCGAGTGCCGCCAGTTCGCGGCGCAGCCCTTCGGAGTCGGGTGCCAGGACCACGGCCCGGTGTTCCAGGGCGGCCCTGGCGGTGGCCAGGTGGCGGGCGGCGGCACGCAGGTCGAGGGTGTCACCGGTGCGGTCGAGGTGGGAGCGCAGGCGGTCGGCCTGGGCGCGCAGCGCGGCGGCGGACCGGCCGGACACGGGCCAGAGGACCGGCGTCCCTCCGATTTCCGGGACGTCCGCCACGGGCTGCTCCGCTTCCGGGGCAGCCTCGATGACGACGTGGGCGTTGGTGCCGCTGATTCCGAAGGAGGAGACGCCCGCCCGGCGGGGCCTGCCGGTCTCCGGCCACGGCCGGGACTCGGTGAGCAGCTCCACGGCCCCCTCCGACCAGTCGACCTCAGGGGTCGGAGCGTCGACGTGCAGGGTCCTGGGCAGGGTGCTTCGGCGGATCGCCTCGACCGTCTTGATGACTCCCGCGACGCCGGAAGCGGCCTGGGTGTGCCCGAGGTTGGACTTGACCGAGCCGAGCCACAGCGGCCGGCCGTCGGGGCGGTCCTGCCCGTACGTCGCCAGCAACGCCTGCGCCTCGATCGGATCACCCAGCCGGGTACCGGTACCGTGCGCCTCCACCGCGTCGACATCGGACGGCCCCAGACCCGCCGCACCGAGCGCCTCACGGATGACACGCTGCTGCGAAGGCCCGTTGGGAGC